>NZ_JBQFPG010000009.1:0-168738 GCF_056534355.1 Ruegeria sp. D7
CTCATAACCTGAAGGTCGCAGGTTCAAATCCTGCTCCCGCAACCAACTTTAGAAAATCCCAGAGCAGCCCGCGCAGACTACAATTGATCACCCCGATCAATTGCTTAACGATCAAGCACTTTATAGCGCCACGCCCTTAAATCGACGCGTGAGGAAGAATGGGAGAATAGGGATGACCCTGAATCTATCGCTCTACGTGCTTCTGATCCCAACCCATTAATGGCGCGATATTGGTATTCTTCACCAAGCGTTCCGATCGCTTAAGGCCAATGCCGAGTTCAAACGCAGTCTGTTGGCGTGAAAGCCCTATGATCAGCTTGATCCGTCTCGCAGCAGAGACGAATCAATCCGTGCGCTTCATTCCCATATTCAATCTCCTTTGCGGCAAAATGCCTTGAAAGGAGCGGTATCAACCAATCACACGTCCTAGTTTGTTCAAACCTGTAAAAGTAGTTTTGCGACGTCCAATAGTCCTGCCTGCCCAAAAAGCTCATCAGTGCTCGGTGCGGTATATGAGTTCATGGCATCTGGCTGCAAAGATGACCCTGCATCTAACCAATACCAGTGGTCTAGATTTAGTTTATTGGTATCAGCCGAAAAACCTTCGAAAATGTTCTTGACGTCAACACCTGACACCTTTGAAGTCGACTTGCGCTGCATCATCGCGATTGCTCCGGCGACCAAGGCAGCAGCACCCGATGTGCCCCCAAATTCAGCATATAATCCCGAAGGATCGTCGCGCGCACTTTCTCGTTTCTTCACGGGGCCAGCGAATGTTCCTTCCACGTAGCCCCGCGGTCCTGGAACATCCAAGGAAAGCAACCGTTGTGAGGCAAATAAAATTTCAGGGATATCATCATAAGGTGGTTCGCGCTTTTTGTGCACGTTCTCTACCCAGAAGTCGCCTGCTGAAGCAGCGCGACGGTCCAATCGGATTTGGTATCGGTTATATACTTCTCCGTCATCTGAAGGTGCGACTACGGTCAGATCACCCGAGTAGTTGGAATAACCCGATCGGTAGCCGTTGTAATTGACGGCGCCTACTGAAATGACACCGTTTGCGGGATTGGATGACAAACTAGCCGGGTAAATCAGTTCACTCCTGCCCTCATTACCTGCGGCGCATACAACAGGCGTCTGCTTGCTTACCCATTCTATGACTTTCTCAAGTAGAGCCCAGGATTTTTGGATATCCAAAATATCTTCATGAACTTCTCCCGCCTTGCTTTTGTGAAGGCGGGTCTCTTCATCATCGTCAAAAGAGGTTGGATAGCCGGGCCAATACGAAGGGTCAGCGGCATCGCGCGGAAATAGAATGACATCCACACCTTTCGCTTCTGCATAAAGAAAGGCCGCTATCAGTTCTTCAGGGCTAGGAGATATTGAAGTTGTGATAGGAACTACTTTGCTTAGCGGGTCTACGCCAAAGTAAGGGGCAATATTACCCGCATTGCCGAACTGATCCAATTCATAACTGGTACCGCTCGTCAGGCCGGCACATCCAGTCCCGTGAGCGGCATACCGATCATCATAGGCATCGACGTAACGCTTGACGCCAAAACCGTTACTAATTCTGTTAATTATCTCGGTTTCTTCGGGGTCGAGACCAGGTATGACCAAAGCGCTGATTCCGGTCAAATGTTGTTCTGGTAGCTCGCGGTGTCTGTTTGCTGCAGGATATGCCGATAACTCCTCGTACTTTGCTCCATACGGGTGGCTCGCTAGATCAATTGCGTCATTCCAAATAACTTGATCTGGAGGGGGAAGGGGGGCCTCTGGCGCTTCTAAGTTTGGATGATGCCGGGCCACCCCCATATCAATGAGGCCAATTTTTACATCCCGTCCTGCAAAATCCCATTCGACACCAGTTATCGTCGGGCAAACCTCACCAGATAAGGTGCCAGTTGGTACGGAAATCGCATTGATCGCCACCAGATGCCAAAGATAGTAGTAACGTTTATATAACTCATCGCCAACAGGCATTGGCTCACCTCCCCTTTGTAGCTATCCCAGCCATTCGTCTTGGGCTTCATCCATCAGTTCATCGAGAGCTTCTGTTAGATAAACCACTGTTTTCTTTGCGAGACTTCGTCCTGCAGCTGTATCACTTGGGTAGTGTAGACCTGCCCATTCTCGGTTCTCGGCAATACGCTGGGCACGATGGAAAAGCGCTATCGTTCCCGGATGCTCTGGAACCAGCCGAGAGAACAGCTCTGCAATCGCGAATGATTGATAAGAATGGTTGGATGGATATGCAGCGTGATACGGTACGGGGATGTAAGGACGGATAAGCGGCTGCACGATGTTTGGTCGAGGTCGGCTGAACCTATTCTTGTAAGTAAGGCCGATCTCGTTGGTGATTTCCAGCAGGATGACCATCAAGGCCTTCGTCGCATCAAATCCGCCCTGCTCGTCAATCCCTAAAGGGGTCAGGTAATCGTCAATTCCGAACTGCGCTTGTGCAACAATTTCGTCGCGACGGCGCACTTGATCTGGCTGTTTCAGTTGCTCCTGAAGCTCCAGCAGATGAGTGGTTTCGTTCAGGCTTTCATCGGGTCCTGGAGGTGGTAGAAGATCAATATTCTCCCAGATTTTCCCGAGAATACTTGTATCAATAGGAATGCCAATTTTACAGAGATCACGCATTTCGCGCCAACCAAATGAGGCATCGCTCCCACCGAAATCGAACTCAGTGCGGTTTCTGTTTCTATTTCGATTCCTATTTCTGTTTCTATTTCGATTCCTGTTTCTATTGCGGTTTCTATTTCTGTTGCGGTTCAGGGCAAAGGATGAAGACTGACCCATCGCAATTACAGCGGCTCCGAGTGCAGACCGGCTTCCAATTTCTGTGGCAACCGAATTAGCTACTTGTTCGTTCCGCTGAAGACGATCTACCAGAGTCATCTCATCAAAAAACAAATTCAATTTTTCAAGTGTTGGATCATCAATTATGTCGTCCTTGATCTCACGAATCGCATTGATGTACGCCCAGAATGTTTGCTGCTGTTCGTCATAGATTAGCGATACAAGTTCATCCCTATTTCGCTCAGGATTGTTCGCTGCGCCCAAGTTCGCCAGCTTTAAAACTTTACACGAAATCAATTCCCCACGCCGAACGAGCATACCGAAGTTGTTGAGAAAACTAACGTAATTCAATGAATCCCCCTCCCTTGATCGAAATACTAAATTTGTTTTGGCAGCCCGATACGGCTCAGACCATCCTCCATAAGTTTTGCGCTGAAGCGGGTTGGAACCGGAAACCAGTCTTCTCGAATACTTGTGAGAGACATGTCTGGCTCCAATTCGACAAGTCGATGTAACGCTTTCTCACCTTTGGTGTGATCGCCCAAGTGACCGTAAGATGCCGCCAGATAGCGCATAACTGCTTTAAACTGTGGTTGTACCGCCATCACGTTTTCGCCAAATTTGACGGCCTGTTCGAAGTCGCCATTTACCAACGATGCTACGCAGCTTGCGCCGTCGAATAGATGACGATAAGGGCTGTGCCGTCCGATAACCCTAGCTTTGTTCGCCGCCTCCACTGCAAGCCTCGGACGATCGGTATAGCAGTAGAGCATCGCAGCAGAATCCCAACACATTGCACGATATGGGCTCAGCTCCAGGGCTCTGTCAGAAAGGTCCTGAGCAATCGAAAACTCGCGGAACACGTAGGAATAGACGTGAGCGACAAGCCCTAAAACGGTCCCGTTATCTGCGTCAGCTTCGACTGCTCGCCTCGCTAGCTCTCGTGCTCTTTCTTCAAGCTCAATGTCCCACGTTCCGTAACGTTCGCCGATTTGGAACGTCGTAAAATATGCTAGCCAGGCCAAGTAAACAGGTTTGGGGTCGATTTCGTAGGCCGCCAATATGTCTGCCTGCAAATGGTCCAAACCGGGTCCAGACATTGTTAGCAAGTGATGGACTGCTGAGATCGCCGTCTTTGCAGCATGATGGGCAGCGGGGTCTCGCATATGACGCCCATTCACCAATGCCGTGAGGAGCGCATCGGTAGCGTAGCTTACAAAAGCTGCAACGCTGGAGGTTGAGAGCCCAAGAAAGTCGCCCTGATCAGCCACCACATTCTGATTCCAAATAACTTTCCGGTCCTCGGGGCGCATTGCAGTGACAGAAACTTGAAGCATGCTTTCGCAGGCTGACGCTCTGCACTGAAGAAACAAGTCGGGACCAACACCGTGGCTGGGGCTGGAGTTGTATGGCCCGGGCACGTTCGGGGTGCGATAGTCCTGAACAATCAGGGCCTCGGTTTCCGAAAGAGATTTTGATAGCTGCTCTGCGACGATATTTGCTACGAAAGAGGCTTTTTCCGATCCCGCTCCCACATCTGAGGCTAGAAGGCCAATTACGAAATTTGTTCTCGTAGTTTCTACCCATGACGCATTAGGCGTTGGCTGAGTTGTGAGATCGGTTTTGCTTACTAGATTAGCACCATCTTGGTTGATGCATCGAACCGCAGACCGTTGATGCTGGAGCCAATCCATGAAAGCAGCATTGCGGCAATTGAAACCCTCCAACAGCCTATTATTCGATAGTTCTGCTGCTGGCTCCGTTACGTCTATTTCCAATTCTTGTTGATTGAGGCAAATGAGATCTTTGTCGCGAACTACACTGATTAGGGTTGCCAAACCCGTGTGTTCATTGGTGGCGTCAACGAGCCGCTCCAATAAAGCAGACCTTTCAGAAGTAGACTGGTCCTCCCAAATAATTTCGCCAGCCCGATGCGCTGAAAAAACACCTTGAGAGCAAGCTAAGAGCGAGAGAAGCATTGTCTGCTCGTTGCTTAGGTCCAGCAAAGTGTTTTGGGAGCCCCAATACTTCGGATACCCAATCAATTCGAGACGGGCCTTTGTCAGCGACCCTTGGTCCGAAACTCTGATCACCTTGAATAACTCGAGAGAGTTTCCCAGATTTTTTAGTGTTGGGTAGCCGATGGAGACAAACCGAAAGTCGTTTCCACCCCGAAGCGAATTTCGGACCGCACTGGAGACCAGGACATCACCGGCCGATCCAGCACTTTCGATACGGGCCGCGGTGTTTACGGTATTCCCTATGATTTGGCGGTCTATTTCAAATGTATCACCAACATGTACACCGATCCTGAATCCGCGATCATAGTTTTCGACTTGTTCGGAAAGAGTTTCCTGTACCCTCAACGAGGCTTCTACCGCGACTGAAACACTTCTAAATGTCGCGCAAAAACCATCACCAGCAATACCCGTGACTTCACCTCCAAGTGCGACCACTACTTCACTGGCTAAATTCAGATCCGCGCGAATAGTGGATAGGGTTCGCATTTCAGTTTCGCGAACCGCTAACGAGTACCCACATGCATCAATGAACACGATGGCCATTAGGCGGGCTTCGGGTGTTTTAGTCTTGGAAAACTTTGTCTGGTCTACCCCATATCTTGACCTCAAAGTAAATATATTAAACGTTTCTAATGCCTAAAATTCGACACCCTGATCGATTGTTTTAAATAAAAATAACCCCACAGTTAGGGTCAGTAGTACACTAATCTCAGTAACTCGTCGACATTAAACGCGCTCGACATTTGCAATTGCGAACGCAGGTATTTGTTAAGTGCCAGATATAAATAAATAAATTTAGTGGTGGGTGATATGAACTGATACTTTCCGGTCATTGGTAGATGTTAAAGAGGGAAAGCTTCCGCATTACTTCATAAGTGCTTGATTCCGGTGAATAAGAAAGAAACGCACCGTCGCAGCGCGAGATAAGGATGCACATTAAGAGGTCAAAGAGCGAATGCCACTTGAATATCGACAAAAGGCGTTTCTTGACATCTTGTCATTGGCTTCAATTATTGCATCAACACGTACCAAGACTTCAAGCGCTGCTAATTCATCTTTCTCTATGACAACACAACGGAAAAACCCAAGGGTCGTGTTACAATTGAATTAGTTCTTTGGATTTCTACCAATTGAAGCATTGTACTTTATTTCGTCAAAATGGATGCTTATCAGTTGAAGTATATTGAACTAACCTAGAACTCCCCCGTTTTTGTTTAGAGCAAATTTTGCTCCCAAGGTTTGATGACTTGACCCGTTCTCTGGAACGAAGGATGCGCGATGGGCACAGATGGGGAAGCAAGATGCATTCCAGTTTAAAGTGTCAGTTCAGTAGCTCGGGAAGTGCCCATCCAGTGTTGGCCGTGCTGTTCGGTTGAAGCTTGATGAGGCTATCCCTCATCCAATGAGAGGTATCGTAGTTTCTGCTGAGAAGGACACCAAGCAGCGATGGTCCGCTTATCGAGCCTTCTTCATAGGTGGAGAGAGTGACGTCACAGTGTTATCTTTCGAATTCAAACTCTCATCACTGAGCACCTTCGAAGTGCAGGGTTCTCAGTGGTCCCGAGAATCTTTCCGAAACATCTTGTTTCCAATTCACGAACTAAGAGTTTCGAATTTAGCCGTGGACACATTTTTGCCATAATGCCATCCTGCCACAGTGGGCGGCATGTCTTTATTTTTAGCACTTTCTAGTTTTTCCAACTGGATTTGAGGGGGTTACCTAGTTCGATATGCCGCCCCACGAGCAGTCTTCTGATCGTCCAATGAATGAAGCGCATTTTCGGTGGCGTTGATACAATGCGCGTTCAAACCTTTTGTATCGCGCATCTGGGTGTAGTTATGGTGTACCTCGACAGCGCCATTAGATTCTATGGGCGCAGTTTCAGGTATCTTTCCATTGATCGTTGCGCGCCGAATGATGTGCAATCGGCGATGCAGAGGTGCAACAGGTCAAGATAGAAATGCCATCAGAACGACCCCAACTAACGTCCTGAGAGCGGTATCTGAGCAAGTAAGCGCTGCCTAGATAGCAAGTTTCCGCGATGTAAACATAAGCTCACTTTTCGCCTTTCAAGACTTGCTCTATGCCGGGTGCAGCATTCCGGTGGGGGCCGATATGAAACTCAGTGCGTTGGAAATCCTTTGCGTCATTTTGGCAAGTGTTGTGGCAGTGGCTGGTTTTGCCGGAGCCGTGAATGCGCTTGTTTCAGCGATCTAATGTAGCACCGCAAAGTTGTAGGGCCTTTAAGCGCATGTTGTCGCGCTCGTGACAACTGTTCTCTCGGGGTGTCGGTGGTTTTGTAGTAAGACATTGAAACTAAAAAATTAAAGAAACACCATGCACTTCTTTTTCGTTCATCGTTGACGCCGTCGTCACCCAAAGTGAACAGGTCTAAGGCCCGAAAACAAGCCCGCTTCGTCCAAATCTCGCGGTGGCGGTATTAGATTGAAAGCGTCGCCTCACATTCCACCTAGCAGAGGGGTTGGCGAGGGGGTCGAGCCAACCCCTCTGAAGGGGATACACGGATCAGTGAAAGTGGTCCGTTGAACTCAGGTTATGCGATGCTTTTAGGCCCGTATATTGGGGGTTCCCCGTAGTTGGGAAAATTAATCTTTCAGACACATTCCGGACATCTCGCCCAGATACCAAAACGATACGGCGCGCCTAGAAGATGTCTGATGATTTCTTGAGGGGGTACGAGTTTGGCGCGTCGTACCTTGAACCTCGATGATTTCCCAAAAACCTCAATCGAGGTTGATAACGGTGCCCTGCTTCAAGGACGCATCCGCCGCATCGGCCAGCAACTGAGCCCGCAGCCCATCGATGATACCTGGTGCAAGTTGTCCTGATCCGGACACAGCGTCAGTGAAATGGGCCATCTCGGCTTGATAGGCGCCTTCGTAGCGTTCAAGAAAGAAATGCCGGGCGGGGGCTTTGCGGAAACCCGACGGAGTCGCGACCTCAACCGCATTCTCCAACATGTTTTCGGCCCGCAACATGCCCTTCTCGCCATGCACCTCGATGCGCTGATCATAGCCATAGCTGGCGCGGCGCGAGTTGGAGATCTGGCAAATCTTGCCACTGGCTGTCGTCAGGGTTACGGCTGCGGTGTCGACGTCTCCGGCTTTGCCGATCTCGGGATCGACGAGCGATGATCCAACAGCGTAAACGCTGATAGGTTCTTCGCCCAGCAAGAAACGTGCCATATCCAAGTCATGGATCATCATATCGCGGAACAACCCACCCGAGCTTTCGATATAGCTGATCGGTGGCGGCGAGGGGTCGCGGGACAGAATGGTGACAATTTCGACCGCGCCGATCTCACCTTCGGCGATGCGGGATTGAATATTGGCAAAGCTCGGATCAAAGCGGCGGTTGAAGGCCGTCATGAAGGGCACGCCGGTGGCTTCGACCACCTTGATGCAGTCGCGGATGCGGTCAGCGGACATGTCCACCGGCTTTTCGCAGAAGATCGCTTTGCCGGCATTCGCCGCTTTATGGATCAGATCGTAATGGGTGTCGGTCGGAGTACCGATGACGACAGCATCGACATCTTTGCTTTCGATCAGTTCGTCCGCCGACAGGATCTGTGCGCCAGTTTTGTCGGCCAGCATCTGAGCCGGTTCTGTGAATGCGTCCGCCACTGCGCTCACCCGTGCGCCATCAATCTGCCCGATCGAGCGCGCATGAACCTGACCGATCCGCCCGCATCCCAATAGCCCGATATTCAGCATGTCATGCCCCTTTGAACGCTTTCAGTACTCGGCGCGTCGCCTCGACCACCGGTTCATGTGTATCTTTCAGTATTTGAACGCGGTCGAACCTGTCCGGATCGGCATTCACGGCCGTTCGCAGGGCATTCCCAAAGGCCATTCGCAGCTCGGTCCCGATGTTAAATTTGCAGATTTTCGATCCGCGCGCCAGCGCAGCACGTTGCGCAACCGGCACGCCCGAGCCGCCATGGATTACCAGAGGTATATCGGTCACGGCTTCGATGGCGCGGATACGGGCCTCGTCCAGACCGCCCTCTTTGTTCTGTTGCAAATGGACGTTGCCGACCGAGATCGCCATTGCATCCACGCCGGTCTCTCGGGCGAATTGCGCGGCTTCCTCCGGGTCGGTTCCGTCCGAACCTTCACCGTCCGAATAGCCGACAAAACCGATTTCCCCCTCGCAGGAGACACCAGCGGCATGGGCCATCTCGGCAATTGCAGCGGTCTCGGCGATATTCTGTTCCAAAGGCTTGCGCGATCCGTCAAACATGACCGAGGTGAAGCCGCTGTCGATGGCGATGTGGCATTCGTCATGGGTGTAGCCATGGTCCAGATGGGCCACGACAGGCACACTGGCCCCTTCGGCCAGATGGCGGAACATCTTGCCCAGAACCGGCAGCGGCGTGTGTTCGCGGCATGATGGGCCGGCTTGCAGGATGATCGGTACGCCTTCGGCTTCGGCAGCGGCCACGTAGGCACGCATATCCTCCCAGCCCAGCGTCACCAACCCGGCCACGGCATAGCCGTCGCGCAGCGCGGGTTGCAGCACGTCCGATAATGTCACAAGGCTCATTTGAACTTGGCCACCATGTCCATAATGCCCGGGATCGTATGCAGCTGGGCTGCATGGGTCGGTTGGAAATACTGCTTCAGCGAGCGCTGACTGAGCCCGCCGAGGATGGTGAAATAGTACATTTCATACCCCGGCAAAACTGCGCAGGGGTGATAGCCCTTGTCCAGCAGGATCGTCGAGCCATCCATGATGTGATAGGCATCACCCGGCTTGTTGTCTTCGCGCTGCAGCATCTGGACGCCAGAACCATAGTTGGGCCGGAAGCGGAAATTATAGGTTTCGTCATGGCGGGTTTCGATCATTTCGCCATCGTCGCTTTTGCGGTCGGTGTCATGTTTGTGGCTGGGAAAGCCGGACCAGCCGCCCTGACCCACGGTATAAAGTTCAGACACCAGCAAGCGGCCGACCTTGTCGTGATGGTTCGCGCCCAGAATGTGTTTGATTTTTCGATGGGTTTTGGTGTCGTCCGATCCATACTGCACCAGATCCAGTTCGGGTACGCGGACATCAAAGGGTTCAAGCACACGGTCGAATTTTGCGCCCGCGATGAAGGTTTCGGTTTCATCCGTCATGCAGGTTATTCGAACCTTGGCGCCGACGGGAACGTATACGCCCTCGGGCTCGCCATCCCAGACGTCGATGGCGCGGTTGCCAAGGTTGGTATAGATCGCGCCGTCCACATCGACATCCACGGTACCGGTGGCGGGCACGATGCAGGTCTCATAGCCCGGTACGGCATATTCGAACACCTCGCCCTTTTTCAGTTTGACGATGTTGAAATAGTTTAGCGGCACCAGATCATGGTCGGCATCGACGATAGGTTTGTTCTGGTTGTCATGGGGCGCAATATGCATCTGCGTCTCCTTTCAGGTATCCGTGGAGCCCGGGTGTTGGGCCAGAAATTCGTCAAGTTCGGGCGTCGTCGGCATGGCCCCGGCGCAGCCGGGTTTCGACACGACGATCGACGCGCAGGCCGAACCGCGCAGCACCGCATCGCGCAGGTCATGCCCCGCAGCGATCGAGGCCAGCAGTCCGGCCAGGAAGCTGTCGCCTGCGCCGTTGGGCTTCACGGCGGTAACCGGGTAGATGCCGGTGCGGACCTCTTGCCCGTCTGCCAGCGTAATGGCCCCCTCATGGCCCATCTTGTAGATCACCATCTTGCCGTTGGCCGCCAATTCGCGGGCCTTGTCTAAACCTTTTTCGATGCCGCCCGCCATAAAGCCGAACTCTTCATCATTGCCTACGATCAGATCGCTTTCATTCCCTGCGCGGGTCAGAACCTCTGAGGCGACTTCGGGTGATGGCCAACTATAGGGGCGGTAATCGATGTCGAAGATCACCGGCAGACCTGAGGCGCGCGCATTTTCAAATGCGCGGAAGGTGGCCGCGCGTGAGGGTTCCGCAGCAAACACCGTGCCCGCCGTGATCAGGGCTGAGAAGGCGCTGTAGTCGACCTCATCCATATCCGCCTCGGTTACCTGGAAATCAGCGGCGCCGTTGCGGTAGATGACATTCTGAAAGTCTTCAATGCAACTTTCGTAGACAGCCAAGGACGTACGCGCCTCGCCACCCACAGCTCGGACATATCTCGTTTCAACGCCATAGTCCCGCAGCCGGTTCACACAGAACCGCCCCACGGCATCATCCGAGACCGAGGTGACCAGCGCCGCTTGCGATCCCAGCTTCACCAGTCCGGCGCAGATATTGGCGCTTGATCCGCCCAGATCGGCGCGAAACAACTGTGCGTCTTCGCTTTTGGTTCCGACCGGATCCGCAAACATGTCCATTCCGGCCCTGCCGAACACGGCAAAGCGGTTACCTTTTATACCTTCAATCAGAGTCACGTGCGCCCCTCGGTATTGCCTGCCCGCGCGGCATCCAGCACCTCGGGGTAGGGATAATTCAGGCCCAGCAACTGCCGCAGATCGGGACTTACCTGAGCAAGGAAATCCTGCGGTAGCGCAGCGGGCATATCTTCCATCGGTTTAACCCATTTGGGCAGATACTGGATCAGGATCGCGCTGCGGTCGTGATCCGCTTTGTTCGGCATCGCGCAATGCCACGTTACGCCATAGAACAGAGCAACATCACCAGGCTCACCGGTCATCTGCTCGCATTTGTCATAGAACTTGTCTTCGGGCGTGGGATAACGCAGCTCTTTCTGCGATCCGGGTACATAGCCGGTCGCGCCGCTTTCCTTGGTGAACGGGTCCAGCAAAACCGAGACCTGTGCATTCATCGGAAATGATCCATTCAGACCGACGGGATGCGTTTCGGGGCTGTGAAAGTCCCAATAGGGATAGTCGACATGCGGCTCCTGCCCCGGCCCGCCCGGCAGGATGCGATTAGCAGCGATCGAGCCCATGATGAACTCGGTCCCCAGAAACTTGCGGAGGATCTTCATCAGAACCGGATGCGCAGCCATGCGTGAAAACACGTCGCCCTTAGCCAACAGATTCCAGACCCGCCGCTGCAGGTTCAGTTTGCCATCCTCTTCCGCAGCGCCTTGGAAATGGGTCACTTTCTCGGCCGCTGTTTCGGATTCGGCCATGACGATGGCACGTGCCTCGGCGATCTCTTCAGGGGTGAAAAGGCCCGAGATTGCGACGACTCCATCACCGTTCAGCAATTCATCCACAATGACGTCTGGGTCAGCCGTTTCTGCCTTGAACCGTTTCATCAGATGCCCTTGCGTTGTTTTTCGCGGGTCGATTCCCATTCGACATGAGCATCACGAACCCTCTCGTCAGCCGAAGTGTGGGGTGTTCCAACCTCCCACCATGCATGGCCTTCAGTGGTCCAGCCTTCATAGGCGTCCACGTCCATCACAATCACATAAGTCTTGTCGCTGGCCTTGGCGCGCTTGAACGCTTCGGCCAGTTCTGCCGGGTTCGCGACCTTTTCGCTGGTGGCCCCCATCGAGGCCGCGTGGGCCGCGAAATCAACGCCAAAGGCTTCGGGGATGGTGGGGCAGTCTTCCAGCAGGTTGTTGAAGCTTTCGTTGCCTGTGTTGTTCTGCAGCTTGTTGATGACTGCAAAACCGCCATTGTCCAGCACCAGAACAATCATCTTTTTGCGGCTCAGAACCGAGGAATAGATGTCCGAGTTCAGCATCAGATATGAGCCATCACCGCAAAACGTAATCGTGTCCTTATCCGGCTCACGCTCAGATTGGGCAATGCGCGCCCCCCAAGCGCCTGCGATCTCATAGCCCATGCAGGAGAATCCGAACTCAACATCAACGGTGCCAATATCCAGCGTGCGCCAGTTGGCGGTGACTTCAGCGGGCAGACCTCCGGCAGCGGCGACCACGCGGTCACGCGAGTCACAGAGTTCGTTCACAACGCCGATGGCCTGAGCATAGGAATTTGGACGGTTCCCGTAAGACACATTCTCAGCCACGTAAGCATCCCAATTGCGGCGCTCGTCTTGCGCAAGTGAAACCCAATCGGATGCAGCCGTGTAGTCAATTGCCTGTGTTAGAGCCTGAATTGAAAGCTTGGCATCCCCAACAACTGGTAAGGACATGTGCTTACCCGCATCATGCCGCGCAGCATTGATCGAGATGAACTGAGCGTCTTTGGCAAAGGCGGTCCACGATCCGGTGGTAAAATCCTGCAGCCGCGTGCCAACAGCGATGATCACATCGGCTTGCTCCGCAATTGCGTTGGCACTGTCCGATCCAGTGACGCCGATCGGGCCAATGTTCAGCGGGTGGGTCGCCAGCATATTGGCGCGGCCCGCGATGGTTTCGACGACCGGGATCTGAAGCTTTTCGGCGAATTCGGTCAGCTCGGTCACGGCTTTGGAATACTGCACGCCCCCACCCGCGATGATCATCGGGCGTTTCGCGCTTGCCAACGCGGTAGCGGCATCGGCGATTTCATCCGCATCGGGAGATTGGCGACGAATGCGATGCACTTTTTTCTCAAAGAACTTCACCGGGTAATCATAGGTCCAACCCTGCACATCCTGTGGCAACCCGAGGAACGCCGGCCCGCAATCGCCCGGGTCCAGCATTGTCGCTATAGCGGCGGGCAGAGATTGAATGACCTGTGCCGGATGCGTGATGCGATCCCAATAGCGGCTGACCGGTTTGAAGGCGTCATTCACACCAAACGTCGGGTCATAGTAGTTCTCCATCTGCTGCAGAACCGGATCCGGTAAGCGGGTGATGAACGTGTCCCCGCACAACATCAGCATTGGCAGCCGGTTCGCATGGGCCAGTCCAGCAGCAGTCAACAGATTCGCAGTGCCGGGGCCTGCGCTAGCGGTGCAGAACATGAATCGCTGACGCAGCCACTGCTTGGCATAGCCTGCGGCGGCGAATCCCATGCTCTGTTCATTCTGTCCGCGATACAACGGCAGCTCATCCCGGACAGTATTCAGTGCCTCGCCCAGGCAGGTCACATTGCCATGACCAAAAATCCCGAAGCCCCCGCCACATAGGCGATATTCCTGACCATCGATCTCGATGAACTGGTTCGACAGCCAGCGAATGATCGCCTGCGCCGTTGTCAGGTAAACAGTGTCGTGTTGCGCGGACATGTCTGCGGGCTCCTTTAGGAAAATTATGATGCAGTGCCGAATGCAGCTTGCGAGAGTCCTATTCTCACGATACAAGTTTTGCAACCGGTTGCAAATGGTTTTCAAGAAAAAGCGAGGGAGGACGTCGGAATGGCAGAGATCGGCATTGGCATTCTAGGCGGCGGATATATGGGCAAGGCCCATGCGGTCGCCATGTCCTCGGTTGGGGCGGTGTTCAACACGGCCTTGCGACCACGGTTAGAGATGGTGTGCGCCTCGTCACCGGAAAGCGCTGAGCGGTATCGTCAGGCCTATGGATTCGCGCGCTCGACGAATGACTGGCGTGTGTTGGTGAACGACCCGAAGGTAGAGGCCGTTGTGATCGCCACGCCTCCGGAAACACATCGCGAGATCACTCAGGCAGCGTTTGCGCTGGGCAAACCTGTGCTGTGTGAAAAGCCTTTGGGCGCGTCGCTGGAGGATGGTGCGGCGATGTTAGCAGCGGCCGAGGCCTCGGGCTTGGCCAACATGGTTGGTTTCAACTATATCCGCACCCCGGCCAGCCAATACGCTCGCGCTCTGATAGCCGAAGGAGAGATCGGCGACATCACATGGTTTCGGGGTGAGCATACCGAAGATTTCTACGCGCACCCTCAAGCCCCGGCAACCTGGCGTACAACAGGAATGTCGAACGGAACGATGGGTGATCTTGCGCCTCATATGATCAATGCCGCACTGGCTTTGATCGGCCCGATTTCACGCGTGATGGCCGAGGTCGAAACCGTGCACAATAGCCGCCCGGGTGGCGAAGTTGACAATGACGACCACGCTCAGATGATGGTGCGGTTCGCGAACGGAGCAATGGGATCGATCTATATCAGTCGAATCGCGACGGGGCGCAAGATGGGCTATGCCTATGAGATCAGTGGCACCAAGGGTGCGATCCGCTTTGATCAGGAAGACCAGAACGTTTTGTGGCTCTACCGTATGGAGGGTCCCGAAGCTGAGCGTGGCTTTCGTAAGATCCTGACCGGCCCCGCACACCCGGACTATGAGCCGTTCTGTCAGGGCCCTGGCCATGGCACGGGCTATCAGGACCAGATAATCATCGAAGCACGCGATTTTTTGCGTGCAATCGAGACAGGTAAACCGGTTTGGCCGACCTTCCACGACGGGCATGAGGTCAACCGGGTCGTCGCTGCGGCATTGGCATCGTCAGCGGATGAAAGCTGGAAAAATATCGAAGATTTCTGAGCATCGGAGACAAGACAAGATGAGCATCAGAATTGGCAATGCGCCCTGTTCCTGGGGCGTGGAATTTGCGCAGGACCCGCGCAATCCGCATTGGAAAACAGTTCTCAGCGAATGCGCTGTGGCCGGGTATAAGGGTATCGAACTCGGCCCGGTGGGTTTCATGCCCGAAGACCCTGCGGTGCTGGCCGATGCGCTGGCCGAGCATGATCTTGAACTGATCGGCGGCGTTGTGTTCCGCAACTATCACGACCCCGACGCGTGGGAAGACGTGCTGGACGCCACCCACCGCACCGCTCGCGCATTGAAAGCGCATGGGGCGCAGCATATGGTGCTGATCGATGCGATCTCACCCCGCCGCGCGCCAACCGCTGGTCGCGCCGATGAGGCTGAGCAGATGGACAAGGCCGAGTGGACGGCGTTCCGGGATCGCCTTTCTGAAAGCGCGCGGATCGGGTCCGAGGAATACGGGCTGACCGTTGGGATGCACGCTCATGCTGCGGGCTTCATGGACTTTGAACCTGAACTTATCCGTTTGCTGGACGAGGTCGATGAAAGCCTTTTGAAAATTTGCTTCGATACGGGGCATCACTCTTATGCCGGGTTCGATCCGGTCGGCTTCATGAAGCGCTACGTTGATCGGATCTCGTACATGCACTTCAAGGATATCTCTCCGACAGTGAAAGCGGATGTAATTGCCAATCGGACGGGCTTCTATGATGCTTGCGGGCAGGGGATTTTCTGCAATCTGGGCGACGGCGACGTGGACTTTCCGACCGTTCGCCAGGTGCTGCTGGACGCTGGTTTCACAGGATGGTGCACGGTCGAGCAGGATTGCGACCCAACGCTCGACCCTGATCCTGTAGGGGACGCGCGGAAGAATCGTGAATACCTTGAATCAATTGGTTTCAGTTAAGGAGGTCCAGACCATGACCAAGCTGAAATGGGGCATGATCGGAGGCGGCGAAGGTAGCCAGATCGGACCGGCGCACCGGTTGGGGGCGCTGGCGGACGGGCATTTCCAATTCACCGCCGGAGCGCTGGATCACAGGCCTGACATTGGTCGCGAATACGCCCAACGATTGGGTATCGCGGCAGACCGAGCCTACGGCGACTGGACCGAGATGCTGGAAGGTGAGCGCGGGCGCGAGGATCGGATTGATCTGGTCACTGTAGCCACTCCAAATGCGACGCATTTCGAGATCACCAAAGCGTACCTTGAGGCCGGGTTCAACGTGCTGTGCGAAAAGCCCATGACCATGACGGTGGAAGAGGGCGAAGAGATTGTCAAAGTCGCCGAGAAATCAGGGAAGATTTGCGCGGTAAACTACTGTTACTCGGCTTATCCGATGGTGCGTCAGGCTCGCGCGATGGTGCGCGCAGGTGAGATCGGCAAAATCCGTCTGGTCGTTACCAATTTCAGTCACGGCCATCACGGAGACGCCACTGATGCTGACAATCCACGCGTGCGCTGGCGCTATGATCCTGCGATGGCGGGTGTTTCCGGGCAGTTCGCTGATTGCGGTATCCACGCGATGCACATGGCCGGATTCATTGCGGATGATGAGGTTGAGACCCTGTCTGCAGATTTTGCTTCAACCATTGGCAGCCGTGAACTTGAAGATGATGCCATGGTCAACTTCCGCACGACAAAAGGCGCTGTTGGCCGGTTGTGGACCTCTTCGGTCGCCATCGGTCGGCAGCACGGGTTCGACATTCAGGTGTTCGGAGAAACCGGCGGTCTTCGATGGGCGTCGGAGCAGCCGAACCAGCTTATCTACACGCCTGTTGGTGGTCGCCTGCAGATCATAGAAAAAGGCGAAGGCGGGCTGCATGAAGACGCGCAACGACTCAGCCGGGTGGCGATTGCGCATCCCGAAGGGTTCCCGTTGGCGGTTGCGAATATCTATTGCGATCTCGCAGATGCTATTGCCGGGGAAACCCGCGACGGCTTGCCCAATGCGGCAGACGGCGTGCGGTCGATGGCGGCTGTGCATACAGCGGTCGAGTCGGCGAAACAGGGCAGCGCGTGGATGGATGCCCGGCCACCGATGTTTCGTTAACTCTCAGATACGGGGCGCAATGTGCCCCGTTCCACCACCGAACATGGGAATATCCGCGCCTCCGGATATCGGTCGGGTTCGTTCAGGGTTGCCACCATTAGCTCGATCGAGGAACTCACGATTTGCCGGATCGGCTGATGGATGGTGGTGAGATCAATATTCTCCCACCGTGCCATTTCCATGTCGTTCAGGCCGATGATGCCGATGTCTTCGGGCACCTTTAGGCCACTATCCAGAATTGCGGATAACACCCCGATGGACAACACGTCATCGCCGCAGAAATATGCATCAGCCCGCTCAGATTGCAGCAAGCGTAGCATTTCCTGACGACCTGCATCGAATGAGTAAGCCTCAGCAAACGAGCAGGTCACATCAATGCTAGGATGCCGGGCCATCTCTGACATGAATCCCGCATGGCGATCCTGAGTCGAGGTCGCCGCCTCGGGCCCGCCGAGAAAGGCTACTTTCGTATAACCACGCGCGACCAGCTCGCGGGCCGCCATGCGTCCGCATTCCACATTGTCGATCCCGACCACATGAACCTGCGGTGAAGAGGATGACCGGCCAAAGCTGTGCACCACTGGTACGCCAGCATCCCGAAACGCTTTTGCGAACCCGGGCGGCAAGGTCGACGACGCTACGACAACGCCATCGACCGAATATTGGCGCAGCATTCGTACCGAATTTTCGGGTTCAACCTCGTCGGTCAGATTCACCAGCAACGGGCGCAGGCCTCGGTCCTGCAGCCCCCGGGTAAAGAGGTCGAAAACTTCAAGAAAAATCGGGTTGTGGAAGTTGTTCGAGACCAGCCCGATCAGCTTAGTTCGGCCTGTGGTCAGAGATGAAGCCAGTGCATTTGGGCTGTATCCCAGCTCACGCGCGGCCTTCTCGACTTTTCGGCGCATCTTGTCGGATACCGAGGCCCCATCGGTGAAAGTGCGCGACACCGCCGAACGTGAAACGCCGGCGCGTTCTGCAACCTCTTTCAATGTGACAGCCATGATCCGTCTGACCTTCCTGCGTTTAGTGGCAGTCCTTTTACCTGTATTCTTTGGCAGATACAGTATGAAACACATCTGACACCGTTTGCAACCGGTTGCAAAATTTTGACAGATATGCTCTAACTCGAGTCGGAGAGGTGCGAAGGACTGCCTCAATCCGCGATAACATGAGTTTTGGGAGGACATCATGACTTCACTGACGAAGAAGTTGGCGCTGGCGGCGGCGGTAGCTGCGACGCCTCTGATCGCAGCCACGGGCGCTGCGGCGGAAGGTGAGAAATACATTCTGGTCAGCCACGCGCCAGACAGCGACAGCTGGTGGAACACGATCAAGAACGGCATCGCGCTGGCAGGCGACCAGATGGGTGTCGAAGTCGAATACCGCAATCCGCCCACTGGCGACCTTGCTGATATGGCGCGGATTATCGATCAGGCGGCTGCTTCGGGTCCGAACGGGATCATTACCACGTTGGCGGATTATGATGTGCTGAGCGGACCGATCAAATCAGCGGTTGATGCGGGCGTTGATGTCATCATCATGAACACTGGTACGCCGGATCAGGCACGGGAAGTTGGTGCCCTGATGTATGTGGGTCAGCCCGAATATGATGCCGGATTTGCTGCAGGCCAGCGCGCCAAGGGTGACGGCATCGGCTCGTTCCTTTGTGTGAACCACTATATCGTTCAGCCCTCAAGCCAGGAACGTTGTCAGGGCTTTGCAGACGGCTTGGGCATTGAACTGGGGGATCAGATGATCGACGCCGGCCAGGACCCAGCCGAGATCAAGAACCGCGTGCTGGCCTATCTGTCGGCGAACCCGGATACTGATGCGGTTCTGACACTGGGTCCAACCTCGGCTGATCCGACAATTCTGGCGCTGGAAGAAAATGGTATGGCCGGTGACATCTATTTCGGCACCTTCGATCTGGGTGGTGAGATTGTCAAAGGCATCAAGTCTGGCGTGATCCAGTGGGGAATTGATCAGCAGCCCTTCCTGCAGGCTTACCTGCCGGTTGTTGTGATGACCAACTACCACCGCTATGGCGTTTTGCCGGGCAACAACATCAATTCGGGTCCCGGCTTCGTAACTGCTGATGGTCTGACCAAGATCGAAGAATTTGCTGGCGAGTACCGCTGATTCTTACAGCGCGGGCGCCCCGCCAAAGCGGCGCCCGCCAACAACTATCTGACGCAAAATCACTGCTTAACTCGGAGGGGCGTTCTAATGAGCGAGTCTGCTCAAAACACGGCTGTAACCGACGAACGGATTAAAGAAATATCGCCGCTGCGCAAGGCCTTGATCCGGCCTGAACTCGGCGGGATGGTTGGCACCGTTGCCGTCTTCACCTTCTTTCTTTTGTTCGCTTTTGATAGCGGCATGTTCAACGCACAGGGCATGATGAACTGGTCGGTTGTCTCGGCGCAGTTCATGATCATCGCCGTAGGTGCGTGCCTTCTGATGATTGCCGGTGAGTTTGACCTGTCAGTCGGGTCGATGATTGGCTTTTCGGGCATGATGATCGCAATTTTTTCGGTCACGCTGGCGTGGCCGGTCTGGATGGCGATTCTCGTCACGTTTGCAATGGCGGTGGCAATCGGCGCGCTGAACGGTTGGATCGTGATCCGGACTGGTTTGCCCAGCTTTATCGTAACGCTGGCCTTTCTGTTCATTTTGCGCGGCTTTACAATCTTCCTGCCGCAGGTGATCGAGCGCAAAACTATTATCGGCGGTGTGAAAGACGCAGCCGAAGGCGATTGGCTGGCGCCGATCTTTGGTGGTAAAATTTTGCAGGGATTGTTCCAATGGCTCGGGGATGCCGGGATCATCGCCGTATTCGAGCGTGGCACCCGCGCCGGTCAGCCAGTTGTGGATGGTATTCCAATGCTGATTGTCTGGGCGATCGCACTGATCATCTTTGGTCACGTGCTGCTGACCAAAACGCGGTTCGGCAACTGGATCTTCGCCTCGGGCGGGGATGCTGAGGCGGCGCGCAACTCGGGTGTGCCTGTGAACCGGGTCAAGATTCTGATGTTTATGTTCACGGCCTTCTGCGCCACCGTCTTTGCGGTCTGTCAGGTGATGGAGTTCGGATCGGCTGGTGCTGACCGGGGTCTGCTAAAAGAGTTCGAGGCGATCATCGCCGTGGTCATCGGCGGCGCGCTTCTGACCGGAGGATACGGCTCGGTACTGGGCGCGGCGCTGGGCGCGTTGATCTTTGGCGTGGTGCAACAGGGGTTGTTCTTTGCCGGTGTCGAAAGCTCGCTGTTCCGGGTCTTCCTAGGGGTGATCCTGCTTGGGGCTGTGATCCTCAACACCTATATCCGCCGCATCATCACGGGGGAGCGTTGATATGAATCCCGAACATGAACCCATCATCCAGATGAAAAACATCGAAAAGCACTTCGGCAGCGTGATCGCGCTGGCGGGTGTCTCGGTGGACGTGTTCCCCGGTGAATGCCACTGCCTTCTCGGCGACAACGGTGCGGGAAAGTCGACCTTCATCAAGACCATGTCGGGCGTGCACCAGCCCACCCACGGAGAAATTCTGTTCGAAGGCCACCCCATGCATTTCGCCGACCCGCGTGATGCCATCGAGGCCGGGATCGCAACCGTACACCAGCATCTGGCCATGATCCCGCTGATGTCGGTCTCGCGCAATTTCTTCATGGGCAATGAGCCGGTAAAGAAGGTCGGACCTCTTCACTTTTTTGATCATGACTATGCCAACAAGGTCACGATGGAAGAGATGAAGAAAATGGGGATCAACTTGCGCGGCCCTGATCAGGCGGTGGGCACGCTGTCAGGTGGTGAACGCCAGACCGTCGCCATCGCGCGGGCGGTGCATTTCGGGGCGAAGGTTCTGATTTTGGATGAACCGACCTCGGCCCTTGGGGTGCGCCAAACAGCCAATGTTCTGGCGACCATCGACAAGGTGCGCAAGCAGGGGATCGCGGTGGTCTTCATTACTCACAACGTCCGCCATGCACTGGCGGTTGGTGACAGGTTCACGGTTCTCAATCGCGGGCAGACGCTGGGTACGGCGCAGCGTGGCCAGATCACCCCGGAAGAGCTGCAGGACCTGATGGCCGGTGGTCAGGAGATGGTCGAGCTTGAAGGCAGTCTGGGCGGAACCGTCTGATACTTTTTTGCCCCGCTGGCTGTGCTGGCGGGGTGACTACTTCTTCTCGAAGTACAATATGACTTCACCCAGCCTTACGCCAAAACGCGAAACATAGGCTCGGTTCAATAACCGGTCATCCGACAACAACCACATCCAGTCATCGAAATTGACACGCATGGTGCCGTCTTTGACGGGCAGGTCGATTTTGTACTTCCAGTTAAACGTATCGCCTCTTTCGACCCCACTGGCTGTGCCCAGCACACCGGGAGCGGTGCCGGTCCAGGTGTCATCGCCGGTCTTGGTCAGGGTCCAGATCCGTTGTTCGGTCGCACCATCGTCATAGACGAAATCTTCGACAAGCGTCAGAGTCTCTCCGTCCCATGTGCCGTCAATATCGACCTGGAAGCGACGCGGGACATTACCTAGTACATCCTGAAACTGACCATAAGCGACAGTCTTACCTTCGAAGAACTCTTCAAGGTTCAGCTGACGATCTGACAGAAACGATTTTGGTATACGCGGTTTGGCCGAGCATGCGGCGAGGATGGCCAACCCCGCGATCGCGACCCCTGCAATAAGGATACGGCGGGCGATCATTGCAAAACCCTCAGCTCAGAGTCTGTATCGTGGCCGTTTGCGCCATGCAGATGGGCGGATTTCACTTCAGGCGCAGGGCGCATCGTGGCGACCAGCTCGGCCACCTTGATCCCGAATTTTCGCATCTCGGATCGGTTCATGATTACACCGTTCTCCGTCAGATACATCCAGTCGGTCACATCCAGTGTATGCCCGCCCGCGTCCTCGGGCAGGATGATGCGATAGGTTAGCTTGACGGTTGAGCCCGAAATCACGCCTTTGCCCTCGCCGACAATATCGTCCGCTGTTGCGGTGAAAGTGTTGCCCGTGCCCAACGTCAGATGCCATTTGCGGGTCATCTGTTTGCCGTTGGAATAGGTGAAATACTCGGACAGCGTACCGGTATTGCCGTCCCATTCGCCCACCATGCGTGCGACAAAGCTGTTCGACATCTTGCCGTTGGGGCCATAGATCAATCCTTCGGACAGGATTTCGCCATTCAGGTTCTTTTTGAGTGAAAACTCAGGTCCGGTTCCGCTGTAGTCGGAGGGTGATTGCGAGCGGAAACTGAGGAACCGGTTCTTCACAGCAAACAGCGCAAAAATCGCAAGCAGACAGATCAGGAGCGTTTTCATTTGGCAGAGACCTCTGTCGGGAGGGTCAGGACCATGCCAAACGCTCCGAGTTTCAAGATGCAGGGCAGCACCGCATAGGCGAGGGTGAGTGTATTCAAAGCCTCGGCAGAATTGGCCTGTCCAGGTGTAAAGCCGCTGCGTTCCAGTAGCGGCAGTGTGAAAAAGGCGGCCAGAGCTAGACCCAGCTTACCTGCGAAAGACCAGATGCCGAACGCAGCAGATGCGTTCAGCCCGGCCCGGGTCAGAACGACCGAGAACATTGCTGGCAGGACAACCATGTCCGCCCCAAGCGCCGCGCCGGATGCGAGGCATATGATGGCGAAACCGACGAGACTCCCAGGGGCTAGAAGAGCGGCCCCGACAAAGCCGAGAATGGCCAGCGGCATCGTGATCATCAGAGTCTGTTTCGGGCCAATTCGGTTGCTGAGCCTGGCCCAGAACGGAACGCTGAGCCCGGCGCTGAGGAAGAACAGGATCAGCAATGGCCCTGCTTTGCCTGGCAGTTGCAGTCGATCTTCAACAAAGAACAGAAACAGGGTCGAGGTGATGGCGACGGGCAGGCTGTTGACCAACGCAAGGGCAAGCAGACGTAAAGCCCCCGCCTGTCCTAGGCCTGCGATGGACAGCCCTTGACCGGTGATCGGCGTGCGTCGCCACATTGGCAGCGTAACAGCCAGAGTCACAACGCTCAGAAGCCCGAGAAACATTCCAAAGGCCGGATACCCCTGCGCGGCTGCGCCAAGCGCCACGAACACAGCGGGTGCTGCGGCTGCTATGATAACTCCGGTCAGTTGTCCGCCTTCGCGGAAGGCGGCCAGTGTCATCAGTTCCTTCGCGCTAGCCTGTTTCGCCAGCGTGGCGCTGCGGCCATAAAGCAAGATGGTCCCGAGGCTGTAGGCCGAGAATAACAGGATCAGAATAGACACTAATGCGGCGATACTTGCCCCTTCTGGCAAACCAAACAGTAATGGGAATCCAATCGCCAGACCCAGTGCAGAGGCGGCGGCAAATAACATTTGCCCACCGGGCCAGCGATCAATGGCCCAGCCAATCAGTGGATCTTGCACCAGATCGACCAGCCGAATGACCAGCAGAATGGTGCCAATGACCCCCAGCCCGATACCGAGATTCACAGCGGCAAAGCGCGGCAGGTGGATGTAAAGCGGGATACCTGCTGCAGCAAGCATCAGCGCATAGAGGCTGACACGCGGGTACAGCATCACTGCCCCTTCAACTGCTGTGTGAACGAGGCGGATCGTGTATTGTTACCCAGAAAAATTGACATGAAGCTGCGTGTGATACCAGGATTTGTCAGGGTGCAAGTTTTGCTTCCGTTGCGCCAGAAGCTGACGCTGTTGGGGCCTTGCGCGATGGCCAGGTAGCTATCGCCTTTGCTGACCGCCTGAAAACAGCCCTGCAATTGGGCTTCCGTCGGCGCAGAATTGCCTTGTCGGGCCATCTCTTCCAGGGTCGACTCGACCAGCGCTTTTTGTTTCAGGTTTTTTCGATAGGTCAGTTGCAGTCCGAAATTCTCGTTCCAGCTGAATGCGGCACCGTCGGGCGTGTAAAGCTTGGCGTCATAGAGCGGCAGCCCCAGAAAACGGAATGTCCCGGTGCCGCGCAGCTTAGGGTCTTTGATTGTATCCGACAAAGGCGAAGCCGCCAGTCCGCCGGGGATCATCAGCGCCAGTGACAGCAGCGCAGCGCAACAGGTTCTATACGCTGGCCGAAACAGCGAGGTCCGTTTCAGGGATACCATTGTCAGCTCCGATGCTATGCGGGATGGCGGTGAGGCGCTCGACAACATGCATTGCGCTGGCAATCCCGTCTTCGTGGAAACCATGCCGGTTATACGCCCCGGCAAACCAGGTTCGGTTCTGTCCCTGCATCTCGCGGATTTGCCCTTGCGCGCGCAGGGCGGCTTTGTCGAACACCGGATGGGCGAACTCGACCTCGTCATAGATTTTGTCCGCGGGAATGTCTGATGTGGCGTTCAGGGTCACAAACAGTGGGTCACTGTCGGGGATATTCTGAAGCCGATTCATCCAATATGTAACCCCAACATTGCCCTTTTGCGATCGATAGGTCCAACTGGACCAGCAAGCACGCCGCCTGGGCATTTGGCGAGGATCACAGTGCAGGATAGCTTTGTTCGGTTGATATCTAATCGCGCCGAGCGCCGCTTTTTCCGCTTCGGTCGCTGCATCGCCCAGAATGGCGAGAGACTGATCGGAATGGGTTGCCAGTATGATTTCGTCAAACAGAGCGGCCTCACCACCTGCATGGACGGTGACGCCCAGATCATGCCGCTCGATCCGCTGCACGGGTGCGGACAGTCTGATGTCAGCACCGCGCGCACATAGCGCAGTTTCGATCCGGCGGACATATTCGATGCTGCCGCCTTTCACGGTGTACCACTGGTGCTGATTGGCACGGCCCGAGGCCAGCAGCGCGTGATTGCGGAAGAACTGCACCAGCGAGCGGGCTGGGAACTGATCGACGAACTCGACCGGAGTTGACCAGATCGCGCCGCACATCGGCATCAGATAATTGTGCCGGAACCAGTGGCCGAGACGCAGCTGATCCACAAGCTCACCGATCGTGGTGTCGTCGTCCTGCGCGGCTTCGGGGGCCTCTTTGCCAAACCGCAGGATATCGGCGATCATCTTGTAATAGGCTGGACGCGCGAGGTTGCGTTTCTGCGCGGTCAAAGTGCGCAGATTGTTCAACCCATATTCGATGCGGCCATTGTCGATAGTTGCGCCAAAGCTCATCTCACTTTTGGTAACTGGCACGTTCAGCTCATCAAACAGCCGGGTCAAATAGGGGTATGTGACATAGTTGAAGACGATGAAACCGGTATCTACCGGCTGATCTCCGTTCTTTCCGGCGATCACCGTGCGGGCGTGGCCGCCCAGTCGGGGCTCAGCCTCGAACACGGTTATATCGTTGTCTTCGGAAAGGTAATGAGCTGCGGAGAGACCTGAAATGCCTGCGCCTATGACTGCGATTTTCTTGCGTACGCCCCGGGTTTCGTCGAACATTCCATCCTCGTTATTCGGTATTTACAACAAGATACGCAGGGAATGAGCCTTTGGATCAACCGCATTAGAAGTTTTTTTCCGACGCGCTATGTAGTGTTATCTGGCCGAATGCTACGAGCGCTGGGCATGATCCATTGCTGCTGTCAGAACGTATTCGACCTAGTAGTACGAAAAAAGACTTACCATGAGCAGTTTTGACGGAAAAACCTATTGGATCATTGGCGCCAGCGAAGGGCTGGGTCGTTGCTTGGCCGAAAAGCTGAGCCGCGAAGGCGCACATCTGATCCTTTCTGCTCGCAATGCCGAGCGATTGGATGAAATCTGTGGCACCTTGCCTAATGCACGTGCTGTACCGATGGATGTGACTGATCTCGACACTGTGCGCCGCGCTGTGGTGGAGGCTGGCTCAATTGACGCGCTTGTCTACAACGCAGGCGCCTATGAGCCGATCAGTACGTCAGATTGGGACACCGATGCCGCCTTGGCGATCAGCGATGTGAACTATTCCGGTGCGCTTCGGGTGTTGGGTGAAACCGTCCCAGGATTTGTGGGCTCAGGCAGTGGTGATATCACGCTGATCGGGTCGCTTGCCGGGTATCATGGGCTTCCCAATGCAATCTCGTACGGGGCCAGCAAGGCTGCGCTGATCTCGCTGGCCGAGACCATGCGGCACGATCTGGAAGGGTCAGGCGTGACGGTGCGCATTGTCAATCCGGGGTTCATCAAGACCCGTCTGACCGACAAGAACAGTTTCAAAATGCCTATGCTGATGACACCCGAAGATGCGGCCGATCGCGTATTGCGCGCCATGTCCCGTCGCCGGTTTCGAACCGATTTCCCGGCACCGTTCTCATGGGTTGTGCGCCTGATCGATTATTTGCCCGATATTCTGGTGTACCGGGGAAAGTGACCCTATCCGCAAGTAAGCCTCTGAATTGTGCCTGCGCCGTTCACATAAACGTTCAGCCGGTCGATGCGATAATCCTGCGTGGCAATATCATCCGGGCCCAGAACGCGCGACCGTTCAGGCAGTTGGGCTTGTATGGTTGAAACCGGTTCACCAATAGTGTTCGCAAACGGTTCTCCCTTGCAAAATGCAAGTTCAACCGGTGCCTCCTCTAGTTCAAGCGCCGCGTCCTGCGGTGCAGAGGTCTCAGAACATGCGGTCAGAAGAATTAGGATCGGAAATAAACGGTACATTGGCGCAGGGCTTTCTGGTGATGTCGTTTCTGAAATATCAAAGATTTAGCCAACCTGTCATGAAAGCGCAGTTGAAAAAACCCTGTATTTGACGCAGGGTCGGGCAAAACAGACAGGGAGACAAGCACCATGCGTACCCGTGCCGCCGTCGCCGTTCAGGCAGGCAAACCTTTGGAAGTGATGGACGTAAACCTTGAAGGCCCCAAAGCGGGCGAGGTTCTGGTCGAGATCAAGGCGACAGGCATTTGCCATACCGATGAATTCACCCTGTCGGGCGCCGACCCTGAAGGCTTGTTTCCCGCCATTCTGGGCCATGAAGGCGCAGGTGTCGTGCTTGAGATCGGCCCGGGTGTAACCAGCCTGAAACCCGGCGATCACGTCATCCCGCTTTATACGCCCGAGTGCCGTGAGTGCGAATACTGCCTGCATCCCAAGACCAACCTGTGCCAGGCAATTCGCGAAACCCAAGGCCAGGGCCTCATGCCGGATGGCACCTCGCGTTTTTCTACGTTGGATGGCGATCCGATCCTGCACTACATGGGCTGCTCGACCTTCTCGAACCATACGGTTCTGCCTGAAATCGCGCTCGCCAAAGTGCGTGAGGACGCGCCCTTTGACAAGATCTGCTATATCGGCTGCGGCGTGACCACCGGAATTGGCGCGGTGATCAACACTGCAAAGGTAGAAATTGGCAGCCGTGCCATCGTGTTCGGTTTGGGCGGTATCGGCCTGAACGTGATTCAGGGCCTGCGTCTGGCTGGCGCGGATCAGATCGTGGGCGTTGATTTGAATCCAGCCAAGGTGGAAATGGCGACCAAGTTCGGCATGACGGATTTCGTGAACCCCTCTGAGGTCGAAGGTGATCTGGTGCCGTATCTGGTCAACCTGACCAAGGGCGGCGCGGATTATACCTTTGACGCCACAGGCAATGTCGGCGTAATGCGAGCGGCACTGGAATCGGCTCACAAGGGCTGGGGTGAATCGATCATCATCGGTGTGGCACCTGCGGGCGCTGAAATCTCGACTCGACCGTTCCAACTGGTTACTGGCCGCTCATGGCGTGGCACCGCGTTTGGCGGAGCGCGTGGACGCACCGACGTCCCGAAAATCGTGGATTGGTACATGGACGGGAAGATTGAGATCGACCCCATGATTACCCACACCATGGGCCTGGATGACATCAACCACGGTTTCGACCTGATGCATAAGGGCGAGAGTATCCGATCAGTGGTCGTCTACTAAGGCTCTATAAGGGCTGAAATGGATTGCACGGCGCGCTGCAATGCGCGCCGTTTCTTATTCTCCGGGCCTCGTCGCTCCAGTATCTGACCGGGGCGACCTGACGCGCAGCACAGGCGTATTAGCAGAGGTAGTGTTTGATCGGCTCTCTCGCCAAACCACGAAAACACCTGATGCGATGATGATACTTGCGCCAACGGCGACCCAGATATCCGGGTGCTCGCCAAAGAAAATCACGCCGAAGATCGTGGCCCAGATGATCTGGCTGTATTGACTAGGGGCAATGACGCCGGCGGGGGCGGCGCGATAAGCAAGGATGATCAGGTGCTGTGCGATTACCGAGAACACCCCGACAAACGCCATCATCGCCAGATGCAGCAATGATGGTGGTTGATAAACTGCCGGTTGGGCGACGCTCATGACGGCGATGGCCAGCAGCATAGGATAAAGGATCAGGACGGCAGAGCGTTCTTCATTCCCGATTTTGCGGACAAGAACCGAAGCAAATGCGCTGCAGAAGGCTGCTGCCAGAGCCGCTAAATGGCCCAGGGTGATTTCGGTCGCGCCAGGGCGCAGGACGATCAGGACGCCGATCAGGCCGACGCCCACGGCCGCCCACCTTTGGGCACGGACCACCTCACCCAGAATCGGAATCGACAGAACAGTTACGATCAGCGGAAAGGAAAATAGCAGGGAATAGACTTCGGCCAGCGGCAGCACCGAAAAAGCGTAGAAGGCACAAGACATGGCCATGATCATCGTCGCTGATCGCAACAGCACCAACCACGGATGCCGCGGCAGGAAATTCCCAGTGGTCCGATCGGCTAGAATTGTTACTGCCATAGGGACAAAGGAAAACAGCGTCGCAAAGAAGATGATCTGCAAAACCGAATAGGTGCCACCCAGCACCTTGATCAGCACGTCATGCGTCGCGAAGACGGCAAAGCCTAAGAACGCAAAGGCAAGCCCACGAAGGGTGGAGTTCTGAGCGCTCATGACAAAAGCCTCAATCATAGATGGATCGTTTGGGGTGTTTGATGTTTGCTTAGACCCAAATTGGTCTGACGGGTAGCCCTTATTTTATCGCTAACATTCTTTTGCAGGCAGGGTTGCAGATTTTGCAATACGCAGGAAACGGGTCGAGTCCAAAACAAGCGATTGCCATGATCATCTCAAATCAAGGAGAAACATCATGCACGGAATTTCAGCCCTACCAACACAGCAGGTTCAGGCATATCGCGCCGGTGCGCCGGATGGATATGGAAACCCACCAGAGCGTGCGATTTCCAATGGGGCGGGCAACCCATGCCGTCATTGTTTGAAATACATACCGGAAGGCAAAGAGATGCTGGTGTTGGCGCACCGACCCTTCCCGGAAACGCAGCCTTATGCAGAGACTGGACCGATCTTCCTTTGTGCCGACCCCTGCGCACGCTATGAAAGTGAGGATGTGCTGCCCGAGGCGTTGACCGACTCGCCCAACTACCTGATCAAAGGGTATGGTCCGGACGACCGAATTGTCTATGGAACCGGGATCATCACCCCACAGGCGCAGTTGCATGAGGCGGCTGAAAAAATCTTCTCCCGCGCTGAAGTCGCTTACATCCACATCCGATCTGCTCTGAACAACTGTTATCACGCACGGATCGATCGTGTCTAAAGCTTGACGCGGTGCATCCCCCGATGTGGTTGGTTCGGGTCGTTGACAGTTGCGTCGTCGACCCGACTGGAGGTCAACGCAAGGAACACATCCTCAAGATCAGCTTCTTCAGTGCGGACGTCCTGGATGCGAATATCGGCCTGACGTACAGATTCCAGCACCTGCTCGGCTGTAGTTAGGTTGCTGTGGTATTGCAGCACAAGGTCGCCGTTCTCACGTTGCGCTGCAATCACGTTATCCGCTACAGGCAGAGTCTGAATGGGGCTATCCGGCACGATCACCATGGTTCGGCTGTCCATGCGGCCCAGCAGATTGGCCGTGCTGTCTTGTGCGATCTTTTCGCCGTGATTGATAATGGCGATCTCGTCACACATCTCTTGCGCTTCTTCCAGATAGTGCGTGGTCAGGATGATGGTCATGCCCTGTTCGTTCAGCTTGCGCACATTGGCCCAAAGCATCTGTCGCAGTTCAATATCCACACCCGCCGTGGGTTCGTCGAGCACCAGAATCTTGGGATGGTGCACCAGCGCTTTGGCCAGCAGCAGACGCCGCCGCATTCCGCCCGAGAGCGTGCGCGCATAGGCCTCGGCCTTGTCGGCAAGGCCAACGAGGTCGAGGATCTCATCGCTTCGCCGATCAGACTTGGGAACACCGTACAGCCCGGCCTGAACTTCTAATGCGCCTCGAGGTGTAAAGAACGGATCAAGGTTCAATTCCTGAGGCATCACGCCGATGGCGGCGCGGGATTGGCGCGGGTTTTGATCCTGGTCGAAGCCCCAGATCGAGACGCTGCCAGACGTTTTGACCACCAGCCCCGCCAGAATGTTGATCAGGGTCGATTTGCCGGCTCCATTCGGGCCAAGCAGACCGAAAACGGACCCCTGCGGCACCGTCAGGTCGATCCCTTTCAAAGCCTGTTTCTCGGGCTGGCCCTTGCCGCCGCGATAGGTCTTGCGCAGTGATCTGATTGTGATTGCCGCATCGGACATGTGGCCCTTGCCCCCGGTTTGCTCATCGCCCATAAACGCACCTAATACATGCCCGCGAGGCCGACAACCAAAGAAGGATCGCCAGCCGTGACCATCGAAGCGCCGGAAACCAAGATTGTCGAAATTACCCGCGTCGCCTGCGATGGTGGCGAGGGTGCGCTGGGTCATCCGCGCGTCTGGCTGCAGATTCCCGAAGACACTGGTTGGGTCGAGTGCCCCTATTGCGATTGCAAATACGTGCTGCGTGGTGAGGACTCTGGTCAGGACGCGTAAGGGCGACCAGGACGGCAGGCGGTCGTAACTGGCGAGGATGGATAATGCTGTTCACAGCCAAAACGATTGACCTTTCCGACAGCCAGCCAATCGCGAACGGGACTGTGCGCAGTGTCTATGACTTTCCCGGTCATCCTGACTTACTGATCAAAGTTTTTACCCGGTCCCAAGATCGTGTCTCGCACAGGCTTGGCAAGCGACTGGCATGGAAACTGTTCCCCGAGGCGCAGTATCGCAGCACGCTAAAAGAGCTGGAATGCGAGCTGCGGGTATCGCTGAAACTCGGGACAGAAATTGAGCGTTCACCCCTGTCCAGGATGTTGGGCGTGGTTCAGACGACGCATGGGGCGGGGGTTGTGGTTGAGCGCATTTCTGGCCTTGATGGCGGGCTTGCACCAAAGCTGTATGAAGTCTGCCGTAGTGGATTGGACGCCCCGGTTTTAGATGCGCTGAATGCATTCGTCGGGCAGATGTTTGACCTTCACATCGTCGCGCGCGACGTCAAAAGTTCGAATATTGTCTACGGGACAAGGGGCGCTGGTCCGGCCTGCTTCCTGATCGATGGATATGGTGAGCGGAACCTCATCCCACTGCGCAGCCTGTCCCAACGTCTGAATTATCGCTCGCTGAACAAACAGTTCTCGTTGATCGCGCAAAAAGCAGGTTTGGCTTGGAATGCGGATAAGCGCACCTTTTCGAATAGCTAAGGCCAGACCACGGGCAAATTAGGTCGCAACGAATTTGCCAGGCGGCCTCGTCTTTCGTGCAGCCCTTATGTACAACTTGGCGCAACCCAGCGCAGGAGCCTCATATGACCACCACCCAATTCGGAAAAGGCTGCCATCTGCATCTGATTGATGGATCAGCCTTTATCTTCCGCGCCTATCACGCTTTGCCGCCGTTGACGCGGAAATCAGATGGGCTACCGATTGGGGCGGTATCGGGGTTCTGCAATATGCTGCAGAAATATGTCGAAGGGAACGCCGGGCCGGATGCGCCGACCCATGTTGCGGTGATCTTCGACAAGGGCTCGCATACGTTCCGTAATGATCTGTATGATCTCTACAAGGCCAATCGTGAAGCGATGCCCGAAGATTTGCGCCCGCAAATGCCGCTGACGCGCGAAGCCACCAAAGCGTTCAACATCGCCTGCAAAGAACTTGAAGGCTATGAAGCCGACGACATTATCGCGACCCTCGCCGTTCAGGCACGTGAGGCCGGTGGGCGGGTGACCATTGTCAGTTCTGACAAAGACCTGATGCAGCTTGTGGGCGGCGGTGTCGAGATGCTGGATGCGATGAAGAACAAGCGGATCGATCGCGATGGGGTGGTTGAGAAGTTCGGCGTCGGGCCCGAGCGGGTTGTCGATGTGCAGGCTTTGGCCGGGGATTCGGTGGATAACGTACCGGGCGCTCCGGGCATTGGTGTGAAGACGGCAGCGCTGTTGATCAATGAATATGGCGATCTGGAAACCCTGCTGGATCGCGCTGAAGAGATCAAACAGCCCAAGCGCCGCCAGACTCTGATCGAAAAGCGCGACCAGATCGAGCTTTCGAAGAAACTTGTGCAATTGGATGAAAACACACCGTTGGATTTCACTCTGGATGACCTTGAGGTGAAGGATCCCGATGCTGAGACTTTGATGAAGTTTCTGGCAGAGATGGAATTTCGGACGCTCACCAAACGCATTGCTGACAAGCTGGGCGTCGATTCCCCTGTCATCCCCGATATATCCACGCCCGAGGCGGAGTCACAGGCCGAAGACGTCCCATTTGATGCAACGAAATACGAATGCGTGCGCGATGCTGCGGCTTTGCAGAAATGGATCGATCAGGCCTACGAGCGCGGCTGGGTTGCGGTGGATACCGAGACCACTGGCCTGAATGAGATGATCGCCGATTTGGTCGGGATTTCGCTATGTGTCGAGGCGGGTGAGGCTTGTTACATCCCGTTGACTCACCGTGAAAGCGCGACCGATGATCTGTTCGGATCGGATGCGCTGGCCGATGGACAGATGCCGCTGGATGCGGCTCTAAACTTGCTGAAACCGATGTTTGAGGATCCGTCGATCCTGAAGATCGGACAGAACATGAAATACGATGCCAAGATCTTTAAGCGATATGGCGTCGACGTCGCCCCCATCGACGACACGATGCTGATGTCCTACGCCATGCATGGCGGTGAGCATGGGCATGGCATGGATACGCTATCTGAACGCTATCTGAGCCATACGCCGATTCCCATCAAACCTCTGCTTGGCTCGGGCAAGTCTGCAATCACTTTCGACAAGGTGCCGATTGACGAGGCCACGGCCTACGCTGCCGAGGATGCGGACATCACCCTTCGCCTGTGGAAATTATTCAAGCCGCAGTTGCATCAGGTTCAGGTGACGACGGTGTATGAAACACTTGAACGACCATTGGTGCCGGTTCTCAAAGAAATGGAGATGCATGGCATCAAGGTCGATCGCGATGTTCTCAGCCGAATGTCAAATGCATTTGCGCAGAAGATGGCCGGATTAGAGGCTGAAATCCACGAATTGGCGGGTGAGAACTTTAACGTCGGTTCGCCGGCGCAACTGGGTGAAATCCTGTTCGACAAAATGGGGCTTGAGGGCGGCAAGAAGGGCAAGACCGGGAAGTACTCGACCGGGGCGGACATTCTTGAGGACCTTGCGACCGAACATGAACTGCCGCGCCGGGTGCTGGACTGGCGGCAACTCTCCAAGCTGAAATCGACCTATACGGACGCGCTGCAGACCCATATCAATCCTGATACGGGCCGGGTGCATACGTCATATTCGATTACGGGGGCGAATACGGGCCGTTTGGCCTCGACCGACCCCAACCTGCAAAACATTCCGGTGCGGACTGAGGAAGGTCGGCGCATACGTGAGGCGTTCATTGCCGAACCGGGCAATGTGCTGGTCAGCCTTGATTACAGCCAGATTGAGCTACGGATACTGGCCCATATCGCCGATATTCCGACCCTGAAACAGGCGTTTGCGGATGGATTGGACATTCACGCAATGACAGCGTCCGAGATGTTTGATGTTCCGTTGGACGAGATGACGCCGGATATCCGTCGTCAGGCCAAGGCGATCAACTTTGGTGTGATCTACGGCATTTCGGGCTTTGGGTTGGCGCGCAATCTGCGCATTCCCCGGGCGGATGCGCAGGGTTTCATCGATCGCTATTTCGAACGTTTCCCGGGCATCCGGCGCTATATGGACGACACGATCGCGTTTGCCAAAGAGAATGGCTATGTCCAGACCCTGTTCGGCCGGAAAATCCATACACCCGAGATCAATGCCAAGGGGCCGCATGCGGGGTTCTCGCGTCGTGCTGCGATCAATGCTCCGATCCAAGGGACGGCAGCAGATGTGATCCGGCGCGCGATGGTGAGGATGCCGGATGCGATCAACGGCTTGCCCGCCAAGATGCTGTTGCAGGTGCATGACGAGCTGCTGTTCGAAGTGGCTGAAGAGGCTGTGGATCAAACCATTTCGGTCGCGCGCGCGGTGATGGAAGGGGCGGCTGATCCGGCAGTGAAGCTGGATATCAAGCTGGTCGCGGATGCCGGACAAGGCGCGAACTGGGCCGAGGCCCATTAGGGGCGGCGCTGCTCATCAAGCCCTGCGGGCCCTCTTTGCAGCGGGTCAGGCTTCTGGCCTGACCAGGCGGGCGATCAGGCGTTTTACGAAAGGGCCCAGCGTCAGGATGACGGTAAAGGCGATAGGCCAGCAAAAGGCCCAAGAGGCCATCCAGTCTCCGAGTGTTGAAGGGCTGAAGCCGATAGCTTTGAGCGTGGCTATGCCGGTGACGACGCAGGACATCAGGCCGGACATGATCAAGGCGAACAGGGCATTGGCATAGCGGGCAGATATCATGCGAGGCATCCTTGGCGTGTCGATGCCCTCAATTGCGCCATTTCAGTCTGAAAATCCAGCGTTCATGCAGGGTTTAATACTGTATCCAAGCCAGTGAGTCCTCAGTCCGCCGGGTTGAGGGGTTGTATTCGGCGCTGACCCAGCCGCTGTAATCCGACTGGTCCATCGCAGCAAACAACGCGGCAAAGTCCATTGTACCCAGCCCGGGTTCCGAGCGATCCGGCGCAGCCCCGATCTGTGCATGGACAATACGGGGCTGAAAACGGAGCCAAATCGCCAGCGCGTCGCCGTGGATCATCTGCGCATGAAAACTGTCATATTGTAGGCCGACATTTGCGCGGTCGACGCGGTCCAGCACTTCGGCGGCCAGATCATAATTGTTCAGGAAGTAACCGGGTTGCGATACGGGGTTGAGCGGTTCGATTGTAAACCGCTGTGCCGGCGCGAGGTCGGCGGCCCATTGCAGGTTCTCGACAAAACAACGCAGGGCCTCGGGGCCGGAAGCGTATCCGGCCATAACGTGAATCATCTCTGGCCGCAGCACATCCGCGTAGCGCAGAACGCGCCGGATATCGGACTTAAACCTGTCAGAGCTGCCGGGCATGGCGGCGTAACCCGGTTCACCGCCGGTATAATTCGGGGGCGGGGCGTTGATCAGCACCAGATCAAGCCCGCTGGACAGCAGCGCGCGGCGGGTCTCTTTGGCCGCGAGGTCGTAGGGGAAGAGAATTTCAACAGCCGTAAACCCGGCCTGCGCGGCGGCTTGAAACCGGTCGAGATAGGGCAGTTCTGCAAACAGCAGTGAAAGATTGGCGGCAAATCTGGGCATCGGGCATCCGGTGTCGAACTTTGCAGAGCCTAGCGATCACGACGGCCACGTGAAAGAGACTGAAAACGACAGATTGTCGAAAATCGGCCAGATAAAGGCTTTCGAATCAGGGACCATCAGGCTCGAGCGGTATCCCGTTGCGAGGGCCGCGCCAACAATAAGGTCTGATCACGATGGCCATGAGCCCTGAACCCGCGCGCGGGACCGCTATAGCTGTATCTGACGGTCGACAGACCGCGTTCACCGGAAATACGCTGGCGGTGGCTTCGATGCTGACGTGGGCGGCGGGTTTCCCGGCGGCTGAGATCCTATTGCAAAGCTGGCCACCTATCGCCCTGTTCGCAGCACGGATGTCTCTTGCGGTGTTGGTCATGGTACCAATCTGGCTGATTCTGGACGGACCGGCTCAGGTATTGCGCGCCCGTTGGCGCCATGCCCTCCTGGTTGGAGGTTTGGGGCTAGGGTCGGGGATGTTCCTGATCCTTGTGGCGCAGAAGCTGACCGACCCAGTTACCGTTGCCATTATCGCCTCGTGTGCGCCTTTGATCGCTACGATCATGGAGCTTGTGGCGGGAACGCGGCGATTGCGCTGGAGCTTTGCGCTGGGATTGGTGATTTCAATCATTGGCGGCCTGATTGCCACCAGCGCGGTGGCACCGGCACAATTAGGACTGGGTGCGATGTGCGCAGTGGTGTCTACCGCGCTGTTCTGTTGGGCCAGCATGGCCACTGCGCGCGACTTCCCCGAGCTTAGCCAGTTGGGCCGTAGCACCATTACCTTGGTCGGAGGATTGTCGACCGCAGCCATTCTAGTACCGTTAGCCGGATTGCTGGGGCTAGAGGTCTTGCCTACACGCCCCGTTGATGTGGCGCAGATGGGTATGTTGGTGTTCTACGCACTGTTCTCACTGGGCCTGAGCCAGTTTTTCTTCATAGCATCAGTAGGAAAATTAGGGGTCGCCCTGGCGTCATTCCACATCAATATCGCGCCATTTTATGTGATGGTGATCATGATGGCGCTGGGCGAGGACTGGAACTGGACCCGCGCGCTGGGCGCGTCGCTGGTGGCGCTTGCAGTCGTGCTGGCGCAGGACCGCAAGCCGCGACCGGTTCAATCCTCTAGCACATCAGATGCGATCAGTGGGAAAAACTGGCCGTCCGACCAGACACCAAACCAACCGTCGTGATGTCTGGCGATCTCGACCAACCGGTAAAAGCTCTTGCGATCAATGCGCGCCTCAAGATTCGCGCGCATCAATATGTAGGGTGAGGGCTCATCAGTTTCCGTATTTAGGACAATGCGGATCGGGTGATCGGGCCCGGCGATGGCTGTATCGCCCACTTGCGTCGTAAAAGTCAGACGTTGGGCTCTGCCTTGTCCCTCATGCTCAAAATCAACGGCAACAAACGGCGCATCCTCGACGGTGATTCCCACCTTTTCAGCGGGAGTGACGAGAAAGTACCTACCCTCTTCTTTCTTAAGAATTGAGGAAAATAGCTTAACAAGCTCGACCCTGTTGATCGGTGACCCTAGATAACTCCATGTGCCATCTTTGGCGATCCGAATGTCCAGATCGCCACAAAACGGAGGATTCCATAGGTGAACGGGCGGCAAACCCCGCGTTTTGGCCGCTTTGACCGAAGCTGCCAGACCGTCTGGTGAAGGGGTCACGGGTTTTTGTCCGCTCATTGCTTTTGCCATTTCCTCTCAGCGCGATACACTTCAATCATAACAGTCCACGGAAGGGAACCTCATGTCCGAACCTGCCGACCTCGTGTCCGAGATCGAAGCGCTGGAAAACAAGCTGCAAGAGGCCAAATCCTCGATCACCCGCCGCTTTATCGGGCAGGAGAAGGTCGTGGACCTGACCCTGACCGCGCTTTTGTGCGGCGGTCACGCGCTGCTGATCGGTCTGCCGGGGCTGGGCAAGACGCGGTTGGTCGAGACGCTTTCGACCGTGATGGGCCTGCATGGCAACCGCATCCAGTTCACGCCGGACCTGATGCCTGCTGATATTCTGGGCTCGGAAGTGCTGGATACTGCCGAAGATGGCAGCCGCCATTTCCGCTTCATCTCCGGCCCGATTTTCTGTGAGTTGCTGATGGCGGACGAGATCAACCGTGCCAGTCCCCGGACCCAATCGGCGCTGTTGCAGGCGATGCAAGAGCGTACGGTGACAGTCGCGGGCGAAGACCGCGAATTGGGCGTACCGTTCCATGTGCTGGCAACGCAGAACCCGATTGAGCAGGAAGGGACCTATCCATTGCCCGAAGCTCAACTGGACCGGTTTCTAGTGCAGGTCGACGTGGAATATCCGGATCGCCAGACCGAGCGAGATATTTTGCTGGCTACCACGGGCGTCGAGGAAGCCGAGGCGCATCAGATTTTCACGAAAGAAGAATTGCTGGCCGCACAGGTTCTGTTGCGCCGGATGCCTGTAGGAGAGTCGGTTGTCGAACTGATCCTCGATCTGGTCCGCGCCTTCCGCCCGGATGAGGCAGGTGTGTCAGAGCGGGTGAAGGAAACTGTTGCCTGGGGTCCCGGACCGCGCGCTGCGCAGGCTCTGATGATGACCGTGCGCGCAAATGCGATGCTGGAAGGCCGTTTGGCCCCCAATGCCGAGGATGTTCTGACCATGGCGCGTCCGGTTCTTAGCCACCGTATGGCGTTGAACTTCGCGGCGCGGGCACGTGGTGACAGCCTCTCTGACCTGATTGAGTCCACCGCTACTGGGCTGGTCCGAACTGAGGCCGCGGCGTGAGCGCCGCCCAGACCCTACGCGAACGCTCCGAGGCCGAAGCGTCCCGGTTGCCGCCGTTATTGGCGCGGGCCGAGCATCTGGCCGGAACCGTTTTATTGGGCGATCACGGGCGGAGACGCTCGGGTCTGGGGGATGATTTCTGGCAGTACCGCCCTGCGCAGATTGGCGACAGTCGCCGGTTGATCGACCATCGCCGTTCGGCCCGTGGTGATCAGCAGTTTGTACGTGAGCGCGAATGGCAGATTGCACAGTCGATCATGCTTTGGGTCGATCAGGGCGCGTCGATGCGGTTTGCTTCGGACAAGAACTTGCCGACCAAGGCCGATCGTGCGCGCCTGCTGGGGCTGTCGACCGCTATCCTGCTTGTGCGTGGCGGCGAGCGCGTTGGTCTGACTGGCACGACGCTGCCCCCGCGCAGGGGGAATGCTCAGATCATTCGGCTGGCCCAAGCCTGGTCTGAAGATGCGCAAACCGATTACGCGCCACCCGAACACCGCGCCATGATCCCGCATGCGCGTGCGGTGTTTATCTCGGATTTTCTTGGGCCGCTGGACGAGGTCGAGCTGGCCCTTACCAAAGCCGCTGACCGGGGCGTGCGCGGCGTGTTGCTGCAGGTTCTGGACCCCAGCGAGGAGTCCTTTCCCTATTCGGGACGTACCATTTTTGAAAGTGTTGGTGGCACTGCTCGACATGAAACCTTGAAGGCCGCTGATTTGCGCGATCGTTATCTGGATCGCTTAGCGGCGCGCAAGGATGCGCTGACCCACCTGTGCCGCGCGACTGGCTGGCAGATGGGGCTCCATCACACCGATGACAGCGCTCAATCGGCTCTGTTGTGGCATTATCGCGCCTTGGATGGGGGTGCGCAATGACGGTTCTTGCAGGAATCGGATTTACCGCGCCTTGGGTGCTGCTGGGTCTTCTGACCCTTCCGATTTTGTGGTTGATCCTGCGTGCCGTCCCACCTGCACCGATCCGACGTCTTTTCCCGGCGGTCACTTTGCTGCTGGGATTGAAGGATGATGAAAGCGTTTCGGACCGTACACCATGGTGGTTGCTGCTACTGCGGATGCTGGCAGCCGCAGCGATCATCATCGGGCTGGCAGGGCCGGTGCTGAACCCCTCACGCGATGAGACCGGATCCGGGCCGCTTCTGCTGGTACTGGATGCAAGCTGGGGAGGCGCGACACGTTGGTCCTCGACACTTGATCAGATTGATGCGCAATTGACGGAAGCCGGGCGGGCGGGTCGTCCTGTGTCGATCTTGCGTCTGACTGAGCCTGAGGCACCTGTGTTTCAGGCCGCCGAGGCGTGGCGTGGTCGTCTGCCGGGCCTTACACCGATGCCGTGGCAGCCAACCCAAGCGCAGATTGACCAAACTCTGATCGCGTTGGGGCAGGTCGAAGGTGGCTTCGACACCCATTGGTTCAGCGACCGTCTGTCCTATGTCGGCCATGATCGTTTGACTTCTGCCCTGCAGGCGCGTGGGGACGTGATTGTCTACCAATCCTCTGCACCCGTTACCGCGATCTTGCCCGCCACCTATCAGGACGGCGCAATCCGACTCAGCGTACAGCGCGCTAATCCAGGACCAGAGGAAAGAGTCACCGTTCTGGCGCAGGGGCGCGACCCGGCAGGAGCAATGCGGGTGCTGCAATCGACCAATCTTGAGTTCGAAAACGGCTCTACGCAGGCGGAAATTGATCTTGCGCTTCCATCGGAACTGCGCGCACGCATTACACGGTTCGAGATTCAAGGCCAGCGCTCTGCCGGTGCCATTACACTGACAGATGACAGCCTGCGTCGGCGCGAAGTGGCATTGATCGCAGGTACCCTGAACCGCGAAGGGTTAGAGTTACTGTCGCCGCTTCACTACCTGACACAGGTGCTGATTCCGACCGCTGATTTTGTCGAAGGCGGCCTGGCCGAGGTTCTCCCCGCTAACCCGGATGTGATCGTATTGGCGGATGTGGCCAAGCTGTCCGAGTCGGAACAGACTGAAGTCGTCGAATGGGTTGAACAGGGCGGCCTATTGCTGCGCTTTGCCGGCCCGCGCATGGCCGCCAGCGATCTGGGGCGCGATACTGAGGATGCACTGTTGCCGGTTCGACTTCGTAGCGGGGGCCGCTCGGTCGGCGGCGCCATGAGCTGGGGTGAAGCGAAGGGGCTTGCTCCGTTCACTGAAAACTCGCCGTTCTATGGGTTGGAGATTCCTGCGGACGTCTCTGTGACCACTCAGGTCATGGCACAACCAGACCCTAATTTGTCGGATCGGGTCATTGCGTCACTGTCGGATGGCACACCACTGGTGACCCGAAAACCGCTGGGGCTGGGGCAGGTGGTTCTGTTCCATGTCACGGCTGATGCGGAATGGTCCAGCCTGCCGCTGTCCGGGCTGTTTGTCGAAATGCTCGACCGGCTTGCCGTTGCCTCTGCTGCCAAATCGCGTCAAGAGGCTCAGATGCAGGGCACCGTATGGGAGCCGATTCAAATAATGGATGGCTTCGGTGTTTTGACTGACGCAGGAACGCTGCCCGGTGTCGATGGAGTCGAACTGGTTTCTGGGCAAATCGGGCCGGACCTGCGCCCGGGGCTTTATGAAAACGGCAAGCAGAAACTGGCGCGGAATGTTCTTGCCGAGGATGCTGTACTATCCCCGGTGGTCTGGCCGTCTGACGTCCCAATCCGGGGTCAGGAGATCAGCAATGAGACTCCGTTGGAAGGGCTGTTGCTTGGCCTTGCACTGTTGTTGCTGACAATCGATGTGATTGCGTCTTTGGCGTTGTCGGGGCGCTTGGCCAAGGCAACCCCTGTTGCATTTGCGCTTGCTGCCCTGTTCCTTGCCCCCGAGGCGCGGGCGCAGACCCCTGAAGACACCGATTTTGCATTGAACGCGACGCATGAGCTTGTGCTGGCCCATGTACTTACCGGGAATGCTCAGGTCGACGATATCGCGCTGGCCGGGCTGCGTGGGTTGGTGCAGACGCTGCATTTTCGCACTTCGGTCGAACCCGCCGACCCGATTGGCATCGACCTTGAACGTGATGAGCTTGCATTCTTTCCGCTGCTCTATTGGCCTGTTACTCCGGACCAGCCACAGCCCTCGGTTGAAGCCTATGCAAAGCTGAACGCCTATCTGCGTTCGGGCGGGATGATTTTATTTGATACGCGCGACGCCGATATCGCCGGTTTCGGGGCGTCCAGCCCCAATGGGCGCAAGCTGCAACAACTGGCCGCCCCGTTGAATATCCCCTCATTAGAGCCTGTCCCGCGTGATCATGTCCTGACCCGCGCCTTTTATCTGCTGCAGGATTTCCCCGGACGATATTCTGGCACCGAGGTCTGGGTCGAGGCCGCGCCACCCGATGCCGAGCAGATCGAAGGAATGCCCTTCCGAAACCTCAACGATAACGTGACCCCGGTGGTGATCGGCGGTAATGACTGGGCCGGGGCCTGGGCGGTGGATCGCAACGGTCAGTCCCTGTTGCCCGTGGGTCGCGGTTATGCCGGAGAACGACAGCGCGAGTTGGCCAATCGGTTTGGGGTTAATCTGGTAATGCATGTGCTGACCGGGAATTACAAATCCGATCAGGTTCACGTGCCCGCGCTTTTAGACAGGTTGGGACAATGACCGGAACCGTCATCTTTGACCCGCTAATCCCGTGGCCGTTTCTGGCAGCCGTGGCATTGATTGCCATGTCAGGTGTGGTTCTGGCGATTTGGCGCGGTCTGTCGGGCTGGGCCCTGCGCGGCTTGGCGGCCTTGGTCATCCTCGGGGCGCTTAGCGGTCCTGTTTATCAGGTCGAAGATCGCGCGCCGCTTACCGACATCGTGTTGATGATCGAAGATGAAAGCGCCAGTCAAACCCTATCGGATCGTGCCGAACAGACTGCTCAGGCTGCCAACGACCTCGCGACCGAGATCGAAGCCCGAGACAATACCGAGCTGCGCCGCATCCAGGTTGGTGACGGCGATGGTGACGAGGGCACGCAGGTCATGGCTGCGCTGAACGCGGCACTGGCCGAAGAACCCCGTGCACGGATTGCGGGCATTGTCGTGGTGTCAGACGGCATCGTTCATGATGCAGACCTGGCACCCGACCTACCTGCTCCAATGCATCTGTTGCAGACCGGGCGCGAAGGCGATTGGGATCGGCGCCTGATCGTGCGTAACGCCCCAGCCTTCGCCATTATCGGTGAGCCCGTGACCCTGACCCTGCGCGTCGAAGATACTGGCGCTGCGCCTGCTGGAGTTACTAACGCTCCGCTTGAGATATCCGTCGATGGAGGTGAACCCGAGCAGTTCACCATTCCAATCGGTCTGGACGTCGAGCTCCCGATCACGCTGCCGCATGGTGGTCGGAACGTCATCCAGTTCACGGTCCTGCAGGCCGAGGGCGAACTGACCGACCGCAACAACACGGCTCTGATCCAGATGAACGGTGTGCGGGATCGCCTGCGTGTTCTGCTGGTATCGGGCGAGCCGCATCCGGGCGGGCGTACTTGGCGCAACCTGCTGAAATCTGATAGCTCGGTTGATTTGGTCCATTTCACCATCCTCCGGCCGCCGGAAAAACAGGATGGCGTACCGGTGGATGAGCTCTCACTGATTGCCTTCCCAACGCGAGAGTTGTTTCTGGAGAAGATCAATGATTTCGACCTGATCATCTTTGACCGCTACAAACGGCGCGGCATCCTGCCCGCGATCTATCTGGACAATGTTGGCGACTATATCGTCAATGGTGGCGCGGTGCTGGTCGCTGCTGGCCCTGATTTTGCCACGGCTGACAGCCTGTACCGATCCCCGCTTGGGCCGGTCCTGCCCGCAAAACCCAGTGCGCGGGTTTACGAGGAACGGTACGTGCCCATGGTCACCGATCTGGGCCAGCGTCATCCGGTTACCGCTGATCTGGGCGATGCTGAGACTTGGGGCGCTTGGCTGCGCCAGATCGATGTCAGCCAGCTGTCCGGCAATATGCTCATGACCGGCGTGGATGATCGTCCGTTGCTGCTGTTGGATCGCGTGGGTGAAGGCCGTGTGGCGCTGATGGCATCAGACCACGCCTGGCTATGGAGCCGCGGCTTTGAGGGTGGTGGCCCGCAGCTGGAACTACTCCGCAGGCTGGCGCATTGGATGATGAAAGAACCCGAGCTTGAGGAAGAGGCGCTGTGGGCCGAAGCGAACGGCCAGTCCATGCGTATTATCCGTCAAACGCTGGAGGATGAGGTTGGCCCAGTCACGGTCACCCTCCCCAATGGTGACACCTTGGAGATTACGCTAAACGAAGTCTCGCCCGGTCGGTTCGAGGCGCAGTACTTCGGCCCTGAAATTGGCCTGTACCGTCTGGAAGAGGGTGCGCATTCTGCCGTGATCGGTCTTGGTCCTGCTGCACCAAAGGAATTCGAGCGCACGATCGCGACCGATGAGATTCTAAGCCCCGTTCTGGCCAGCCTGCGCGGGGGAACGATCCGGTTGGAAGAGGGTCTGCCCACAATCCGGAATGTCCGTGCGGGCCGACCGGCAGCAGGTCGGGGCTGGATCGGTCTGACCCCGCGCGACGCCTATGAAACTCGCGATGTTACACAGGCCGGGTTGCTTCCACCCTGGCTGGTGCTGTTGCTGGCCGGTGGGTTCCTCTTGGCCGGTTGGTTGCGTGAGGGACGTCGCTAACGCTGCTTAAGCACTTTTTCATGCTCTACCGCGATGCTCTGAGCAGATTATCGCGGGAAAACTTTACATGAGTCTTGCTGAGAAACTGGCGCAGGAACGGCGCGCACGACTGGCGGCCGAGCGGTTGTTGCATCTGAAACAGGCCGAGTTGTCTGCTGCCAACCGCAAATTGGGACGTCATGCTATCGCATTGACACGTCAGATCGATGAGACTCAGGCCGAGGTTGCGACGGTTCGCGATGAAAACGAAAAGGTCAAATCCGATCTGACCGTGGCCAATGCCAAGATCGAAGAGGCTGAACGCCGCCTGTGGCATTCGATCCAGACCATCCCTGACGGGTTTGCCTTTTTCGACGGCAACAACACACTGATCGGTGCCAACGCCGCTTACCTAAGCGTTTTCGATGGGCTGGAAGAGGTCGCGCCGGGGATCAGCTACACGCGTATTCTCGAAATTCTGACCCATGAAGGTATCGTGGACATCGGCGCGGAGAATATCGCGGACTGGCAGGCGCGTATGCTTGCACGCTGGGCGCAACCGCACCCCGAACCCGAGGTGATCCAGTTGTGGAACGGCCAGTATATCCGGCTGATTGATCAGCGGGGCCACGGCGGTGACGTGCTGAGCCTGGCGTTGAACATCACAGCCTCGGTCCGGCATGAGGCCGAGCTAAACGCTGCACGTGAACGGGCCGAGGCCGCAAACCGCGCCAAATCCGCCTTTCTGGCCAATATGAGCCATGAGATTCGCACGCCGATGAACGGGATCGTCGGTATGACCGAACTGCTGACCGAAACCCCGATGAACGAAGAACAAAGGCTCTATGTAAGCACAATTCGCAATTCGGGCGAGGCTTTGCTGGTCATCATCAACGATGTTCTCGACTATTCCAAGATCGAGGCCGACAAGTTGACGCTGCACCCCGAACAGTTCGATTTGGAGCGCTGTATCCTTGAGGTCGCGATGCTGTTGCAACCCAGCGTACGCGACAAGGGCCTGACCTTGCTGGTGGACTATGACCTGTTCCTGCCGACGCTTTATGTGGGTGATCCGGGGCGGATTCGGCAGATTCTGACCAACCTTGTCGGCAATGCAGTGAAGTTTACCGCGCAGGGCCATGTCCTTATCCGGGTGACCGGTGTTCCTGACGCGACAACTGAAACCTGCGACATCCACGTGGCCATCGAGGATACGGGTATCGGAATCAAAGCCGACAAGGTCCCGCACATCTTTGGTGAATTCAATCAGGTTGAGGATGCCCAGAACCGCCAATTCGAAGGCACGGGTTTGGGGCTGGCAATCACCAAGCGGCTGATCTCGATGATGGGCGGTGCCGTCTGGGTCGAAAGTGACGCGGGCAAAGGATCTTGCTTTGGGTTCCGTATCACACTGCCCACGGCTGAGGGTCCGCAGCCCGTTCCGCCTGATCTGGCGGGGCAGTTGGGCCGTGTTCTGGTGGTCGAGGATATGGCCGTCAACCGCGCCATTTTGACCAAGCAACTGAGTCGCCTTGGGTCTCAGGCGCTCACCTGTTCAACAGGGGCTGAAGCGCTTTCTGCAATGGACAAAACTATTGATCTGGTGCTGTGCGATCACGATCTGCCGGACATGGACGGTCTGGAACTCGCCACAACACTGCGCGACAAAGGATGGGGTGGTCTGCCAATTGTGGTGATGTCGGCCAATCCGGGTGTGATTCATGCCGACCCGGCCCATCGCCTGATTGACGGCGTATTGCAAAAGCCCATTCCTCGCGCCGAGCTGTATTCACGGCTGATGGCGCTGGGTGCTCCTGTATTCAAGTCGGATCGCAGTGACGACTGCGTCGCTGATCCCGAGACTCATGCGCAAGTTCCGCAGAATCAGAGGCTGATGCGGGTTCTGGCAGCCGAGGACAATCGAACCAATCAACTGATCCTTCAAAAGATGACCAAAGATCTGAATATCGATTTGAGATTCGTCTCCAATGGGTTGGAGGCGATCGAAACCTTCGCCAGTTTCGACCCGGACCTGATTTTCATGGATATCTCGATGCCCAAGATGGATGGGAAAGAGGCGACGGGTGAAATCCGGCGGCGCGAGATCGGAACGGATCGACATGTTCCCATAGTGGCCCTGACGGCCCATGCCATGACAGGGGATGATCAGGGCATACTGGCAGCCGGGCTTGATCATTATCTGACCAAACCGTTGCACAAGAAACTGATCCACAAGATGATACTGGAACATCGTCCAGCCGATGCCCAATTGGTCGGTGCAGAAGGTGAAAGTACGGAATAGGATCGATTTATGTCAGATGAGCGCGGTTTTCGCCCCCGGGGATTGGGTGAGATTGCAATTCGCTGCACCGATATGGCGGCAATGGTGTATTTCTATGAGAAGGTGATCGGGTTGCAGCGATTGCAAGGCGACCATAACAGCGCCATCACCTTTTTTCGGATTGCCGAAGGGTTTGGTGGACATACACAGGTGCTGGCCCTGTTTCACCAGTCTGTTGGCTCTGAGCGTGGATCGGGCCAGACTGGCGCGGCAGTGCCAGTAACAGGGGGTGCCTCGGCCCTGCACCATATCGCGCTGTCGCTGCCCTTTGTCGAACAGGATGCTGTCATGCGCTGGTACGACCAGATCGACCAGCCTTATCGGGTCGAGCATTTCGGCTGGATCGGCTGGCGCGGTATCTTCACCCAAGACCCCGAAGGGAACACCGTTGAGCTTGTAGCCTACGACCCTTCACTGCTCGATCAGGCCTGATAGGGGCGAACAAACACAGGTTTGTAGTCGTCAGACAGATCTGCCCTGTATTCATAACCACCGCTGTCGAAATCCAACAGGCCAATGGGATCGGTCAGGTGGTGCTGGATGATGTAGCGTGCCATCGCACCGCGCGCTTTCTTGGCGAAGAAGCTGACGATCTTGGGGGTGCCGCCCTTGTCCTCCATGAAGACCGGGGTCACAACGGGCAGCTTCAGTGCCTTCAGGTCGACCGCGCCGAAGTATTCCTGACTGGCGCAGTTCACCAGAACCTTGCTGTCAGTTTCGGCGGCCTGCGCGTTCAGCACCTTGCTTAGCTGATCGCGCCAATATTCGTACAGGTTTTTTCCGCGTCTGGTTTTCAGTTTACTACCCATCTCAAGCCGGTAGGCCTGTATGGCATCCAGCGGGCGCAATACGCCATAAAGCCCGGACAGAATGCGCAGGTGATCCTGTGCCCAGGCCATTTCGTCGGCATCCAGCGATGCGGCTTCAAGCCCTTGATAGGTATCGCCCGCAAACGCCAGTGCGGCAGGGCGCGTCGTCTCCGCATCGGGCGCGTCCGAGAACATACGATACCGGTCGCGGTTCAGGCGGGCCAAGTCATCGCTCAGGTCCATCAGTTTTTTCAGATTGCCCAATGTCAGATTGCGTGCGGTCTTCGACAAGCGGATCGCGTCATCCTGAAAATCGGGTTGGGTTAATTCGACGTTTCGTTCTGCCCAATCCAGCCGCTTGGCCGGGGAAATTACTACCAGCATATCCGCCCTCGTTTCTCGCCTGTTCAGGCGTATCTAGCCCGCCTGTTGCAGCACGTCCAGAAACGCCGCGCCAAACCTTTCGTGACGACGGTCACCCAGAACCTGCTCCATCGCTCGTGGATCATCCGGGTGCAGTTGCGCCACTTTCGCCAGTTGCGAGGCCGTACAGCTTAGCGGTTTGTCGATCCCGTCGGGGCCACGCGACAATTGCGATTGAACCTCAAGCAACTGATCGTAAATGTCGCCCTGATTGCGGCCGGCAAGTTTGCGCCTTGCGGGGTGCAGCTCTTCTACCGCGCCGGTCAGCACCTCAAGGAAAGTGGAACCATAGCGTTCCAGTTTCTTTGACCCGATACCGCCGATCCGCGCCATGTCATCCAGATTTGCAGGTCGGGTTTCTGCCATCTCAATTAGGGTGCGATCAGGAAAAATGACATAAGCCGGGACCCGAGCGGCCTCGGCCAGTGCGCGCCGCTTGGCCTTGAGCGCCGAGAGCAGCGGCGCGTCTTCCTCGGACACCATCGATTTGACAGCGGGTCGTCGGGTGGCTTTGCGGATGGTATCCTTGCGCAGATCGATCTGCGCCTCACCTTTCAGGATGGGTTTGGCGGTTTCTGTCATACGCAGCGCGCCGTGGCGTTCAGGGTCGGGGCGCACCAAATCATGGCCCATCATCTGCCGGAAGATCGCTTGCCATTGTGGGCGCGACCAGTCCTTGCCGATGCCGTAGGTGGACAGATTGTCGTGTCGCCGTGCGCGAATTTTATCGGTCTCGTTGGCAAGCAGAATGTCGATCAGATGACCTGCGCCGAACCATTCCTCGGTGCGTAGAATGGCGGACAGAGCCATGCGGACGGGCGTTGTGCCGTCGAAGACTTCAGGCGGGTTGTCGCAGAGATCGCACTTGCCGCAGGGTTCAGTCTGTTCCCCAAAATACCCCAGCAAGCTCTGGCGGCGGCATTTCAGTGCTTCGGCCAATCCCAGCAGCGCGTTAAGACGCGCATGATCCGCCATGCGCCGTTCAGGTGGGGCCAGCCCTTCGTCGATCTGTGAGCGTCGTAGTCGGATATCGTCAGGCCCGAACAAGGTCAGGGTCTCGGCTGGTCCACCATCGCGTCCGGCGCGACCGATTTCTTGATAATAGGCCTCGATCGATTTCGGCAAATCCGCATGGGCGACCCAGCGGATGTCCGGCTTGTCGATACCCATGCCAAAGGCGACCGTAGCGACGACAATCAGCCCGTCCTCGCGCGCAAAGCGAGCTTCCACGATGCGGCGATCCTCGGCCTCCATCCCGCCGTGATAGTGGCAGGCCGTGTGACCTTCGGCGCGCAGGGCTTGCGCCAGCACCTCGGTCTTGTTGCGGGTCCCGCAATAGACGATGCCGGATTGGGTTTTACGCGCGGCAGCGAAATCGAGGATCTGTTTGCGCGGTCCATCCTTGGCGGCAAAAGCCAGATGGATATTGGGCCTGTCGAACCCCCGCAGGAACTTGCGCGGCTCAACACCGTCGAACAGTTTTTCGACGATCTCGTCCTGCGTTTCCGCATCCGCTGTCGCGGTGAACGCGGCGAGGGGAACATTCAAAGCGCGCCGCAGCTCTCCGATCCGCAGATAATCAGGGCGGAAATCGTGGCCCCATTGGCTGACACAATGGGCCTCATCCACCGCGATCAGATTGACGTTGATCCTGCGCAGCATCCCCAGCGCCGACCCGGCGGCCAGACGCTCGGGCGCCATATACAGAAGCTTGAGCCGCCCAGCCTCTAATGCGTCCCATACCGCATCAGTTTCTTCGGGGGTGTTGCCCGAGGTGAGCGCGCCCGCCTCGACACCGGCTTCCTGCAGCCCACGCACCTGATCGCGCATCAAGGCGATCAGCGGAGAGATCACAACAGTCACGCCGTCTCGCAGCAACGCAGGTAACTGAAAACATAAGGACTTGCCCCCACCAGTGGGCATGATCGCCAGCACGTTTTCACCTGCGGTCACGGCGTCGACGATCTCTTCCTGACCGGGGCGGAAGTCGTCGAATCCGAAAACGTCTCGCAACAAGGGTGCGGAGTCGAACATGCGACGGAGGGTCCTGTTTTATGGTTTATCTGCTCTTAAGACAGGACCATCACATACTAAGATTCGGTGAACAAGAGGTCAGTAGAAATAGACCGCGTTGTTGATCAGAATGATCCGCAACGCATAGACCCCGATCAGCACCACCAGAGGGGTCAGATCCAGACCGCCCATGGCGGGTAGAATGCGGCGAATGGGGCCGTAGATCGGCTCTAACAAACGGTTCAGTCCGTACCAGATTTGCGCCACCAGTTGCTGGTGCAGGTTCAGCACCTGGAAGTTGATCAGCCAGCTCATGATCACATGGGCAAGGATGATGAACCAGACAATGTCCAGGATCAGCAGAAGGATTTGGATCAGCGACAGCATGGGCACTCCGTTCGTCAATTGTCCTGAGACCTAAGCGTCACAGCCGCAAAGAGCAAGTGCGCCCCAACAGAACGCTTGCGAATTGACCCAAAGCCCCGTCTTATGATCGCAACAATAATAATATGGGGCAGAGATGGCGGAGATTTCCAAGCGTAAGCGCATCTGGGGCTGGTGGTTTTTCGACTGGGCCAGCCAGCCGTTCCATACATTGCTGGTGACCTTTGTCTTTGGCCCCTATTTCGCCGGGGTGGCGGCTCAATACTATGCGAATACCGGATTAGACACCGATGCTGCGGCGGCGCAGGCGCAGACCGTCTGGGCGAATTGCCTGACCATAACTGGGCTGATCATCGCGTTCGGAGCGCCCCTGTTGGGCGCGATGGCGGATGTTTCGGGTCGGCGCATCCCGTGGATTCTCGGGTTTTCGGTGATGTACGCGGTGGGGTCTGCCGCGTTGTGGTACACGATGCCCGATGGCTCGAACATGTGGTTGATGCTGTCGGCTTTTGGTCTGGGCTTTGTGGGCGCAGAATATGCACTGATCTTCATCAACTCTCAGCTGCCCGATCTGGGTGACGATAGAGAAGTGGGCGAGATTTCAGGTTCGGGCTTCGCCTTCGGCTATTTCGGAGGCCTGCTGTCGCTGGCCATCATGCTGGCGCTGTTTGTTGAACAGCCCAACGGCAAGACCTTGATTGGTATGGATCCGTTGTTCGGGCTGGATGCGGCAACGCGTGAAGGGACGCGGTTTGTCGGCCCCTTCACCGCTGGATGGTTCGTGTTGTTCATGGTGCCGTATTTCCTGTGGGTTCGGGATGATCCTGAGACCAACAAACAGGGTAGCGTGGGTGAGGCGCTGCGCTTGCTGGGCAAGTCCGTGGCGGCTTTGCGTCACCGGGTCAGTCTGGCGACCTATCTGGGGTCGTCGATGTTCTATCGCGACGCGTTGAACGGGCTATACAGTTTCGGAGGCGTCTACGCGCGGTTGGTGCTTGAATGGGACCTGATAAAAATCGGCGTATTTGGAATCGTCAGCGTTCTGGCCTCGGCCATCTTTGCGTGGATCGGGGGCAAGATGGATCGCAAGTACGGCCCTAAACCGGTGATATTGGTTGCGATTTGGGTTCTGATCTTTGTCTGCGTAACGGTTGTGTCGATGGATCGAACACAGATCTACGGAATTTCATTACCCGTAGGCTCGGGCCTGCCGGACATGGCGTTCTTCGGGTGCGGAGTTCTGATCGGCGGCATGGGAGGTATTCTGCAATCCGCCAGCCGTTCAATGATGGTACGCCATACTGATCCCGCCACCCCGGTCGAGAGTTTTGGGCTGTACGGGCTTTCGGGTCGGGCGACCGCCTTTGCAGCGCCGCTATTGATCGGAATAGCAACAGCAGCAACCGGTAGTGCAAGACTGGGGGTGTCACCGATCATTCTGTTGTTTATTCTGGGCCTAGTCCTGATGCGCTGGGTGAAACCGGAAGGGGATCAGAGCAGATGATTTTACTACGTTTTTTGGCCGTTCTGGCCGCAATAGCACTGGCAGGCGTGGCTACGGCACAGCCCTTGGCCAAACAGTTATTCGGAGCCCAGAAGGTTGGGTCGCAGCAAAAATCTGCCGCATTCGGCAGTTATTCGCGCGGGTGCGCCGCCGGGTCGGTGCAACTCCCTGAAACCGGGCCAACTTGGCAAGCCATGCGCCTGTCGCGCAATCGCAATTGGGGGCATCCTCAGGCGATCGACTATGTGCAGGATCTCAGCCGGTTTGCCGCGAAACAACCGGGGTGGAATGGTCTCTATATCGGGGATATCAGCCAACCGCGGGGTGGGCCGATGACCTCGGGCCATCGTTCGCACCAGTTGGGTTTGGATATCGATATCTGGATGCTGCCGGGCGATAACATGCGCCTAAGCCGCAAAGCACGCGAGAATATCTCGTCTATATCCTTGCGCCGCGCGAACGGCGCGTATGTAAACGGCAACTGGACCAAGCAGCACCATGCGGTATTGCGCGAAGCCGCCAAGGACAAGCGCGTTGCCCGGATCTTCGTATTCCCGGGTGCAAAGGTGCAGATGTGCAATGACGAGAAGGGCAACAAAGCCTATCTGCGCAAGATCCGGCCATGGTGGGGACATCACTATCATTTCCACGTGCGGCTGAAATGCCCGAAAGGATCGAAAGGCTGTGTAAATCAGGACCCGCCACCCAAGGGTGATGGTTGCGCCGAGGCGCAGCAATGGGTGCGCAATATTCTGAACCCACCGCCACCTGATCCAAATGCGCCGCCGCCCAAGAAACGTCGTGAATATCGAATGGCGGACCTTCCCCAGCAATGTACCGCCGTTCTGCAATCCAACTGATCACGGCGCTTCTGCTGGCAGGGACTGTTCAGGCGGTGGAGCTTAAGCAGGCTTCGCTGCTGGACAGCTATGTCTGGCGCAACAACGCCAACTGGTTCGGTGGATTTTCGGCGATTCATATCTCTGAAAACGGGCGGAACATGGTCGCTATCAGTGACCGGTCAACACTGATCACCGCGCGGATTGAACGAGATCAAGATACGATCAGAAACATCCAAATCCTTGACCAGTGGCCGATTCTGTCCAGCAAAGGCCGTATCTTGAAGGGGAGGGCAGGGGATTCCGAAGGGCTCGCCGTTGCTGCAGATGGCAGCGTTTACGTCTCGTTCGAAGGCGTTCACCGAGTCGTGCATTACACTGCCCCCGACGCCAATGGACGGGTTCTGCCGCGCCCGCGAGAGTTCCTGAATATGGACCTCAACGGCTCATTTGAAGCGCTGGCGATAGATGGTCGCGGGCGGTTGTATACGCTGACCGAAAAGACCCGCACTGTTCGAGGCGATATACCGGTCTATCGCTGGGATGGCGCACGCTGGTCAGCGCCTTTTGTGTTGCCGCCCCGTGGAAAGTTCCTACCGGTTGCAGCGGATTTCGGGCCCGACGGGAGGCTCTATGTGTTAGAGCGTGCGGTGGCTTTCATCGGCTTCCGCTCACGCCTGCGACGCTGGGTGATCTCTGGCGACGTGCCCAAGGCCGAAGAAACGCTGTTTGAAACCGCTACCGGGACCCATGACAATCTGGAGGGTCTTTCGGTCTGGCGCGATCAGAACGGGCGGTTGCGCGCAACCATGGTATCGGACGACAATTTTCGTTCCTTGCAACGTACCGAGTTGGTGGAATACTTGCTGCCTGATTGACAGACCGCATACAAAGGTCTAAACGCACGGCCTGCCTCGGGATGAGCCTGGGGCCAAGTCGCCGCTACCTTGTCAAAACGGGCATCTGAAAATGCAACGCTCTTATATTCCCGGCATCCTTGCCATGGCCTCGATCGTCGTGGCCTCAAACATCCTGGTCCAGTTCCTGATCCTTGACGGCCTATTGACCTGGGGTGCCTTCACCTATCCGTTGGCCTTTCTGGTCACCGACATCATGAACCGCGTCTACGGCGTGGGTCCGGCCCGCAAGGTCGTATTCGCCGGTTTTGTCACCGGTATCATCTGCTCGCTGATCGGCAGCCAGATCATGCTGCAGGGTGACGGGTTTACCTATGCAGCCGTACCGCTGCGCATTGCTGTGGCTTCGGGCACCGCCTTCCTGATTGCGCAATTGACCGACGTCACTGTGTTCAACTCACTGCGAGGTGGCCGCTGGTGGCGCGCGCCGCTGGTGTCGACACTGGTTGGCTCGGCGCTGGACACCGCGATCTTCTTTACCCTTGCGTTCTCGGCCTCAGTTACCGTCTTTGGTGCCAATGCAGATTCAGCGATCAACTGGGCGTGGGAGCCTGTGCCGTTTATGCTAAGCGGCCCGATGGCCCCGCTCTGGGTAACGCTGGCCTTCGCCGACTGGCTGGTGAAACTGTCGCTGGCGCTAATCGCCCTGATTCCGTTCAAGGTGATTGTTGCCCGTTTGACCGCCGCGCAGCCTGCATAAAAAAGTGCTTTGAGATTGGCGCATCTTGTGTCAGGCTCAAAATTAACCGCAACAGATAGAAAAGGAGGTGATCCAGTGTCGAGAAAGAGATTGGAGAGAGGTGTTGGAACAACCGGGGGGATCGCCTGTTAAGGCAGCCCTTGGCGGAGCGCTCGCTCCGGCTGGTCGATTGATCTAACCGACCCAACCTCCTGAACTTTCGAAGGGCCGTCCCGCCGGGGCGGCCCTTTTTGTTTTCAACTGCGCCCTGTAAGGTCCGATCCATGTTGCGCATCACCGACGATATCGCCCTGCAAGACTGGGAAATGACCGAAAGCTTCGTGCGGTCCTCTGGTCCGGGTGGGCAGAACGTCAACAAGGTCTCCACCGCCGTTGAGCTGCGGTTCGAGGCCGCGCGCTCACCTTCCTTGCCTGATCCGGTCAAGACACGTCTGAAACGGCTGGCCGGACGTCGCTGGACCAAGGACGGCGCGATCATCATTCAATGTGAAGAAACACGCTCGCAGGCCCGCAACCGCGACATCGCGCGCGCCCGGTTGGCTGAACTGATCACGCGGGCTTTGGTCAATCCCAAGCGCAGGATCGCGACCAAACCCACTTATGGTTCGGTCAAGCGAAGGCTTGCTGCTAAGAAAGCCCGCGCGGATGTCAAAGCCCTGCGAGGCAAAGTGTCCGAAGATTGATCTGGCAGTTTCGCTGCACGTTGCTACTCTGCCGGTGCAAGACGCAGGGGAGGTAAAGCCATGAGGCTTGAGGGAAAAACCGCCATCGTAACCGGCGGCGCATCCGGGTTCGGCGCAGGGATTGTGCAAAAATTCTTGGCCGAAGGTGCCCGCGTGATGATCGCAGATATCAATGGCGAAGCGGCTTCCAACATGGCGTCTGCGGTCGGCACGAATGCCATCGCACAGCGCGTTGACGTCTCGGATGCGGCATCGGTTCAGGCCATGGCACATGCTGTGTCGGAAGAATTCGGAAAGCTTGATATTCTGGTGAATAATGCGGGCGTGACGCACTTGCCGGCCCCACTTGAGGACGTCGATGACGATGAATTCGACCGCGTCTTCGCCGTGAACATGAAATCCGTTTACCTGACCGCGCGCGCCTTTGTTCCGCAGATGAAGGCACGTGGCGCGGGGGCGATCCTGAACGTGGCCTCAACAGCAGGCCTGTCGCCGCGGCCCAATCTGAACTGGTACAACGCCTCCAAAGGCTGGATGATCACCGCGACCAAGACGATGGCCGTCGAACTTGCCCCTTCGGGCGTGCGCGTCAACGCGATCTGCCCGGTGGCGGGTGAAACCCCGCTGCTGAAATCCTTCATGGGTGAAGACACCCCGGAAATCCGCGCCAAATTCCTGTCGACGATCCCGCTTGGTCGCTTCTCAACCCCCGAAGATATGGCAAACGCCGCCTGTTTCCTCTGCTCGGACGAGGCCAGCATGATCACCGGCACAGCCCTGGAAGTGGACGGAGGCCGATGCATCTGATCCGCCCTTCATCTGGCCATAAATATCTCCGCCGGAGGCAGCGCGCGCCATCGCGATTTCCGGCCCAGTGTGCGAGACGAAAATGAACCCCGGACCCAGAAACCTGATCACTGATGTCGCTGGCCTCAAGGTTGGCAATGCGCACGATGATACGCTTAAATCAGGCACAACTGTCCTGACGGCGGACAACCCGTTCATAGCTTCGGTTCATGTGATGGGCGGCGCCCCCGGCACGCGTGAGACCGACCTTCTGGCGGTCGACAAAACTGTTGATCGGGTCGACGCGATTGCTTTGTCCGGCGGCTCGGCCTTTGGACTGGATGCGTGCTCGGGCGTTTCAGACGCATTGCGCGCTCAGGGGCGCGGATTCCAGGTCGGTTCGGCCGTCGTGCCCATCGTGCCGGGCGCGATTCTGTTCGATCTACTCAATGGTGGAGATAAGAACTGGACCGAAAATCCTTATCGCGATCTGGGGAAGTCTGCGTATTTGACCGCCTCACCAGAATTTGAACTGGGCTCGGTGGGGGCTGGTACCGGCGCATTGGCCGCGATGCACAAGGGTGGCTTAGGCTCGGCTTCGTTAAAGCTTGAGGGTGGCGTAACCGTCGGCGCGCTGGTGGTGGCCAATCCGCTTGGCAGCGTAACCACACCGGGTGATCGGCATTTTTGGGCTGCGCCGTTTGAGATCGATGGCGAGTTCGGTGGATTGGGGCCAGATCCGACCTCGGGTCTTGGTTCCTCTCTTGTCAGCCGTAAGGCGCAGATGATGCATTCTGCTCCGCCAGATCGCGCAAACACCACGATTGCTATAGTTGCAACTGATGCAGCGCTGACCAAACCGCAATGCCAGCGTCTGGCGGTAGCAGCCCATGACGGCATCGCCCGTGCCATTGTTCCTGCGCACACGCCTGGCGATGGAGATCTGGTATTTGGTCTCAGCACCGGCGCGCGCACGATTGGCCCCGAGGCGATGGCGATGATCGGCCATGCGGCCTCGATCTGTCTTGCGCGCGCGATTGCACGGGCTATCTATCTGGCTTCCCCCCGCGCTGGCGACCTGCTGCCCTGCTGGTCGCAGTTACATGACTTCGGTTAAGTACGACACCGATCGCCTGTGACACAGTGCCGTCGCGCGGCAATCTGCGCGTTGACTCTCTGCTGTGCCAGCGATCCATTCGGTGCAGCCAATTCATATCGGAGCAAAAAGCTATGAATCGTATCCTTGCCACCGCAATTGCCGGTCTGCTGGCCCTTCCTGTCTATGCAGAAGGTGATGCCGAAGCGGGTAAGAAGACCTTCAATAAATGTAAATCCTGTCACATGATTGCTGACCCTGCGGGTGAAGTTATCGTTAAGGGCGGTAAGACGGGTCCGAACCTGTACGGAATCGCAGGCCGCACCGCCGGCACTGAAGAAGGCTTCAGATACGGCGATAGCATCGTGGCCGCGGGCGAAAATGGGCTGGTCTGGGATGAAGAGACTTTCGTGGCCTACGCCCAAGACCCCAAAGCATTCTTGAAAGACTATTTGGGGGAAACCTCGGCCAAGTCGAAAATGACCTTCAAGCTGAAGAAAGGCGCCGAAGACGTTTACGCCTATATCGTGAGCGTTTCGGGAGAGTAACTCCGCCAACAGGTTTACAGACGAACTTCGAAATGCCGCAGCCCCTGCGGCCTTTCGTGCGATTGATTGACATTGTAATCAGCGCCACTTTGGGGAAAACCGGTAAGGCCATGTGCACCGGAGATCGCCAACAGGAGACGACAGATGGGAATCTTGATCCCGGCTTGGGTTGAGGGCGAACTGACACCCGTCGACAAGCTGGAGGCGCATGAAAAGGGGCTGCGACACAAGGCTGTGTCCGTGTTTGCCGTGCGCGGGACCGAGATATTGCTGCAACGCCGGGCGATGGGCAAATACCACACGCCGGGTCTATGGGCGAATACCTGTTGTACGCATCCGGATTGGGACGAAAGCGCTTCGCATTGTGCCGTCCGGCGCCTGCGCGAAGAATTGGGCATCACCGGACTTTACCCCGAATACCGGCATCGATTGGAGTATCACGCCGATGTCGGCAACGGAATGGTCGAGAACGAGGTGGTCGACGTCTTTCTGGCCCATGTGCGTGGAGCCTTGAAAATCGAGCCTAACCCGGAAGAAGTGATGGATATCCGCTGGGTCGATTACCACGATCTGCTGGCCGAGGTGAAGCGGCACCCCGACCGTTTTACCCCGTGGCTCAAGATTTATCTGCACAATCACGCTGACACGATATTTGGACCTGACCTGATAATCTCGGCCAATTCATAACCCTGCCTTGCAAGGCGGACGCAAGCGGCATACATCAACGCGTCATGGCCAAGCAGAAGCAGAACACTGACCCGAATTACAAAGTGATCGCCGAAAACCGGCGTGCGCGCTTCGATTATGCGATCGAAGACGATCTCGAATGCGGTATTGTCCTGGAAGGGTCCGAGGTCAAATCCCTGCGTGCCGGTGGGTCGAACATTGCTGAAAGCTATGCGTCGGTTGATGACGGAGAGCTATGGCTGATCAACAGCTATATCGCGCCCTATGAGCAGGCCAAGGTCTTCAAACATGAAGAACGCCGCCGCCGTAAACTGCTGGTGTCACGCAAGGAACTGTCGAACCTGTGGAACGCGACCCAACGCAAAGGCATGACGCTGGTGCCGCTGGTGCTTTACTTTAATCACAAGGGTCGGGCGAAGCTGAAGATCGGCATCGCCAAAGGTAAGAAGCTGCACGACAAGCGCGAAACGCAGGCCAAGCGCGACTGGTCACGGCAGAAACAGCGCTTGATGAAGGACCACAGTTAGAACGCCATGGCCGCCTGAACCGCGCGTTGCCAGCGCGAATAGGCCGCGTCTCGGTCAGCAACGGGTTTTGCAGGCTCAAACCGCCGGTCCAGATCCCAGGTTTCGGCGAATCCGGCCTGATCCGGGTAGACACCCGCTTTCATGCCCGCCAGCCATGCGGCACCAAGCGCGGTGGTTTCCTGCATCACCGGGCGGTCGACTGGGGCGCCCAGAATGTCGGAAAGCCCCTGCATGGCCCAGTCCGAGGCGCTCATTCCGCCGTCGACGCGCAGGATCACGTCAGTCTCTGCGCCCCAATCGCCCTGCATGGCGTGCCACAGGTCGCGGGTCTGGAACGCGATGCTTTCCAGCGTGGCGCGCGTGATTTCGGCGCGGCCTGAATTGCGAGTCAGGCCAAAGATTGCGCCCCGGCAATCGGGTTTCCAATAAGGCGCGCCCAGCCCAGTAAAGGCAGGGACGAGAACAACGTGCTGGTTTGGATCAGCTTTGGCGGCCAGTTCACCGCTTTGCGGTGCGGTTTCGATGATTTGCAACGCATCGCGCAGCCATTGCACCGCCGCACCGGCAATGAAAATCGAGCCTTCAAGCGCATAGGTTTTCTGCCCGTCCAACTGATAGGCAATTGTCGTTAGCAGCCGGTTTTTCGATTCAACTGGCTGCGTACCGGTGTTGAGTAGTGCGAAACAGCCCGTGCCATAGGTGGATTTCATCATGCCCGGCTGGAAACAGGCCTGTCCGATGGTGGCAGCTTGCTGATCCCCCGCCACGCCGAGAATTGGAGTGTTACCGCCAAACAGTGAGGTCGATCCGAAGTCTGCGGCGCAATCGCGCACGTCGGGCAACAAAGCTTGGGGGATGTCCAGCAAGTCGCAGATCTCGGTACTCCATTCCCCTTTGTGAATATCGAATAGCAATGTGCGGGCCGCATTGGTGGCATCGGTGGCGTGCACGCGCCCTTCTGTCAGTCGCCAGATCAGGAAGGTATCGATTGTGCCGAACAGCAGCTCTCCGGCGGCGGCACGGTCGCGTGCGCCGGGGACGGTATCAAGCAACCATTTGACCTTGGTGCCTGAAAAATAAGGATCTAGCAGCAGACCGGTCTGGGCAGTTACGTCATCCTCGCATCCCGCTTTGCGAAGACGCTCGCAAATCTCAGCGGTGCGACGGTCCTGCCAGACGACTGCGTTGTGAATGGGGGTCCCGGTGGCGCGATCCCAGATGACAGTGGTTTCGCGTTGGTTGGTAATCCCGATACCAGCGATCTGTGCCGCGGATACACCTGTCGTTTGCATCACTTCACGGCAAACCGTCAGAACGCTGTCCCATATCTCCTCGGCATCATGCTCAACCCAGCCTTCCTGTGGGAAATGCTGTGTAAACTCGTGCTGCGCAGTGCCGACGCGCTGCATTTGCGCGTCGAACAGGATTGCACGAGACGATGTGGTGCCCTGATCGATTGCCAGTATATAGGTCATTCCTGCGCCCCTCCCGCTTTGGTTTTGCAGGACTTTAGCGCAAACACAACCAAACGTACCAGAGGGGAAATCAGACCGGAGACACCGGTAGATTGTCGATCAGCCGCACGCCGTCGACCAAGGCTGCCGCAAACAGTCGTGCGGGTCGTTTGGCATGGGTCATAGGCTCCAGCGTTTCAGCGCAGCGTAGTTGCAGATACTCCACTTCGTTGAAGCCGGCGGCCAAAAGATCGGCCTGTGCCTGAGAAGCCAAAGCTTCGAATTCTTCGCCGTTTTCCAGCGCCTGAACAACTGCACGCATGATACGATGTTTTTCGGCTGCGATGGCCAGACCATCCTCGGATAGCCTTTGATTGCGCGAAGACATTGCGAGGCCCGAAGGTTCACGCACCGTGGGGCAACCAATCACCTCGATCGGAATATCGAGGTCGCGGGCCATCCGGCGGACGATCATAAGCTGCTGATAGTCTTTTTCCCCGAAATAGGCTCGATCCGCTTGCGTTTGCAGGAACAGCTTGGCGACAACTGTTGCCACACCATCGAAATGACCCGGGCGGAATTCTCCCTCCATCGCGACGGTCAGTCCCGAGACCGAGACTGTGGTGGCGAAGCCATCTGGGTAAATCTCATCCGGGTCGGGCGTGTAAATCGCATCGACGTTGTAAGGCGTGAGTTTTTTTGCGTCTTCTTGTTCGGTGCGCGGATAGTTGGCGAGGTCTTCGGGGTTGTTGAACTGCTTGGGGTTTACAAAGATCGTCACGATCACCCGGTCGCAAGCCGTCTTCGCGGCTTCGGCCAGCGACAGATGCCCCTGGTGCAGCGCACCCATGGTGGGGACAATTCCGATCACCTCACCATTCAGATGCCAATCACGAGTCAGCGCACGCAAGTCTGCCAGTCGACGCAGAATAGGCGCGGTCATGACTTGGGTCCTTTGACGGGTACGGCATCGGCAAAGACATGTTCGTCTGCCGGGAAGCTTCGCGCACGAACCTCGGCTGCGTATTCAGCAATGGCGGCTTCGGCCAACGGGCCAAGATCAGCATAGCGTTTGACGAATTTCGGTTTGAAGGCGGTGAAAAAGCCAAGCATATCGTCCACCACCAGAATTTGCCCGTCGCACCCGGCCGAGGCACCAATGCCAATTGTGGGGATCGCAATCTCAGCGGTAATTCGGTTTGCCAAACCCTGCGGAACTTTCTCTAACACGACCGAAAACGCGCCTGCTTCGGCGACGGCCCGGGCGTCGGCCAATACGGCATCGGCCTGTTCGTCGCGCCCTTGTACCTTATAGCCACCCAAAGTGTTTATCGACTGCGGTGTCAGGCCAATATGTGCCATCACCGGGATCCCGCGTTTGACCAGAAACCGGATGGTTTCAGCCATCTCGAAGCCACCTTCCAGCTTAACCGCCCCAGCTCCTGTTTCCGACATCAGCCGGGCTGCATTGCGGAATGCCTGAGCCGGGTCATGCTCGTAGCTGGCGAAAGGCATGTCGATCACCATCATTGCCTTGTCCAGACCACGGGCAACGGCCTGGCCGTGCATGATCATCATCTCCATCGTCACACCAAGAGTCGACGTCAACCCGTGCAACACCATGCCGACGCTGTCACCGACCAGAACGAAGTCACAATGCGCATCCATCAACTGCGCCATCGGTGTTGTGTAGGCGGTCAACGAGACCAGAGGATCAGTACCTTTCCGGGCGCGGATATCCTCGGCGTTCGGGGCTTTCTTGCGGGCGGTGGCGCTCATGCTCGCTCCTCGCAGGTTTCATGTTGCAGCGCGGCATAGCAGATGCGGCAGGCGCAAAGAAACCCCGGTTGCGCCAACAATTCCTTGATTGACCTCGGGTTTGCGAGGACATTGGTCGCAGATCGGCCCGAAAAAAGCAGGGCTAGCCAATTTCAGTGGGGAGAGATTTTCATGACAAAGCAGCGCTTTCGCTCGTTCGCGTCGGCCCTGGTCCTTGGCGCGGGCCTGTTTGCCACGCAGGCCATGGCCAAATCTGACATCACCATCGCCATGCAGCTTGAGCCACCGCATCTGGACCCGACCAGCGCTGCGGCGCAGGCTATCGATTCGGTTGTCTACACCAATATCTTCGAAGGCCTGACCCGGTTCATGGGGGATGGCTCGGTGGTGCCGGGGCTGGCCGAAAGCTGGGAAATCTCGGATGACGGTACCGTTTACACATTCAAGCTGCGCGACGGTGTGACATTTCACGATGGCACAACGATGGATGCCGAGGACGTCAAGTTCACCCTTGATCGCGCCACGGCAGAAGACAGCGCCAACGCGCAGAAGGCTTTGTTTGCGGGCATTAAAAGTGTCGAGGTGGTGGACCCCCTGACCGTTCAGGTGACGTTGAATGAGCCGAACGGGAACTTCCTTTTCAATCTCGCCTGGGGTGACGCGGTGATCGTTGCGCCCGAAAGCATCGAGAATATCAAGACCAATCCGGTTGGCACGGGGGCCTTCACCTTCTCTGACTGGCTGCAGGGTGACAGCATCATCCTGAATCGCAACCCCGACTATTGGGGCGAACAGCCCGCGTTAGAGACCGCAACGTTTAAGTTTATCTCGGATCCGACCGCCGCCTTTGCCGCCATGATGGCCGAGGATGTAGACGTGTTCGACAACTTCCCCGCACCCGAGAATCTGCCGCAATTCGAGGCTGATCCGCGCTTTCAGGTTCTTGTCGGCTCGACCGAGGGGGAAACCATTCTGTCGACCAACAACAAACAAGCCCCGTTTGATGACATATTGGTCCGACAGGCATTGGCCCACGCGATTGACAGGCAGGCCATCATTGATGGGGCTATGTTCGGCTATGGCACACCCATCGGTACGCATTTTGCTCCGCATAATCCGGCTTACGTCGATCTGACCGGCAATTCGGCCTATGACCCGGAAAAAGCCAAGGCGCTGCTGGCCGAGGCCGGGTATCCCGATGGGTTCGAGACCACGCTGCACTTGCCGCCGCCTTCCTACGCCCGACGCGGGGGTGAAATCATCGCTGCCCAACTGGCCGATATTGGCATCACCGCCGAGATCATCAATGTGGAATGGGCGCAGTGGCTGGAAAGCGTGTTCAAGGGCAAGGAGTTTGGCCTGACCATCGTCAGCCATACCGAGCCGATGGATATCGGTATTTATGCCCGGCCCGACTATTACTTCCAATATGACAGCACCGACTTTCAGGCATTGATGGACACGCTGAATTCGACCACGGACCCTGATGAGCGCACACGTTTGCTGGGTGAGGCACAGCGCTTGATTTCGACCGATTACGTCAACGGGTACCTGTTTCAACTTGCCAAGCTTGGCGTGGCCAAGGCCGGTGTTGAGGGGCTATGGGAAAACGCACCCACGGCAGCGATCGATCTGACCGGGATCAGTTGGTCCGAATAGAAGAACAGAGTTGGACCGGGGCGATGGCCAGCGCCCCGGCGCGAACTGTTGCACCATGAAACCCACAAGGATTCTGGTTTGGCGGGTTTCTTTTTGTCTATCTTCTCGTGCCTTAGGCGCTGGACCCTCACGGGATGTGACCCTAACGTTTCCAAATGCTCCGCTACGCCCTCAAACGTCTGCTGTCGCTGATCCTGAGCCTGGCCGTCGCCTCGGTTGTCATCTTTGCAGTGATCGAGGTCGCGCCCGGCGATCCGGCGTCGTTCATGCTGGGCGTGAATGCGCAGGCCGATACATTGACTGCGCTGAGAGCTGAACTGGGCCTCGATGTCTCGAAGATCGAGCGGTACTTCAACTGGGTCGGCGGGATGTTGGTTGGGGATTTTGGTACGTCCTACACCTATCGCACACCCGTGTCGCAGATGATCGCAGATCGATTGTGGGTGTCATTGCCGCTGGCTTTATACGCGCTGACCCTGTCCACGCTGATTGCTTTCCCCGCCGGTATCTACGCAGCCTCACGGCGGGGCAAACCGGGTGATCTGACCGTGATGTGTGCGACTCAGCTTGGTATCGCGGTGCCGAATTTCTGGTTCGCGATGATGCTGGTGCTGGTCTTTGCCATCAATTTGCGCTGGTTCAATGCCGGCGGTTTCGCGGGTTGGGAGAACGGCATTTGGACCGGTCTACATTCACTGACCCTTCCAGCCATTGCATTGGCCCTGCCGCAAGCGGCGATCCTTGCGCGGGTTATGCGCTCGGCTCTGTTGGATATTCTGGCCGAGGATTTTATGCGCACTGCACGCGCCAAGGGCCTTTCGCGTCGGCAGGCGCTTTGGCGACACGGAGTGCGGAATGCTCTGATCCCAGTACTGACGATCATTGGACTCCAATTTTCCTTCCTGCTGGCGGGTTCGATCATCATCGAACAGGTGTTTTATCTACCCGGCCTCGGGCGGCTGGTTTTTCAGGCCATATCGGCGCGCGATCTGATCGTCGTGGAATCGGTCGTTATGCTGCTGGTCTTTGCCGTCATCATGGTGAACTTTTTTGTCGATCTGGCCTATGCCGCAGTCGATCCAAGGCTGAGGAGCAGGACATGAGCCGCAACCTGATCCTTGGCGCGACGCTGTCCTCACTGGTGGTGCTGGCAGCGCTGGTGTCCTTTGTCTGGACCCCATACGACCACGCCGCGCTGAGCATTCCGGCCAAGCTGCAGCCACCCAGCGCACAGCACTGGTTCGGTACCGATCATTTCGGACGCGACATGTTCTCGATGATCATGGTTGGTGCGCGCACCTCGATTGCGGTGGCGCTGGTCGCGGTCGGGATTGGCATGGCGCTGGGCGTTCCCTTGGGTCTGGCTGCCGCTGCGCGCAGTGGATCGTGGCTAGATGAATTCATCATGCGCGGCAATGATCTGGTCTTTGCATTCCCCTCTCTCGTCATCGCCATTCTGATCACCGCCGTCTTTGGTGCCGGGGCCATAAACGCGATCATCGCCATCGGTATCTTCAACATCCCCGTTTTTGCCCGCATCACCCGAGGCGCAGCTTTGTCTCTTTGGGAGCGCGAGTTTATCCTTGCCGCCCGCGTGTCAGGCAAAGGCGCGGCACGGATATCGGCTGAACATATCCTGCCCAATGTCGCCAATCTGCTGATTGTTCAGGGAACAATCCAGTTCTCACTTGGCATTCTGGCCGAGGCTGGGCTGTCCTATGTCGGTCTTGGTGCGCAACCCCCTACGCCAAGCTGGGGCAGAATGCTGGCCGATGCGCAGACGATGGTTAGTTTTGCCCCGCATTTGGCTCTGATTCCAGGTCTTGCCATCATCGTGACGGTTCTGGGCCTGAACCTTCTGGGAGATGGCTTGCGCGATTGGTTGGACCCTCGGATACGGGTGGCCCGCGCATGAGTCTTTTGCAAATCAAGGACCTCTCGTTGGCTATCCATGGCACGCCGATTTTAAAGAAGATCAACCTGTCGATTGCCCCTGGGCAGATCGTGGCTGTGACCGGAGAAAGCGGTTCGGGCAAATCAATGACAGCCTTTGCCGTGATGCAGTTGCTGCCAAACGATGCCGAAGTAGATGGGGTGCTAGAGTTAGAGGGCCAGAACCTACTGAACCGGTCTGAGGCCGAGATTTGTGCGTTGCGGGGCGCTGCGATCGGAATGGTTTTCCAAGAGCCGATGACTGCCCTGAACCCGGTGAAGACCATCGGCGATCAAGTTATGGAGACTATCCTGATCCACAAGGCCATGCCCCCGGCCAAAGCGCGCGCTCGGGCCGAAGAGGTTCTGGCCCGGGTTGGATTGCCAACCGACAGGTTTCCGTTGAAGCGTTATCCTCACGAACTGTCAGGCGGTCAGCGCCAGCGAGTGGTGATCGCCATGGCGATTGCACTGCGCCCCCGACTGTTGATCGCGGATGAGCCGACAACGGCGCTTGATGTGACCACGCAGGCGCAAATCCTTGATCTGCTTAAAGGGCTCGTGTCGGAGTATGGCATGGGTCTGCTGATGATCACGCATGATTTGGCGGTGGTTGCAGACATGGCGGATCAGATTGTGGTCATGCGGCATGGGGAGGTTGTTGAAACGGGCGCAACAGATCATCTCCTGCGCCATATGCAGCACCCTTACACCCGTATGCTGTTCGAAGCTTCGGGGCATCAAGTCAACCTGCCGACCTCTCCTGCACCGCGAGCGTTGCTTGAGGTCGAGAACGTGGTGCGGGACTACCGTCTGCCCCGAACGCGCCTGTTTGCCACGCCCGGTCATCATCGGGCCGTCGATCAGGTCAGCTTTACCCTGAATCGGGGGGAGCGTTTAGGGCTGGTTGGAGAGTCCGGTTGTGGAAAATCGACCCTAACACGAGCCATTTTAGGCTTGGAGGAGGTGCAGCAAGGCCGCATTTCCCTTGATGGCCAGCCTGTTTTCACCGGCCACAAACCCAATCTGGCAGTGCGACGCAAGATGCAGGTGGTGTTTCAGGACCCCTATGGCAGCTTCAATCCTCGCCACCGGGTCGCGCGCCTGATCACCGAGCCATTTCATTTGCTGGACACCCCGCCAACCGGTTCTGAACGGCAGGATCGCGTCGCTGAGATGCTTACCGCCGTTGGCCTAAGCCCCGATGATGCGGGCCGCTACATTCACGAATTCTCGGGTGGGCAGCGGCAACGTATCGCTATTGCGCGCGCTCTGATTATTCGACCCGAGTTGATCCTGTTTGATGAGGCTGTCTCGGCGCTGGATGTCTCGGTCCGCGCCCAAATTCTCGACCTGCTGGCCGAGCTTTGTGCGGCTTACGATCTGACTTACCTGTTCATCAGCCATGACCTGAGCGTGGTTCGAACCATCACCGATCGTGTGCTGGTGATGCAGGCCGGCAAGATTGTGGAACAGGGTGAAACCGAGCAAGTCTTCACAGAGCCTCAGCATCCTTACACACGAACTCTGATCAATGCGGCGCCGAAATTGCCGGAGACAGGACGAGGCGCTGCATGAAAAACCCCCGTATAGAGCCTGATATTGGAGCTTCCGATGACTAACCCCCTCTGGTTCGATCCCAACCTTTGCCTGATCGGCGGAGAATGGAAAATGCCCGCATCAGGTCAAACCTTGCTGCTGGTGAATCCCTCGGACGGTTCCGAGATCTGCCAGATCGCTCGAGGTGGCCAAACCGATATCGACGCTGCGGTGCGGGCCGCCCGATCCGCGTGCGATGGCGATTGGGGTCGCATGACGGCCCTGGAGCGAGGGCGTATCCTCACCCGGCTGGGGCAACTGGTTCTAGACCGAGTGGATGATCTGGCACAGCTAGAGGCGATGGATGTCGGCAAACCGCTGACCCAAGCGCGGGCAGATGCGGTAGCATTGGCGCGGTATTGCGAATTTTATGGTGGTGCTGCGGATAAAGTGATGGGCGAGACCATTCCCTATCTGGATGGCTATACCGTCTACACGTTGCGCGAGCCGCATGGTGTGACCGGCCACATCGTGCCGTGGAATTATCCGATGCAGATCATTGGCCGTTCTGTCGGGGCGGCGCTGGCAATGGGTAACGCCTGTGTTCTGAAACCGGCGGAAGAGGCCTGCCTGACCGCACTGGCCTTCGCGCATCTGGCGATACAGGCGGGCCTTCCGCTTGGCGCCCTGAATGTGGTGCCTGGCCTGGGGGCTGAGGCGGGCGCGGCCCTGTCGGAACACCCGGGTGTGGATCACATCTCATTCACCGGTTCGGTCGCGACAGGCGCGTTGGTTCAGCAGGCGGCGGGACGAAACGTTGTTCCAGTGACACTGGAACTGGGCGGCAAGTCGCCGCAACTGGTTTTCGATGATGCCGATCTGGATGCCGCGCTGCCGTATCTGGTGAATGCGGGTATACAGAATGCGGGCCAGACCTGCTCGGCCTCTTCGCGCATTCTGGTGCAGCGCGGTGTTTATGATGCGGTGAAATCCCGTATGGCGACTGCCTATCAAGAACTCACCGTTGGACCGGCGGTCCAGGACTTGCGCGTTGGTCCGCTGATCTCAACACGGCAAAAAGAAATCGTGACCGGTTTCCTTCACCAAGGCTCGGACTTGGCGATTGCCGCCGAGGGCCAGATTGCGGCTGGCGCACCCGAATCCGGCGCATATGTCAGGCCCACATTGTTCTCGGATGTGCCGCCCGATCATGCCTTGGCGCGGGATGAGATCTTTGGCCCCGTACAGGTTCTGATCCCGTTTGACACCGAAGAACAGGCTCTAACCATAGCAAATAGCACCGAATATGGCCTTGTTGCCAGCGTCTGGACCCGAGATGGTGGGCGTCAAATGCGGCTGGCTAAGGGTTTGCGTTCGGGGCAGGTGTTCATTAACAACTACGGCGCGGGCGGAGGTGTCGAGCTGCCTTTTGGCGGCGTTGGAAAATCCGGCCATGGCCGCGAAAAAGGGTTCGAGGCGCTTTATGGGTTCTCGCAGCTTAAGACGGTTGCGGCCTACCACGGCTAAACGATCACTTCGATCGGCTCCTGCGCTCCAACGCCAAAGACGCGCTTGTACCGCTCAATCTGCTCGGCGGGTCCCATCGCCTTTTCCGGGTTGTCAGATAGTTTGACCGTCGGGTAGCCATTGGCCGAGACCGCCTTGCAGACTAGCGAAAAGGGAGCCAATGCGTCATTCGGTACAAGTTCGCGGAAGTCATTGGTCAGCAACGTACCCCAGCCGAACGAGACATTGGTTTGATCCGCGAACTGAGCGTGCAATTCGCGTATCTTGTCCACATCTAACCCGTCCGAGAAAATAACCCGCTTCTGCGTCGGGTCTTCGCCGCGTGATTTCCACCAGTCTATTGCGATTTTTGCGCCAGTTGCGGGGTCGCCGCTGTCAACGCGAATGCCGGTCCAGCCTGCCAGCCAGTCAGGCGCGCGGTCCAGAAACCCTTTGGTGCCATACGTGTCGGGCAGAATGATCCGCAGATTTCCATCATGTTCCTCGTGCCAGTCGCTGAGGACGTCATAGGGCGCCTGCGCAAGCGCGGCGTCGTCTTCGGCGAGCGCAGAATACACCATAGGTAGTTCATGTGCGTTGGTGCCAATAGCCTCAACTTCGCGTCGCATTGCGATCAGACAGTTGGACGTTCCGGTAAAGGACGAGCCCAAACCTTCAATCATGGCCTGCACACACCAGTCCTGCCAAAGGAAGGAATGCCGCCGCCGCGTACCGAAATCCGCGATCCCAAGCCCCTCAATAGTGCGAAGCTGGGCTATCTTTTCCCATACGCGTGTCATTGCACGGGCATAGAGCACCTGTAGTTCGAACCGGCGCATATCGTTCAGAACCGCGCGTGAGCGTAATTCCATCAGTACGGCCAGCGCCGGGATCTCCCATAGCATGACCTCGTGCCACTTGCCCTCAAAGGTCAGCTCATACTGATCACCCTTACGCTCCAGATGGTAAGGGGGCAGGCGCAGGTTCTCGAACCATTCCATGAAATCCGGGCGGAACATCTGACGCTTGCCGTAGAATGTATTGCCCCGCAACCACGTGCTTTCCCCACGACTCAGACTTAGCGAGCGGATGTGATCCAACTGCTCGCGCAGTTCGCCTTCATCGATCAAACGGGCCAATGGCACGTGATTCGACCGGTTGATCAGCGAAAACACCACATCGGTTTGGGGCTTATTTCGAAACACTGACTGGCACATCAGCAGTTTGTAGAAATCTGTGTCGATCAATGACCGGATTATCGGGTCAATCTTCCATTTATGATTGTAGACCCGCGTCGCGATATCGACCATGGGGACCTCCTGCAATTTCCGTTGTTAGATCAATCGGAGCACGAAATGGCAAGAGTCGCGGAATTGGGAACAATGCCCACGACAGAACACATTACGGGCTTATTGTGGGTTTCCTTCACGCTTTAGTGAGGGGTGGGGATGGAACTGAAGGTTGAAGTTAGTGAATGAGTCTCGAGTACGATTTTGACATTGTTGCAATAGCTCCGGATGAGGTTGATCCTGAGCATGGGCAAACATCGATAACTGGGCGGCCCCCGGTGCGGGCGCGGTTCAGGGATATCAAGACGGCAGACGCTTTGCGCGCTGCATCGCCCAAGATTCGCAGAATATTTCTGGAATCAGGATTTAGCCTGGATGAGTCGGATGGGCATCTTGCCCGAGGTTATTTTCGGCCAGAAGAGGCTGAAGATCGCCTCCTGATCATAAAGCGGCTTTTTGCGAATATCCGGAATATGGGTGTCCAGGGAGAGTATAGTGGTGAGTTCGATTTCCATCACTTCTTGGGCCATATCAGGACCGCAAAGCCCGGGACCGTGAACCGGAAAATGCCCGAGCGACCATTGCAAGCGCCACGCCCAAGACCAGTGCGTCCAAAGCGTCGCACGGTTTCTGGGCGTATCGGTTTCGCGTTAGGTCTTGCCGTGATCCTGTTTGTGTTTCTGAAACTGCTGGCCGAGCACGGTGCCGCGCTTTGATCCTTAGGCCAGTGTCACACCTGCTGCGCGCATGGCCTGCTCTGCGACAGCCAAAGATCCGTCCATATCAATGGCGCGGCACAAGTTGCTTAAGACAGTGACATCAAACCCCAGCTGTGCCGCATCTACCGCCGAATAATGCACGCAGAAATCTGTCGCCAAACCGACCATGGTCAGCTGCGTGATCCCGCGCGTCTCAAGATAGCCTTTTAGACCAGTGGGCGTGGAATGGTCGTTTTCGAAAAACGCGCTATAGCTGTCGATAGCGCTGCGAAATCCCTTGCGGATGATCAGATCGCCATCTGTTCGCAAATCCGGATGGAAGTTCGCGCCTGCGCTGCTCTGAACACAGTGATCGGGCCACAAGACCTGAGGGCCATAAGGCATGTCGATCATCTCGAACGGCGCTTTGCCAGTATGAGAACTGGCGAATGAAGAATGCCCCGCCGGGTGCCAATCCTGTGTCAGGATCACCGTATCGAACGTATCCATGATCGCATTGATCGGTGCGACGATCTCGTCCCCTCCGGCAACGGCAAGCGCGCCGCCGGGGCAGAAGTCATTTTGAACATCGATAACGAGCAGGGCGTGGGACATGCTGGCCTCCTAAAGTCGTGTTATCGGTATGGTGCGCAGCGGGTATCGTCAATGCGGTCTCTTGTGTGTTTTTGCCAAGGGCATTAGATCGCCCACATGTACACAATCGCTGCCCTCTATCATTTCACGCGTTTTCCCGACCCCGATGCGCTACGCCCGGCTTTGCACGAGCTTTGCCGCGCGCAGTCGGTGAAAGGCACCTTGCTGCTGGCGCAAGAAGGGATCAATGGCACCATCGCCGGACCCCGCGCAGGTATCGATGCGGTTCTGGCGCATATCCGTGCGTTGCCAGGATGCAGTGATCTTGAGTGGAAAGAGGCGACCTCGGACAATCCGCCCTTCGGCAAGATGAAGGTGCGGTTGAAGAAAGAGATCGTGACGATGGGCCAGCCCGATGTCGATCCCCGCGCAAATGTCGGGAATTACGTCGAGCCTGAGGACTGGAACGCGCTGATCCGATCAGATGATGTGGTGTTGATCGACACCCGCAACGATTACGAGGTGGCGATTGGCACATTCGAGGGTGCAATAGACCCTAATACAGCCAGTTTTCGCGATTTCCCGGCGTGGTGGGAACAGAACAAGGAGCGCTTTCACAACAAACGCGTTGCCATGTTCTGCACCGGTGGCATCCGGTGCGAAAAATCCACCAACTACCTGCTGGGGCAAGGGGTCGAGGATGTCTATCACCTGAAAGGTGGCATCCTGCGGTATCTGGAAGAAACGCCACCCGAAGACAGCACTTGGCAGGGTGAGTGTTTTGTCTTCGACAACCGCGTTTCAGTTGGTCACGGGCTGGTCGAAGGCCCACACAAGCTGTGCCATGGTTGCCGTCGCCCGATCCTGCCCGAAGATGTGAAACGCCCTGAATACGAGCATGGCGTATCCTGCCATCGGTGTATCAATGAGACTTCAGAACAGGACAAGTCGCGGTTTCGCGAGCGGCAAAAGCAGATACAGCTGGCCCGCGCGCGGGGCGAGGAACATCTGGGCTCTGACTGAAATCAGCTTGCAGGCCGCGTTTGAAATCGGATGATTGTGCGCAAGCCCAACCGACGGAGCGCTCATGACCCACGAACCCAGAACCCTGGAAGAATGGAAATCAACTTTGCTGGCGGCGCTTGGGCTGGTCTTGGCAAGCTTTCTTGCGTGGTACGGTCTGTCGCGCCTGAACGAAGCTACTGCAGGCGACACCATTGGCACGCTTTCCTCGGTAGGCCTTCTAATCTGGATCGCCTCGCAGTCTTGGTACTACATGACCCAGGTGAAATCCCCCCGGAGGTTGTTGTTCCTGATGGGGGTGTCCTTCATTCAGGTCGTGCCATTCCTGTTCGCAGCCGTCTACGGCGCGTTTGGATATAACGATCATTGTGTGATCGGCGCTGAAGGGCCAGCCGATATTCTGTATTTCTCATACGTCACCTTCACAACGGTCGGATATGGGGACATGTCCCCAACTGGCTTTTGCCGTGGGCTGGCTGTGGCCGAGGCTGTGACGGGTTACATCCTGTTGGGCATGTTTGTGGCCGCCGCCGTCGCGCTATACGCGCGCAACCACGGCAAATAGAGCGATCTATTTATTATGATCGATCCAGCGCGACATCATTTGTTTGTCGCGGAAACATTCGGACGGGATCGGGCGGCGCTTGCTACGCGAGATACGTTCGGCAAAAGCAACCTGCTTACCTGTTGGGTAGTTTGCAAAGGGCGACGGATCATGCGGCTTATGGGCTGAAATCCAGTCCGACAGGGATTTGCGGTCACGCTGCGCCTCGACCGGAATCTCAAGCGCTGATTGTTGCGCGATGGCGCGGGCAAAGCGCATCTGCCGATCTGTAACTGGCAGCAGGTGATAGTCGTTTGTCGGGCCGCTCAGGGCGGAATTTCGCATGTTCTGGGCCATCGGGTAATCCTCTGACTGTGCAGAACATAAATAGAACATTAACCTTTCGTTTCAAGGGAAGACCCTTTGTATTAGGCGAGATCCTGCCAATTTGCGACTTGATTGACTGATCAGTCAATAATCGATAGTTCGATCCTCAACGTACGCGATCTCTTTGCCTAAAGAGATTTCTGAACACAAAGGGAACCGGCATGAAGTTTCAACCCAAGGCCAGCCACTTCATCAATGGCGAGTATGTCGAGGACACCAATGGCGCGCCCATCGACGTTATCTACCCCGCCACCGGAGAGGTCATCGCACGGCTGCATTCCGCCACGCCTGAGATTGTTGAAAAGGCTCTAAACAGTGCAAAATCGGCCCAAGCGGCCTGGGCTGCCCTATCGGGCACCGAGCGAGGCCGTGTGCTGCGACGCGCGGCCGACATCATGCGGGATCGCAATCGTGACTTATCGATTATCGAAACCCATGATACCGGCAAACCTCTGCAGGAAACGCTGGTGGCCGACGCTACCAGCGGCGCGGATGCGCTGGAGTATTTTGGCGGTCTGGCGGCCTCGCTGACCGGCGAACATATCCCTCTGGCAGACGGGGATTTTGTCTATACCGTCCGCGAGGCGCTGGGCGTTTGTGTGGGCATTGGGGCATGGAACTACCCGACGCAGATCGCTTGCTGGAAGGGTGCCCCGGCGTTGGCGTGCGGAAACACAATGATCTTCAAGCCTTCCGAGACTACTCCGCTGTCGGCATTGCAAGTAGCCGAGATTTTGATCGAGGCAGGTGCACCCAAAGGCGTCTATAACGTTGTTCAGGGCTACGGTGATGTAGGCGCCAGCCTGGTGACCGACCCCCGAGTGGCCAAGGTCTCGCTAACAGGGTCGGTTCCAACGGGTCGCAAGGTGTACGCTGCTGCCGCCGATGGCATGAAACATGTCACCATGGAATTGGGTGGCAAGTCCCCGATGATCGTGTTCGACGACGCCGACATCGAAAATGCCGTGTCAGGCGCCATTCTGGGAAATTTCTATTCCTCGGGACAGGTCTGTTCCAACGGCACTCGAGTTTTTGTGCAAAAGGGAATCAAGGAAGCGTTCCTTAAGCGCCTGTCTGAACGCCTTGCTACGGCGAAAATCGGCGACCCGATGGATGAAGAGGTCAACTTTGGCCCGATGGTCAGCGAAAACCAGATGAATATCGCGCTTGGCTATGTCGAAAAGGGTAAGGCTGAAGGCGCGCGGCTGATCTATGGCGGCGAACGGGTCCAAGGCGATGGTTTCTACATGCAGCCCACGGTTTTTGCCGATGTTAAGGACGATATGACAATCGCGCGCGAAGAGATTTTCGGCCCGGTGATGTCGGTGCTGGACTTCGACACCGAAGAAGAGGTTTTGGCCCGTGCCAATGACACTGAATTCGGTCTGGCCGCCGGCGTCTTCACCAACGACCTAACCCGCGCCCACCGCATCGTGGCAGGTTTTGAGGCGGGGACTTGTTACATCAACACTTATAACCTGGCCCCGGTTGAGGCACCGTTCGGCGGATCTAAGATGTCGGGCGTCGGTCGCGAGAACTCGAAACTGGCAATCAACCACTTCAGCGAGATGAAGACAGTCTACGTCTCGATGAATGATGTGGAGGCCCCATACTGAATAAATCCGGTTGAATAGTCTCTGTTCTTGATGGTTCACGTCGGGGGCAGAGCACATGCCGGCTCGTACATATGACTAAATTCCTCAAGACGCCTCCTCCGCAAACCGGAGATCAGCCTGTGAAAACACACGCCCAAGCTTATGTGATCGGTGCAGTTTGATCCTTTATCAACTGGCCAAGTTTGGTTGGATTGACGTGGCGATGCTGGAAAGGGCGAGCTAACTTGGGGCCAACCCCAGACCATGTCCCCGGCACAATACGCAATGCCAATTGTAGCGGCTGTTTTGGCGGTGCATGTTCACATCTGGGCTGAACAAATCTCTGGGGCGGGTCTGCAGGATCCCGATGTGGCAACCGTAATGCCCTGGAATACGGTTTCAGAAAGTCTGAGTCACTCGGCCTGGATTACCAAGGGCAGATGTGGTGATCGTAATTTCAGATAGAGTTGTCCAAGAACCAGCACACTTGAACGCGTGCGGTGGTCCTGAATGATCATTGAGCCAGCTGTAGATCTTCGACACGTTCACTGAGTTTACCGCCACTGTCCCATGGGCATCATGGATTAACGCATAGGAAGTCCAAATGAATTCAATACCTTTGTTAGAGGCTGATTTTGGCGTCTATCAGCCTACAGGCCAAATCAGTTACACCTGTCCCTGCAAGAACAGACTTCCAAGGTTCAGTTCGGGTCAATTGTGCGCACTGTCTCAAGCATTTCAATGATCTGCGCGCGTGCGATGGTGCTGTCCTGTATTAGCATTGCGGCGTCCGACAACGGCTTGTCCGGCTGCCGCGCAACGGGCTTGATCAGGGACGTTCGGATGCGGGACAAATCGGTGAAGGTGTTTGACCTCTCTTCATCCGCACCGCCGGAGCCCGCCAACCAGTTGTATCGATCGGCCATCTCGTGCTTCCCGCCTGCCTGCAATGCGCGCGCGGCGGCATCGAAATCCTGTGTTTGCATCATGGCCTGGGCGCGCAACTCTTGCGCTGTGTCCGAGGAATCGTCCGCGATTTCCAGCAGCGCCTGACGGGGACGGTTGCCCAACAGAGCCGCCTTTGCCCGAAGCCGAGCACGATCACGGCTGCGTTCCCGATCTTGCGGTCGGTTTGCCAGCGCGTAAGCCTGCGCTGAAAACCCAAGGTCAGCCAATCGCTCTGCCATGGACACGGCAGTTTCGACCGCCAGCGCGTTGCGTCGCTTGTCCTTCAATTCCATCACATGGCGCAGGAAAGTAATGTCGTCCGCCCGCTCCGCCAGCAATTGGAATACCTGATCTCGTGTCCTCTGCCATTCGTCGGAATCCGAGACATCCTCAAAACTGGCAAGAGCTCCGGTAAAATCCTGCGACAAAGCCATCGCCAAAGCGTGTGCACGCGCCAACATCGGGCCAAGATCGGACTTCCGAAGCTCGCGCGCATAACTTGCAGCTAAATCGAGGTCGCGGGGCGAGACCGTACCCCGGTCCGACCACCGCTTTTCGATCAACCGCGCAAGTGCCAACGGCGCATCGGTCGCGGCATCGGGCGCCGATATGACCTCGGTCAACAGCGTTTCTGCGGTATCGGTATCCCCTGCAGCATCCGCGATTTTGGCTTGGGCAAAGGTTACATCAGCGGGTTCGTCCTCTAAGACCCGTTCGACCGCACGCAAGATCCGGCGCGATACTTCAAGTCGGCCTGCCGAGACAAACATCTCGGCGATATCCGGGCCGAGATGTTGCCTGAGATGCCACGGCAGCCGACCAAAACTGCGTTCGATCGCCTTCACATGCGCATCGGATTGAAGTTTACCCTTACTCAAAAGCGCCCAGAGTGCGGCGGCACCATCACATCTTTGCTGTCCTTCCAAAGGGTTCGGCGTCGGCGCAGGCAACCCGTCCATCACTGATGCGATGGCCGCTACTCTGCGCTGCTCAACCGAGGTCTCCGACAACAAAGACAGGGCTTGGTGCGCTTCTACACCGAACCCGAAATACGTATAGAGCTTCGCCAAATCCATTGCATGCGCCTGGTCGACACGATCGAATTCCTGAAATAGCCCGACCCGCAATTCGGCCACATCCTCGGAAAATGATCGAGCGCCCGACCATGTCCCAAAACCCAGTTCGCTGTCCGTGATACATTCCGGTTTGCTATCAATCTGAGGAACTGCCAGATTGCCTAGCCCCGAAACCTCATCGAGCACCGAAGACAGTCGCAGATTTGGTACCAGCTTTTCCGAAGATCGCAGCGACCCAAAACTGGACGATTCCCTGCTTCCGACACCTGCCAGTTCAAGATCAACAACCTCTCGATCAGCGCTTTGCAATATACGTGATGCCAACTGCTCCTCAAAATTTCGTTGATTTAATTGCAGCAAAGGCAAGGCCAGTTCGGTGGCTGGAATATCAGTAGGTAAGGGTTTTGGGGCCGGGATACTTGCAGTCCTGGGAAGCGCCTCTGGCTCTACCGGGTCATTTGCAGGTGTACCCTGGTCGGGTGCGATATCTATGACCACCATAGTTTGGCGATGCAGAAATGCCGTTGCCACGCAGTCGCACCCAAATGTCATCTCCAACGCTGCACCTGGCCCGGCCTGTTGAAGCGATTGCAGACGGTTCCCCGACAGGCGGTCGAAGACAGCTGCAGTGTTGAATGTCGCATTATCGATGCCAATGCTCAGCCGCGCGCCGTTCTCGACCGGATCCAACATCCAACCGGTGCCAGAGGGGACCTGTACCACCAGTCGCGTGTATCCCTCATGCTCGCCCGATCGCACGGTCAAAGCCTGTGCTGACGCGCTTGTGCCCCATGCGAGCAAGACCAAAGACAATGCGCGGATCATGCTGCAGCCTGCTTGAGTTCCTTAAGCGCGTCTTCAAGTTCCGAGAAACCGGGCCGGTTGTGGGTCGGTGTGTTCTGGCGGCCGACCTCTATACACATGGCCGCGTTGTGGTTGTGAAGATTAGCCACCAGAACCTCTTTGATGAGTTGGTAAAAGTGGTTGTCTTCTTCAACAACAGATTTCAGCTTGCCCGCGAAAGGACCCACCAATCCATAAGCCAGAAAAACCCCCAGAAACGTCCCAACCAACGCGCCGCCGATCAGCTTACCCAGAACTTCCGGTGGTTGGTCGATTGATCCCATCGTCTTGATCACACCCAGAACGGCGGCCACGATCCCCAAGGCGGGCAACCCGTCAGCAACGGTTTGCAGCGCGTGGCTTGAATGCATGGCATGGTGGAAGTTCGCCTCCATCCGCTTTTCCAGCACCTCCTCAACCTGGTGCGGGTCGTCATAGTTCATCGCCGCCGAGCGCATGGTGTCACAGATCAGGTCCACCGCTTCTTTGTCGGCTTGAATCTTGGGATATGCGGAAAATAGCGATGAGCTTCCTGGCTCTTCAATGTGCTGCTCTACCTCGACCGGGTTCGCGCGTGCGATCCGGATCAGAGAGAATAACAAGCACAACAGATCGCGATAATCCTCGGGCTTCCATTTGGGTCCTTTAAAAACTTTCGCGATATCCTTGGCAGTGTGTTTTACGCCGCCGATATCATTGCTGATCAGAAATGCGCCGACTGCGGCCCCTCCGATCATCATCATCTCGAAGGGCAGTGATTTCATAATGATGGCCATCTTGCCGCCTGCGGCAAGGTAGCCGCCGAATACCATGACAAAGATGACGGCAATTCCGATGAGCCCGATCATGAAAGGTCTCCAGCGTTGAGGGTGCAGATAGATATGGCCATGAGGGTCATTCCTGTGGGGCACGTGCATTGCGCCCGGCCATGATCACGCTGATGGTGTAAGCAGCCTCGGGGCTGAGACCGGCCATAACTTCAGCGGCAGCTTCAGGTGGCATGCGAGACAGGAAGCCAGCGGCGAATACCGCGTCCATCGTTTCGAACAACGCGGCGGCATCTTTGGGCTTCATGCTCTGATACACGTCAGTCAGTTGTGTCAGATCGTTTTCGGCGGCCTTTTCGGCAATCGCCACCGTTTCACGCAGAGCGTTCTCGGCGTCCTCCAGCATGGTGAGCCGGGTTTCGATGGCCTGATCGGCAATGTCGAGCGCCCGTTCCCGGTCCAAAATCGTGCTTTCACGCTGGTTTAGAGTCTTTTCACGGCGCAATAGTTCCGTAAGCAGCAATTGTAGATCTGCCGCATTCGCCTCTTTGCGTTCACCACCGACGGGCGAGGCCATGTTTGGTTCCGCGCCGCGGGCAAGTGCAGGCCCGGCCTCAAGCCCGATGCGAATAATCGCAGAGCCGACCATCAGCAAGGAAATGACGGTCAGAACACCGCCGCGCGCTCGGCGATCAGGCGCTTTTGCCCGGTTGCGACTCATTTCGCTGCTCCGTCAGATGGTGCGGCGTGCCGAAAGAACATCAGGCCTTCTGGTTTCTTTGCGGGCGGCTCTGGTGGTGCTTCCGATGGCTCAGTCGAGACCTCAGTTGGTTCACCAGACGGATCGGATACAGTTTCTTTTGCTTCGCCGGGCTGCTCAGACCTGCCCTCAGCAGGTGCGTCATCTGGCTGATCCATGGGAACTTCCGGCTCAGAGGGCTCTTCCTGAACGACGTCGTGCATCGAGGCCATCATAAGCTCCAACCGTTGTGCGACGGTTTCCGCCCGTTCGGTCAGCGTCTGCATCGCGGTGCCGGAATCATCCGAAGCCTGACGCGCGCTATCCAGCGATTTTCGCAACTCTTCTGCTTGCGAGGACAGCACGGAAACGGCGCCACCCACACCCTTCTCAAGATCGGTAAACCGCTTCAGGCGTCGCGACAGAACGAAACAATACAGACCAGCCCCAAGAGCGCCCGCAACCAGAAGAATATCGGCAATCAACTCCACCATCGCCTCCTAATTCAGTACAAATTCCATGACCAGAACGTCACGCACGCGGCCTTCGCCCACGACGATCCCAATGCGTCGTAGCAGGTGTCCGCGGATCCTCATCAAAGCCAGAGAATCTTCCAGATCGGTTAACTCAAGGGCGCGCAAATAGCTGTTCAGAACGTCCATGATTCGCGGCTGCATCTTTTCAACCTCGGCGGCGTAGCCCGCGTTCACTTCAAGCTGCGCGTGAAATTTCAAATGTCGCGAATCATCTGACTTGACCGAGATGATCACCGGCGGAAGATCGACAAATTTCACATCGGGAAGTGCCTTTACGGAAGCGTCTTCGCCTTTCTTTTTGGCCTCTTTCACCATCTCGGACCCACCTATGGGAAGCAGGCCGGATGCAGTTATGAAATAGCCACCAACACCGCCCGCGATAGCCAGAATCAGTCCAAGCAGAAGGCCCTTTTTCCCTGATTTTTTAGGGGCTTCCGCCTCATCTGCAGTTGCGTCGGTCATGCGGTCCTCATGAATCTGTTCGGCAACCGTCATAACCCCTCAGGGACTAACCGATTGTTAAGGGCAATCGTCCAAACAAGGGCAGAGCCGCACAGAATGTCGGTGAGTCGGAGGTAAGCGTGCAGCAGATCGGAACTGTCTGGGCAAGTTTGGACAGGCGCAAACAAATTATCGTGGCCGGTGCCGTGGCACTGGTGTTTCTGGGTGTGCTTGCGATGTCACGGATTGTGACAGCGCCGTCGATGACGCTGCTTTATGCGGGGCTCGAAAGCGGTGCAGCCGGGGATATCGTGCGGGCGCTGGACCAGCGTGGTGTGAACTATGAAATAAGGGGTGGCTCGATCTACGTCCCCGGCGTTCAGCGGGATGAGTTGCGGATGACTTTGGCTAGCGAGGGCCTGCCTGCGAACGGCAATCGCGGTTACGAACTGCTGGATTCGCTCAGCGGCTTTGGCACTACGTCGCAGATGTTTGATGCCGCCTATTGGCGCGCAAAAGAAGGAGAGCTGGCGCGCACGATTGTGGGCAGCCCGCATGTCAGCAAGGCCCGGGTGCACATCGCCAACAGCTCCTCCAACCCGTTTCAGCGCAGCATAGCGCCAACCGCTTCGGTTTATCTGGTCCCGTCGGGTGCACCGATTAACGGAGATCAGGCAAAGGCGATCCGGTTTTTAGTGGCGTCGGCGGTTAGCGGGCTGGCACCGGAAAACGTCACTGTGATTGATTCGAACGGGGCTGTGATTGGCGCGCAGGACACGGCGGTGGCAGCCGATACTGCAGATGATAAGGCGCGCCAATTGCGTGAGAAAGTTCTACGTCTGGTCGAAGCCCGGGTCGGGGCCGGCAACGCGGTGGTTGAGGTCAGCGTAGATACGGTGACCGAAACCGAGTCTATACGGGAACGTCGCTTTGACCCCAAAGGCCGTGTTGCGATCAGCACAGATGTTGAAGAACGGTCGGACAGTGCGCGTAATCAGTCAGCGGATGTGACAGTGGCGTCGAATCTGCCGGATGGCGACGGGGCAGGAGGCGATGAATCCAATTCGAATGCCACTCAGACCCGCGAACGGGTGAATTATGAGGTGTCAGAGACCGAGTTGGAAGTTCATCGCGCGCCAGGTGCGATCAAACGTCTGACTGTCGCGGTGCTGGTCAATGGTGTTCGAGCGGCAGGCACAGATGGCGTCGAGATTTTTGAACCCATGCCGCAGCCCGAGCTTGATGCACTGCAAGAGCTTGTGGCTTCTGCGGTCGGGTTTGATGCTGAACGCGGCGACGTCATCACACTGAAATCGCTCGACTTGCCCATGGTTGAACCCCAGGGCGAGTTGGTGTCCGGGTCGATCTGGCAGAACATGCATATCGACGCTATGTCGCTAATCCAGATGGTGGTTTTGGCGCTGGTTTCCCTTGTTTTGGGTCTGTTTGTCATACGGCCAATTCTGACGAAATCTGCGGCATCGGCGCTGCTGCCAGCAGGTGCACCGGTCGAGGTCGCCCCAGCGCCTTCCCTGACCGGGGAAATTGCGACCGCAGATGCGCCGGACTTTGCACCGCTCGCGGATGCGGCGCAGCCGAATGTTCCGGCGATTGCCGCTGCGCGAGGGGAAGATCCTGTCGACCGTTTGCGCGCCATGATCGGCGACAAGCAGGAAGAGACGGTAGAGATCCTGCGCAGCTGGCTCGAAGAAGGCGAGGAGAAGGTGTGATGTCGATCGCTCATCTTCTTGAAGACTTCACCGCCCCTGCGGCTGGGGTGGCCGTACATCTACTGGATGAAGACGCACTGGAAGAACAGCGGCTTGCTGCATTTGAACAAGGCTATGGGGCGGGCTGGGAAGATGCGGTTCAGGCGCAGGAACAGACTGGCACACAGCTAAGCTCCGATCTGTCGGCGACGTTATCCGACCTGTCCTTTACCTATCAAGAAGCATTGACCCGCATGACCCTGTCGCTGGAACCGATGTTCCAAAGCCTGGTTCAGACTATTCTGCCTGAGACGATCGAGCATGGCTTTGCGAAGCGATTGACCGAGCAGCTTTGCGACATGGCGCGTGAGCAGGTCGACCAGCCACTGCAGCTGACTGTTCCGGCGGGTACTTCGGATCAGGTCGAGGCGATGCTGCCGCAGGATATCTCGCCGCGTCCCCAGGTTATCGAGGATGTCTCGCTCCAGCCGGGACAGGCGCGATTGCAGGTGGGGATCGCCCAACGCGAGGTGGACTGCGCTGCCTTGCTCTCATCCATTGCTGCAGCGTTCGACGCATATCTGTTTGAAGCAAAAGAGGCTTTGTCAAATGAGTGATCCTCAACCACCGAAACCCGAAAAACCCAACCCGTTCGAGACTGTTCCGATCGAAGTCACCGTCTCGGTCGGGCGTGCGCGGCCTTTGATCCGTGACCTGTTGAGCATGGGCGAAAATGCCGTACTGACACTGGACAAGCGGATCGAGGATCCGGTTGACCTCTATGTCGGGGACCAATTGGTCGCGCGCGGTTTGTTGGAAGAGATGGAGGGCGATCAGTCCGGGCAACTGGCTGTACGGCTGACCGAAATCTCGGATCTGCAGAACGGGATCGGATGATGCGCCACCTTTTTTGGCTGGCATTTTTGCTGGTCATACCCTCCGGTGGCGCGGCGCAAGAACTGTCGCTGTCCCTGGGCGAAGGCGGGTCGATCTCGGCCCGGACCATACAGTTGATTTTGCTGATCACGGTGCTCAGCCTGGCACCGGGACTGGCGATCATGATCACCTGTTTCCCGTTTTTGATCACGGTTTTGGCGATCCTGCGGCAAGGAATCGGCTTGCAGCAGTCACCGCCAAATATGTTGATCGTCAGTCTGGCGCTGTTTCTGACCTATTTCGTCATGGAGCCGGTTTTTACCGAGGCGTGGGAGACCGGGATTCAGCCGATGGTCGAGGAAACGCTTGACCTAGAGCCTGCGCTGGAACGCGCGCTGGTGCCGTTTCGCAGTTTTATGGCAGCGCGTATTGATGCCGACACGTTTCAGGCCATGGCAGACCTGCGCCCGGATGGTGCTGCGATTCAACTATCGCCCGAGGCCCCGTTATCCGTGCTGATGCCGTCTTTCATGTTGTCGGAAATCGCGCGGGCCTTTCAGATCGGGTTCCTGATTTTCCTGCCTTTCCTGATTATCGATCTCGTTGTCGCAGCGGTTTTGATGTCGATGGGAATGATGATGGTGCCTCCGGCTACGGTCTCGCTGCCGTTCAAATTGGCGTTTTTCGTCATCGCTGATGGCTGGGCCTTGATCGCCAGCGCCTTGGTGCGCAGCTATGCGCCATGACTATTGCCGTGTGATCTGTAGTCGCGCGCGCAGACCCTGATCTCCGGCCTCGAAACTCAGCGTTCCGCCATGTTGTTCGGCAACGGTGCTGACAATTGTCAGGCCCAATCCGAACCCGTCCGAAGATCCGATGTTTGATCCGCGCTGGAACGGTGCCAACAGCGCCTCGATATCCGCGACCGATAGGTCGGTGCCCTTGTCTTCGACGATGATCGTGGCGGTCTGAGCATCAGTTTCCAGTTCAACCTCGGCGTGACGACCGTATTTCAGCGCATTGTCGATCAGATTGGACAACGCTCGTTTCAATGCGATCGGTTGACCCGTCACCAGGATGCGCCGCGTTTCCGGCAGCGACGCATGCCCACGGCGTGACATGAAAACAGACGACGCGCTTTCGACGACAACGGGATCAACGGCTTTCAACGACACAGGCCGGTCCATATCCTGATAATCGGCCACAAGCGACTCAACCAGCGAGGTCAGCGATATCTGGCGCGGTTCCTCGACGCTGAGTTCCGATCGCGTGTAAGTAAGCACGCTTTCGATCATGCCGGTCATCTGGTCCACATCGGCCTCGAGCTTTTCGCGCAACTCTCCATCGGGAATCAGCGCCGCACGCAGCCGGACGCGGGTTGCAGGTGTCCCCAGATCGTGGCTGACACCCGACAGTACAATGGCGCGTTTCTCAAGCTGCGCACGTTCGGCATCGAGGTGATCATTCACCGCAGTCACGATATCGCGCAGCTCTTCGGGCCCGTCCGCGTCATAGCTTTGCGGCCCGCCGCGACGTCGGCGGTCGCCTAGTGCCTGAGCAAAGCGTGCGAAACTGTCAGAAACATTCCCGACCGAGGTCAGAAGCACCGCCAAGGACACAATGCCCAGTAATATCGCGGGCAAACGCAGATCAACCGGCGCAGCCTTACAGCCCCAGATTTCGGTGCCGTCGACTTGCTGCCAAACTCCGCGCCCGAATTGCGCGATCAGGATAGGTTCGCTGCAATATGTGGCCAACAGACGGGTCAGGTTCCCCATCTTCTCGGGGCCGGTCTGATCGCTGCCGGAGACGATGTCTGAAACCGGATAGACCAGTCGATCCGATAACACCGCAAGCGTCAATTCGCGGCCACTCAAGGGAGCTGAACTGTCGGTCAGGATCGACAGATTGGTGACAAAGCGGCGATCCGCAAAGCCGGGCATTTGCTGGAACGCTCCCCTGTCAGCAAGAGCGGCTGCCTCGGTTGGCAATGGGTTGATCAACAGGCCGGGTGGCGGCGCCATCCCCGCTCGCAAATCTTCGTATATGGTGAAACCAGCAACAAATGCTGCGGTCTGGTACCGGTTCCACGCCTGTGCCGAGGTGAACCACATCCCGGCAGCGACCAGCCCCGCGACAAAGGCGGACAGGGTCCAGAGCCAGCCAAAACTGCGCAGGCGCAGGGTCATGCGTCCTCATCCACCATAACGTCAGCGGTAAACAGATAGCCAACACCGCGCTCGGTGCGCAGCATCTGGGGGTCTTTTGGATTGGCCTCGATTTTCGACCGCAACCGCCCCACCAGCATATCTATGGCACGGCCTTGCGCCTCGGGCTTGTCGGCCTCACCGGTTACATCCAGTGCGGCGGCGATCTCATCACGGGTCAGCGGAATATGCGGGTTCGCCAGCAAAACCTTCAGCAGGGCGGTCTCCCGTTGGGACAGGGAAACCAGATAGCCTTCGGGCGAATGCACCTCGTCCCGTTTGCCGTCAAAGACCCAGCCGTCAAAGTGAAAGGTGCGCGTGCGGCGGCGGTATGCCAGCGAAGGCGTGCGTCGGGCGCGTTGCATCACCGCACGGACGCGGGCCAGCAACAGTTGCGGGTTGAATGGTTTGGCGATGTAATCGTCTGCTCCAACCTCATATCCTGCCATGCGCTGATGATCCGCCGACAGGGCCGAGACCAGAATGATCGGTACATCCTGTTCGGCCCGCAACCGGGCACAGATCTCGACGCCGTTTTCATCGCCCAGCATCACGTCCAACAGGATCAGGTCGATCCGCCCCGACGTTAGATGCGTGCGTATTTCACTTTCGGAACTGGCAGGCAGAGCAATATACCCGTTCTGCTGAAAGAACTGGGTCATCATCGACCGCATCTCCGAATCGTCGTCCACCACCAGGAGCCGGGGAATGCCCACTCTGTTTCTCCTCCTCAGGGTTCTCCGTCGCCGCCAATTGTAACGAATGGAAACGGATTCAAGGCCAACGTAACACGGGGTAACAAAAGCGGTGAAAATTTCCACCTTGTCAGGATATTGCATCGCATTCTGCGTTGCCATGCGGCAATCCGTTAGCGCTATATCACCTATGGCCGCCCTTGGGGTGGCACCGAATTCTCAGGGAGGAGAACAAAAAATGAAGCGTTTTGCATTTGCCACCGTGTCGACCTTGGCCGTAGTGGCCGGGTCGGCTGTTGTGGCTGAACCAAAGGCCGAAGTTCTGCACTGGTGGACATCCGGTGGTGAGGCGAAATCGGTCGCGGTTCTGCAGGAAGAGTTCGCCTCGAACGGCGGCACATGGACCGATATGCCGGTCGCAGGTGGCGGCGGCGATGCGGCCATGACTGCGTTGCGGGCCCGGGTTCTTGCGGGTAACGCGCCGACTGCTGTTCAGCTGAAAGGACCTGCCATTCAGGAATGGTATGAAGAGGGCGTTTTGGCAGACATTTCATCCGTGGCAGAAGCCGAAGGCTGGGCCGATGTGCTGCCAGCATCGATTGCAGGCCACATGATGTGCGAAGGTACGTGGTGCGCAGCACCTGTGAACGTGCACCGCATCGACTGGATTTGGGCCAATGCTGACGTTCTGGCCGCCAACGACATTGAAATGCCCACAACATGGGAAGAGTTCAACGCCGCTGCCGAAAAACTGCAGGCTGCCGGAGTGATCCCTTTGGCCCATGGTGGCCAGGCATGGCAAGACGCCACAGTGTTCGAAGCGGTTGCGCTGGGTCTGGGTGGCCCCGAGTTCTACCAGAAAGCCTTTGTCGATCTCGACCCCGAGGCGCTGACCTCGGACACCATGGTGCAGGTCTTTGACCAGATGCGCAGCCTGCGCGGTTATGTGGACGAAAACTTCTCAGGCCGCGATTGGAACCTTGCCACCGCTATGGTTATGAATGGCGAAGCAGCCTTCCAAATCATGGGTGACTGGGCCAAGGGCGAATTCCTGGCGGCTGGCAAGAAGCCCGGCGAAGACTTCCTGTGTGCCTCGACCCCCGGCGACGGATATCTGTACAACGTCGACAGCTTCGCCATGTTCGAAGTGGAAGGTGACGACAACCGCGCTGGTCAGGAATTGCTGGCCAAGCTGATCGTCGCGCCGAAATTCCAGGAAGTGTTCAACCTGAACAAGGGCTCGATCCCTGCGCGGACTGATGTGGCGCTGGATGCGTTCGACATCTGCGCGCAAATCTCGGCCGAAGATATGGGTTCGACCTCGGCAGGCGGTTCGCTGCTGCCGTCTTACGCCCATGGTATGGCGCTGCGCGGGTCGCAGGCCGGTGCGATTACGGATGTTGTGACCGCACATTTCAACTCGGATATGTCCTCGGCTGACGCGGTTCAGCAACTGGCGGACGCGGTAGCAAACAGCTACTGATCCAATACGCTCTGCCCCCTATAGTGAGGGGCAGAGCATCTTTCCCCGGAGGCTAAAATGTCCGAATGGCTGGAAAACCACCTGCCCAAGGTGGTGCTGGCACCGTCGTTCATCGCCGTATTGATCTTTGTCTACGGATTTATCGGATGGACCGCATGGGTGTCGCTAACCCGATCGAAACTACTGCCGAAATACGAGATCAAAGGCTTCATTCAGTATGAACGCCTGTTCGACTCTCCCCGCTGGGATACGGCGATCAACAACCTGTATATCTTTGGCGCGCTGTTCATCGTGATCGCGATGGTACTGGGCCTGTTGCTGGCCATCCTGCTGGATCAGAAGATCCGCGTCGAAGGCGCGATCCGGACGATCTACTTGTACCCGATGGCGCTGTCGATGATCGTGACAGGTACGGCGTGGAAGTGGATTTTGAACCCGGGCCTGGGCATCGAATCCATGGTGCGGGGCTGGGGCTTTCCGAATTTCGAATTCGACTGGCTGGTGAACCCCGACTACGCGATCTACACTATCGTGATCGCCGCGATCTGGCAGAGTTCCGGCTTCGTCATGGCGTTGTTTTTGGCCGGTTTGCGTTCGGTCGATGGCGAGATCATCAAGGCCGCACAGGTCGATGGCATCCCCACGTGGCGCATTTATACGGCGATCATCATCCCTTCGATGGCACCGATCTTCCTGTCTGCTTTCATCGTGCTGGCGCACCTCGCAATCAAAAGCTTCGACCTTGTCATCGCCCTGACTGGTGGCGGTCCGGGCTACGCAACCGATCTGCCCGCTACTTACATGTACGCCATGGCCTTTTCGCGCGGCGATATTGGTCAAGCAGCCTCGTCCGCGATGATCATGATGCTGGTCGTCTTTGCCATCGTGGTTCCCTATCTTTACTCAGAGCTGAGGGCGAAAAATGACTGATCTGTCGATGCCCCAAACACAAACCCGCACCCAAAGCGCTACGGGCAAGATTGCCCTGCGTTGGTTGCTTTATGTCCTGCTTGGCCTGTTTGCACTGTATTATCTGATGCCGCTCTTCGTGATGTTGACGACATCATTGAAAAGCCTTGAGGAAATCCGCACCGGCAGCCTGATTTCGCTGCCGCGAGAGGTCAGCTTTGACGCTTGGAAAACCGCATGGTCCGGCGCTTGTACCGGTATCCAGTGTGAAGGTTTGCGACCCTATTTCTGGAACTCGGTTCTGATCGCGGTGCCTGCGGTATTTTTGTCGACCCTGTTGGGTGCGCTGAACGGCTATGTCGTGGCGCAATGGCGGTTCAAAGGGGCCAATATCATCTTCTCGCTGATGCTGTTCGGTTGCTTCATCCCGTTCCAAGTTGTTCTGCTGCCAATGGCACGTCTGCTGGGTATGATGGGGATTGCCGGAACCATTCCGGGCCTGATCTTTGTCCATGTGATCTACGGGCTGGGCTTCACCACGCTGTTCTTCCGCAACTACTATGTCACCATTCCGGCCGAGCTGACCAAAGCGGCGCGGGTTGATGGGGCTGGGTTCATGCGGATTTTCTGGTCGATCTTTCTGCCGCTGTCGCTGCCCATCATCGTGGTGACTGTGATCTGGCAGTTCACGCAGATCTGGAACGACTTCCTGTTTGGCGTGTCGTTCAGCCAGGCGGGGACACAGCCCGTGACTGTTGCGCTCAACAACATCGTAAACTCCACCACCGGCGTCAAAGAATACAACGTCGACATGGCTGCCGCGATCATCGCGGGGCTGCCGACGCTGCTCGTCTATGTCGTTGCCGGTAAGTATTTCATCCGCGGCCTGACCGCTGGCTCTGTGAAGGGATAAGACCCATGGCTCCCATCCTTGATATCAACAAACTCTACAAGAATTACGGCGCGACCGAGATTCTGAAAGACATCAACATCTCGATTGAACCGGGCGACTTCCTGGTGCTTGTCGGCCCCTCGGGCTGCGGTAAGTCTACGCTGCTGAACTGCATTGCGGGACTGGAAGAGATCACCGGTGGCACATTGTCCATCGGCGGCAACGACATGACCCATGTCAGCCCCAAGGATCGCGACATCGCGATGGTGTTCCAGTCTTACGCTTTGTACCCGACCATGTCGGTGGCCAAGAACATCACCTTCGGCATGAAAGTGCGCGGGGTCGATCAGGCCACGCAGGAAGCCAAGCTGAAAGACGTCGCCTCCTTGCTGCAGATCGAGCCATTGCTGAACCGCCGCCCCAGCCAACTGTCGGGTGGTCAGCGTCAGCGGGTCGCGATGGGCCGGGCGTTGGTGCGCGACCCCAAGCTGTTCCTGTTCGATGAACCGCTGTCGAACCTTGACGCCAAGCTGCGGGTCGAGATGCGGACCGAGATCAAGAAGCTGCACCAGACACTGGACGCATCCATAGTTTATGTTACCCACGACCAGATCGAAGCGATGACGCTGGCCACCAAGATCGTAGTCCTGAAAGGCGGGGTCGTGCAGCAGATCGGTACTCCGGCCGAGATCTACAACAACCCGGCCAACCTGTTTGTGGCGGATTTCATGGGCTCACCTGCGATGAACCTGATCCCGGCACAGGCATCGAACAATGGCTCGGGGACGCAAATCTCGATCGCGCGCGAATCCGGTGAAACGCTGGTTCTGAACGATGCACGCGACTTGTCTCTGCCGCAGGATGTCATCCTTGGTCTACGCCCTGAAGATATCGCCGAGGCGGGGTTCCGCGCTGGCGCAGGCGTGCAGGAAGCCGCCTGCATGGTCGATATGGTCGAACCCGCAGGGGCAGATACCTATGTTGTGTCGGAATTGGGTGGCAAGCAGGTCACGGCGCGGCTGCATGCTGAAACCAGCGCGCAGGCAGGTCAATTGCTGAACCTGGCGTTCGACATGAGCAAGGTGTCCTACTTTGCCAAGGAAACGGGTGAACGGCTGAATTAAGTTGCCGTTGGCCCGCACCAACCCGGGGTGGGCCATACCAATCACAGTCGGTTTTGGCCGGTAAATTTGAAATATGCTATCTTGGGACGTAGCGAAGGGAGGCGCGCTATGTCCGATCCGTATTCCGATCTGGCCGGGCAGGATATCTCGGTCCAAGAGCGTATCGCCGAAGCTATGGAAGCGCGGTGTCTGGAGCCGGCGCAGAAAGATATCAGGGATAGCTATCTAAGTGATCTGATTGTCCCTGAGGGCGGGTTCGCGGTTGAGCTGGGTTCAGGCACCGGGCACATCACGCAAGAGCTGCTGTCAGTTGGCGGGGTGGAGCGCGCGCTCGGCATTGAGCCCTCACCGGTTATGGTCGAACGTGCGAGAAACAGCTTCGCCAGCGAGAGCAATCTTGTTTTTGAAACCGGCGATGCAAAGGCAACCAGGCTTGAAGATAGCTCAGCAGACCTTGTTCTGGCGCATACACTGTTGTGCCATGTACCCGGCCCCGAAGATGTGGTTTCCGAGGCCTTTCGGATACTGAAACCGGGCGGGATATTTGCGATTTGCGATGGGGACTACGATACCGCCACAGCGCAGATTGCCGATTTTGATCCTCTGGATCAACTCATTCGGTTCATGATCAATCAGAACGTCACAAACCTCTGGATCATGCGCCAGATTGGCGGTGCACTCTCTCAAGCAGGTTTTGAGTTGGGCCGTCGCCGGGGACACGGTTATGTGGCCGAAGGAGAGGCGACTTACTTTCTGACCGTTATCGACCGTGGTGCGGATCGAATGGCCGAGACCGGGTTGTTGGCGCCTGAAACGGCACAGGCGCTGAAATCCGAGGCCCGGGCGCGTGTGTCTGCAAGCACGTTTTTTGGCTACATGTCTTATGTCAGCCAGATCGCGCGCAAGCCTGCAACCTGAACAAAAAAGCCACCGCGCGAACGGGTCGAGCGGTGGCCGGCGTAGGATAATACCTCTGATCAGCCAGTCTTTTTCAGATCCTTGATCAGGCGATTCAGGTCGCCGCCGCGCGCATCCAGCATTGCGCCAATCTCTGTGCGCTCGGTCAGCAACAAATTCACACCTTCGATGAACATGTTGTAGAACTTTCCACGACCCGATTTGTCGGACACCAGGAATGTCACTTCGAACGGGGATGAGCCGCGCAATTTGACCGAGGTTCTGACCTCGTATCCGGTCTTGATCTTGCGCGCGTTACGCACGGTGACCTCACCGCCGATGAACTCGCGGAACCGGCGACCATATTTGCGCGAAATATAGCCTTCGAACGCTTTGGTGAACTGACGCAGCTGTGCGGATGAGGCTGTGCGTGCATCCGCCCCCAGCGCATAGCGGGCCATGATCGGCACATCACCGTATTGCACAAAGATCTTTTGAAAATCACGCAGCATGGCATTTTCGGATTTACCCGAGTCAATGATACGCGTGATATCGGCCACAACGCTGTTGACCAGCTGTTTGGCCTGCGCTTCGGTCAGCGCGAACGCGGGCAGAGGCAATGCGGCAACTGTCATCCCGGTCAGGGCGGTGGCCACAAAACGGCGTCGGTTCAACAGGTTATTCGGCATAGGGGTCCTCGTACGGGTCAAGATAGGGGTCTCTGACAGGGTCGGTCCCGGTGGTGGCGTAGGGATCGTCATACAGACCCAGATAGGCGTCTTCATCATCCCTTGCCAGTTCAAAGCGGCGATTTTGCAGGTAGATCGTGCGCGCTTGCGCGTAACTGTCTGCACTTTCGTACAGAATCGAATCAACTGTATCCGAGAACCGACCGCGATCTCCCATCCGCCGCACGACCTCGGCATAGACACCAATATTGTCGACCGGGCGGGTCGGGCTAAAGTTGATCGGATTCGAGAACAGGTTGACCACAACGCCGACCGCATCGCGCGCGGTGGACGGGCCGTAGAAGGGCAGTTCCACATAAGCACCTTCGCCCACGCCCCAGACATGCAGGGTTTCGCCGAAATCAGTATCAACAGGCGGCAGGTTCAGCTCATCCGCCGGGGCTGACAGGCCAAAGCCGCCCACGGTCGAGTTGATCAGAAAGCGCAGCAGCGCATTGCCGGACTGTTTCAGATTGCCTTGCAGCAGATAGTCCAGCGCCTGCCCGGGCATCGTCAGGTTTTCGGCAAAGTGATTGAAACTGGTAACCATCGGATCTGGTACGATCTTCACATAGCCTTTCGAGGCCGGTCGGAACAGGAATCGGTCCACACCCAGATTGAACTTGTGAATGCCCCGGTTGGTCCCTTCATAGGGGTCAAAAATCTCACCCCGCGCCGCTGCGTCCTGAGGCTGCGTCGCGCATGCCGATAGGACCGTCAGGATGCCGAATATGATCAGGTGCTTCAGACGAATGTAACTTGGCACTGTCTTCGTTACTCCGAAAATTGCCCAGCGGTATCCGGGCCTTCAATCAATACAGCCTTTGCACCCTTGGTGGCGCAATTGGTCTCACATAGAGGTTTCGCGCAGGATTTGAAACAACAACTCGCGTTTACCTCAGCCGATGGGGCGACGTAAAGTGACACGAATTCAACACTTCCTGAATAAGAGAAGACCTGCCCAGTTTGCAGGCAATGGGAAAAATCCCGCTTTCCCGCTTTCGGAAACAGGTTTTCCCGGGTAGCGTCCGCGCTGAATCACTACGAGATGAGGATCAATCATATGAGCATCGCAGCAAAACTGGACAGCCTGGGTGTCAGCCTGTCGGACGCACCTGCTCCGGCAGCGAACTACGTTCCTTTCGTGCGCATCGGCAACATTGTCTACGTGTCGGGCCAGATCTCCAAGGCGGATGATCTGATCACTGGTAAGCTCGGTGATGATATGGATGTTGAGGCAGGCGCCGCTGCAGCCAAAGTCTGCGCCATCAACCTGTTGGCTCAGGTCAAAGCGGCTTGTGGTGGCGATATCGACAAGCTGGTGCGCGTGATCAAGCTGACCGGTTTTGTAAACTCGACCGCTGATTTCACAGAACAGCCGAAGGTGATCAACGGGGCCTCTGACTTCCTGGTCGAAGCGCTGGGCGACGCCGGTCGTCATTCGCGCTCGGCCGTCAGCGCAGCCTCATTGCCTTTGGGTGTTGCCGTTGAAATCGAGGGTATTTTCGAGGTTCAATGAAACCGTCCCTTCCGTCTGAGTTCCTGCAGCGCCCGATAGCACATCGCGCGCTGCATGACATTTCTGATCAGCGGCCCGAGAATAGCCGGGCCGCCATTCGTGCCGCAATAGACGCCGGTTATGGGGTCGAGATTGATCTGCAACGCACCCGCGACAATCGGGCCATGGTGTTTCACGACTATGACATGACACGTCTGACCGGGCAGCCCGGACCGATCCAACAGATCACCGAAACACAAGCGCGGGCCCAGACGCTTCTGCATTCTGACGGTGAAGGTATCCCCTCGCTGGAAGAGGTGCTGGCCATTGTTGCAGGACGGGTGCCCTTGCTCATCGAGCTGAAGGATCAAGATGGTGCAATGGGCCCCGATATCGGCGCTTTGGAAGCAGATGTTGTAAGCGCACTGAAAGACTATGAAGGCCCGGTCGCGCTGATGTCGTTCAACCCGCATTCAGTCGCAGAGATTGCACGCCTTACGCCACATTTGCCGCGCGGTCTCGTTACCAGTTCTTACGAGCCCAAAGTCGAGCTTCTGCCGCAAGCCGTCTGCGATCATCTGCGCAACATCCCGGATTTCGACCGCGTTGGAGCCAGCTTTATCAGCCATGAAGTCATCGATCTTGACCGCCCCCGGGTCGCTGAGTTGAAGGCACAGGGTGTGCCGATCCTGTGCTGGACCGTGCGCTCGCTTGAACAAGAAGCAGAGGCACGCAAGGTTGCCGATAATGTTACGTTCGAAGGCTATCTGGCCGAACATCCCGCTTGATCCCGGCGCGCGCGATCACAGATAAAGGTGCAGCGCGGAGGGGATATGGATCAGGCACAGATTGAGGTTCGGGTTCTGACATCGGTCTCGCAGATTTCCGCGAGCGACTGGGACAGTTGCGCCTGCCCCGAGGTTGCCGATGGCGGGCGACCGTTTGATCCGTTCACGACACATCGGTTTTTGCTTGCCCTGGAAGAAAGCGGCTCGGTCGGGCGCGGTACTGGCTGGCAGCCGCAATACCTGACAGCCTATCTGGACGGGATGCTGATTGCGGCAGCCCCGATGTTTGCCAAGTCGCACTCCCAAGGTGAATACATCTTCGACCATAGCTGGGCTCATGCCTATGAAAGCGCGGGCGGGCGATATTATCCCAAGCTGCAGATCGCGGTGCCCTTCACACCCGCGACTGGCAGGCGTTTTTTGGTGCGACCCGGCTACGATGCTGTCGGGATCTCGGCGCTGGTGCAAGGAGCGGTGCAACTGGCCGCCGAGAATCGAATTTCATCGCTGCACGCTACTTTCTGCACCGAGGCCGAAGCGCTGGCAGGTGAGCAGATGGGCCTGATGGTCCGCCACTCGCAGCAGTTTCACTGGCTCAATGATGATTACGCCGATTTTGACGAGTTTCTGGCTGCGCTGTCCTCGCGCAAACGCAAGAATATCAAGAAGGAACGCACGCAGGCCTGTGATTTCGGTGGGCAGATTCGAACAATCACCGGCGATGATCTGCGACCCGAGCATTGGGACGCGTTCTGGCGGTTCTATCAGGATACCGGCGCGCGAAGATGGGGCTCGCCCTACCTGACGCGACAATTCTTTGATATCGCTCAGGAAACCATGACGGATGACATCGCCTTGGTGCTGGCCGAACGCAATGGATACCCCGTCGCCGGTGCGTTAAATTTTGTCGGGCGGGAAACGCTGTATGGCCGGTATTGGGGCTGTGTCGAACATCACCCCTGCCTGCATTTCGAACTGTGCTATTATAGGGCGATCGACTTTGCCATTGCGGAAGGTCTGGCGCGGGTTGAGGCCGGTGCGCAGGGCGAGCACAAGCTGGCGCGCGGCTATCTGCCAACCCGCACGCATAGCTTGCATTGGGTTGGCGATCCGGGTTTTGCTGATGCGGTTCAGAAATATCTGGACGCCGAGTCCCACGCAGTGGGAGAAGAGATCGAGATTCTGACGGATTATGGCCCGTTCAGGAAATCGAACCCGGAGGAACAGCAATGACCGAACTTCTGTCAACCGAGACCCGCGGCCCGCTGCTGGACCCGCTGTTCAGAAATGGCTGGACCATGGTCGAAGACCGCGACGCGATCACCAAGACCTTCATCTTCGATAACTTTGTCGCCGCCTTTGGCTGGATGACGCAGGTGGCGATCTGGGCCGAGAAATGGAACCACCACCCCGAATGGTCGAATGTCTACCGCACGGTAGAGGTGGTCCTGTCGACCCATGATGTTGGCGGTCTGTCTGCACAAGACGCCAAGCTGGCGCGTAAGATGGACAGCCTGCTAACGGTCTCCGCGTGAACCCGTCCCACCGGCCAGCAATGTTGCCGTTCCCAGCTGCTTGAATTCTGCCGGAGTGATCGTGCCGTCGCTGACATTGATATTGCCCGGAATTCTGATCGTACGGGTGCCGACGGACCGCACGCTGCGGGCCGCCGGATTGATGTCGAGACACCGATTTTCATAACAGGTCAGACCGCTGGTATTGATCTGAATCTGCACCTGACCATCAGGGCCGCTGATCACCGGGGATTGCTGTACGTCACATGCGGCCAAAGCCACCAGGCTACCGAGGCAGATCCATTTATTCATGACACGCTCCTGCCAACCAAGTTGGCGTTTAATCTAAGAGACCGTTGCCATCCTTATCCGCAGCGTCAAAATCGTTCTGCATTTGGCTGACATACTCTGCCTTTGAGATAAGACTGTCGCCATCCCGGTCAACGGCTTCGAACTGTTTGATATCCAAAAACGGTTTTGCTTCGCTCAGGCCCAGAGTGCCGTTCTTGTCTTCGTCCATTGCCTGAAATGCATAGTCCGAGAAGGCGTTGAATTCGTCTTTGGACAGGAAGCCGTCATTGTTGGTGTCGATGTTATTCAACTCGGCCTCGTGCAGTTCTGCGACGGTCTCGGCGTTTGCAGCAGCAGCCATCAGGAATGCGGTGGTGATAATCAATACTCGTTTCATCTCAAATCTCCTCAGCACGCGTAACGTTCGCCAGACACGCCACCCGCAGCGGCGCCCGCCGCCGTCAGGATGGTCTTGCCTGAACCACCGCCAAATTGATTGCCGATCACTCCACCGATTAGGGCGCCGCCTATGGTACCACTCAGGCAGGCGATCTCGTGCTGTCGGGCAGCCTGTTGTTGGGGTGTGGGTGCAGGTCCGCACGCCGCCAGGGCCCCGGCGGTGCCAAGAAACAATGTAAGCAATTTCAGTCGCATCAATGAACTCCCCAGTTGTATGGGCCAAGTATTGGCGCATCGGGGCGTTGCATCAAGTTAAATGCGTTTCACGTGGCCCCGGTCAAACCGGGGCCGACAGGGATCAGATACTATCAAGCAGGCCTTCACCAGCCGAGACCTCACAGACACCGGGGTTTTCTTCCAGATTCATCGCCACGACCTTGCCGTCTTCAACCAGCATTGCATAGCGTTTGGAGCGTGCAATCAGGCCTACGGGCGGGGCGTCGAAATCCATGCCGATGGCCTTGGTAAACTCGGACGCCGCATCGGCCAGCATGGTCAGCCCGGCCGCTGTTGCACCGGTGCTTTCTCCCCAGGCGCCCATCACGAAAGGGTCGTTGACCGAGATACAGATGATTTCTTCTACACCCTTGGCATCGAACTGGTCCTTGGTCCGCATGAAGCTTGGTACATGAGCGGTTGTGCAGGTTCCGGTGAACGCACCGGGTACAGCGAAGATCACAACCTTGCGCCCTTTGGTCTTGTCTGAAATCCGAACCTCCTCGGGGCCTTCGGCACCCATCTGGATCAGCGTGGCCTCGGGCAGCATGTCACCTGTTGCAATCATTTTTACGCTCCTGTCATTTGGATTTGCAGAGTCGGGCTTTGCCGCAATATAGGTGGTCGAAACAAAGTAACCACGTGAATTCTGCAGGGTGAGCGAAACATGAGCCATATTGTCGTGATCGGGGCAGGGCAGGCCGGTGCTTCTTTGGTAGCACGGCTGCGCAAGGACGGGTTCGAAGGTGACATCACCCTGATCGGAGCCGAGCCGCATTTGCCCTACCAACGCCCGCCCTTGTCCAAGGCTTACCTGTTGGGCGAGATGGAACTGGAGCGCCTGTTCCTGCGGCCCGAGAGCTTCTATGCCGAAAACAATATCACCCTACGGTTGGGTCAACGTGTGACGGCGATTGATCCAAAGGCCAAGACGGTGACCCTCGGCGATGAGGTGATCACCTATGATGAACTGGCGCTGACCACTGGGTCCGACCCACGCCGCCTGCCCGCAGCGATCGGGGGCGATCTTGAGGGTGTCCATGTGGTGCGAGATCTCGCCCATATCGACGAGATGGAACCTCGGGTATCGGATGGCGCCCGCGCGCTGATCGTTGGTGGCGGCTATATCGGGCTTGAAGCCGCCGCCGTTTGTGCCAAGCGCGGGGTCAGGGTGACCTTGGTCGAGATGGCCGACCGCATCCTTCAGCGTGTCGCGGCCAAAGAGACAAGCGACTACTTTCGCACGCTGCACACCGAATACGGGGCCGACATTCGTGAGGGCGTCGGGTTGGATCGTCTGGTTGGTGAAAACGGCAAAGTGAAGGGTGCTATTCTGACCGACGGCACCGAGCTTGAGGTGGATTTCGTCGTGGTTGGCGTCGGCATCGCTCCGTCGATTCAATTGGCTGAAATAGCTGGGTTAGAGCTGGATAACGGCATCAAGACCGACGCCCATGGCCGCACCTCAGATCCGTCGATCTGGGCGGCGGGCGATTGCGCGTCGTTCCCGCATGGCGAAGGCCGTATTCGCCTGGAAAGCGTGCCGAACGCCATTGATCAGGCCGAAATCGTGGCCCAGAACATGCTGGGTGCAGCTAAGGATTACACCGCAACACCTTGGTTCTGGTCGGACCAGTATGACGTCAAGCTTCAGATCGCCGGGCTGAATACCGGCTATGACCGTGTGGTGACTCGCAAGGGTGAGGGCGCGACGGTGTCCTTCTGGTACTACAAGGGCGATCAGCTGATCGCGGTCGATGCGATGAATGACCCGCGTGCTTATATGGTCGGCAAACGCCTGATTGATGCGGGAAAGACCGCTGATCCTGTTGTCGTTGCCGACCCAGAAGCGGACCTGAAACCGCTGCTCAAAGCGTGAGGATCATCGCCGGAGACTTCCGGGGCCGGGCTCTGACTTCGGTTGGCAAAGGCGATGCCGGTGCGCATCTTCGCCCGACCACTGACCGGGTAAGGGAAAGCCTGTTCAACGTTTTAAATAATCAGATCGACTTCGACGGCTTGCAGGTTCTCGACCTGTTTGCGGGCACCGGTGCATTGGGACTTGAAGCGCTGTCTCGCGGCGCGTCCCACGTCACGTTTGTCGATGATGGGAGGGTCGCGCAGGGTCTGATCCGCAAGAATATCGCCCTGACCGGAAGCGCCAGCCAGACCACTTTGATCCGGCGGGATGCGACCCGTTTGGGCGAAAACCCGGGCGCTGTTTGTGATCTGGTTTTTCTGGATCCGCCTTACGGAAAAGCTCTGGGTCAAAGGGCACTGGCCGCGGCTACCCAAGTTGGTTGGCTGTCTGATGACGCTCTGATCGTCTGGGAAGAAAGCACCCCAATGACTGCGCCCGAGGGCTTTACGCTGCACGACACGCGGAAGTATGGCGACACGCATATCTCGCTGATGTGGCGCACAGGGGGCTGAGATGCACGATCTGGTTATCTTTGATTGCGACGGCGTTCTGGTCGATAGCGAGGTTTTGTCCAATCAGGTCATGGTCGACAATCTCGCCGGCCATGGCCTGCACTTGTCCTTAGCCGAATGCATGTCCCTGTTTGTTGGTGGCACCATGACCGGTGTGCGCGACAAGGCGCGCGAGCTGGGGGCTGATCTGCCGGATGACTGGACTGATCAAATCTATGCGGAAATCTACGAGACGCTGAAAGCAGGCACGCCTCTGGTCGCGGGTATCCGTGAATTGCTGGCGCAACTGGATGCAAGCGACATTCCCTACTGTGTCGCCTCAAATGGTCGGCCTGAGAAAATGAAGATCACTTTGGGCCAGAATGGTCTTTGGGAGCGTTTTCAAGATGTGATGTTTTCGGCTCAGGTGCTTGGAACGGGCAAGCCCGACCCGACCCTGTTCCTGACCGCTGCCCAGCATTTCGGCGCAACGGTGCCGGTTGTGATCGAAGACAGCGAAAACGGTGTCACCGCAGCAATGCGCGCCAATATGCGCTGCCTGGGCTATGCGGCCCATGATGATGGTGCGCGATTGGAAGAACTAGGGGCCGAAGTGTTCTCCGACATGTTACATGCGCCCAAGCTTTTGGGACTTTGAGCCATAAACGTGTTATGCTTGGTCCATGGACCGCGCTATCACACCTCCGCTCTGGGCTTTTTCGAAAGACGCTGACACCACAACTGGGCCTCCGCCCAAACCGATGCGCGCGCCGGTGTTCATTCACGACGCGGTCATCCCGTGGCGGGATGAAACCTTGCTACTGAAGCTACTACGCGATCAGGCGACCGATCAGGACGAATAGGTCGGGTGATATTTGCCGCCCGGTGACAAGGTGAAAATCTCAACCCCATCTGCGGTCACACCGACCGAATGCTCGAACTGCGCCGACAGCGATTTGTCGCGGGTCACGGCAGTCCAGTCATCGGACAGTGTCTTGGTTTCAGGACGCCCCAGATTGACCATCGGCTCGATGGTAAAGAACATGCCCTCTTCCAACACAGCTCCGGTACCCGGACGCCCATAGTGCAGGACATTTGGTGGCGCGTGGAACACCCGGCCCAGACCGTGGCCGCAGAAATCGCGTACAACGCTCATCCGATGCGCCTCGACATAGGCCTGAATGGCGTGGCCGATATCGCCGAAAGTATTGCCCGGCTTGACCATCTCGATACCTTTGAACAGTGCGTCGTGGGTCACCTGAATCAGCCGTTCGGCCTTGCGCGGCAATTTACCCGCCACATACATGCGCGACGTATCACCGAACCAGCCATCGACGATGACAGTGACGTCGATATTCAAAATATCGCCGTCCTTCAATTTCTTCTCGCCGGGGATACCGTGACAGACCACGTGGTTCACGCTGATGCAGCTGGCGTGCTGATAACCCTTGTAGCCAATGGTTGCCGATTCCGCACCTGCATCCTCGACCATCTGAGTGATCAGCCCGTCAATCGCACCGGTGGTCTGGCCGACAAAAACATGTTCAGCAATGTCATCCAATATCCGCGCAGCCAGCGCCCCTGCCGCATGCATGCCGGCAAAGTCACTCTGTTCATAGATGCGGATACCGTCTTTGGTCAGACGGCCACGATGTTCTTTCATCGGTGCGGGACTCCAAATATTTCACGCAGCACTTCTTTTACGCTGCTTGTGCAGAAAGTACCAGAGGGCTCGGTTTTCAACTAGTAAATAGGGTCTATCAAAGAAGTTTCTAGCCCGTGCCCCATTGCCGAGCGGGCTCAACCCAGACGCCTTCGGGCGTGATCCGAGTTCCAACGACAAAGCGTTCAACACCTATCGCCGCCTCAAACGCCGCCGCATAGGCTGGGTCAATATCATCGGCCAGTGCAAACCGATTGCAATCGGTCCTTTGCACCAAATAAAGCATGATCGCCCGGTGGCCCTGTACGGCCATCTTTGCCAGTTCACCCAAATGTTTGGTGCCGCGTGCGGTGACGCTGTCGGGAAACTCGGCGAGGCCCGCTTGGCGTGAGAGGGTGACGCTTTTGACCTCGACATAAGCATCGGGTAGGCCCGGCCCAGTCAGCAGGAAATCGATACGGCTGTTTCCACCGTATTTGACCTCGGGGCGCACGGTTTCATAGGCGGCCAGCTCGGGGATTTCACGCGCCTCGAGCGCCACCCGAAGCGCCTTGTTGGGGACTGATGTGTCGACCCCTGTGAAATGCCCGTTCTCATGATCGACCAGCCGCCAGCCGTATTTCAGCTTTTTCTTCGGATCGTCGTTGGGCTCCAGCCAGATTTTCTCACCCGGTTCTGCCAGCCCCATCATTGAGCCCGGATTGGCGCAATGGGCTGTCACCTCGCGCCCGTCTTCCAGCCTGCAGTCTGCCAGAAAGCGTTTGTAGCGGCGGATCAGTCGAGCGGGGACAAGGGGGGTTTCAAATCGCATGGCCAAGGGCCTATACCTGCCCTAACGGTCGATCAAGAGGGAGGGCGCGTCATGGCCAATCCAACCGCTGCAATGTTGGTGATCGGGGATGAGATCCTCTCGGGCCGCACCCGCGATGCCAATATGCATTATCTGGCTGGAGAGCTGACCAAACACGGCATTGACCTGAAAGAGGTGCGCATTGTCAGCGATGATGCACCCGCGATTGAGGCAGCGGTAAGGGCGCTATCAGAGGCCCATGACCATGTGTTTACCAGTGGTGGTATTGGTCCGACCCATGACGACATCACCGCTGACTGCATCGCCCGTGCCTTTGGCGTGCATATCGATGTTCGCGACGACGCGCGTGCATTGCTTGAGGCGCATTACGAGAAATCCGGGCTGGAACTGAACGACGCTCGCCTGCGCATGGCGCGTATTCCGGAAGGGGCCGAATTGATCGACAACCCGGTCTCGACCGCGCCCGGCTTTACCATCAACAACGTCCATGTCATGGCCGGGGTGCCTTTGGTTTTTCAGGCCATGGTTGCGAGTGTTCTGCCTTCGCTCATCGGAGGTAGCCCGCTTTTGTCGCAGACGCTGCGTGTGGATCGGGGTGAAGGCGATATTGCAGCAACTTTGGCCGCACTGGCCAAAGACTTCGGCGATCTTTCGATCGGCTGTTATCCGTTTCAGACGAATGGCGTCTTCGGAGCCAACGTCGTCGTGCGCGGCACCGAGGGTGGACGGATCGATGCCGCCATGACCCGCCTTGCGAAAGAGATCGAGCTTTGAATCCCGATTGGGCCGCTGTTGTCGATGGCACATGGCCTGCCGCCGGCTATCAAACGCAAGGCCCACTTCGACTGCGGCAAGGACAGGGCGGAGGTTCACGCGTTTCTGCCGCCAATCGCACCGGGGACGTCACCAGCGCCGATATCGATGCGGCCGAAAGCGCCATGCAGGCGATGGGTCAAAAACGCATCTTCTGCCTGCGTCCGGGGGATGAGGCGCTGGATGCAATGCTTGCGCAACGCGGCTACGACATCCTTGATCCGGTCAATATTTATTCCTGCCCGGCGCAGCAGTTGACCGATATCCCGATCCCGCGCGTGACTGTTTTCAACATCTGGGAACCGCTGGCCATCATGCGTGAGATCTGGGCGCAGGGCGGTATCGGCCCCGAACGGATTGCGATCATGTACCGGGCACCGGGCCCAAAGACCGGCCTTTTGTTGCGCCACAGCGATCAGCCCGCAGGAACAGGCTTCGTGGCGATCCATGAAGGTATCGCGATGGTTCACGCGCTCGAAATCCTGCCGGATCACCGCCGCAAGGGGTTGGGCCAGTGGGCCATGCGCGCCGCGGCCTTTTGGGCGCTGGACAATGGCGCGCAGACGCTTAGCGTGATCTGTACCAAGGCGAACGCGGGGGCCAATGGCCTCTATCACTCGCTTGGGATGAAGATCGTCGGAGAATACCACTATCGCCAGCGCGTCTGAGGAGGACGAATTGACAAAACAGGACATGCCCACTGCCCTGGATCTGCCAATGGTGGACCCACTACCGTCAGAGACGCAGAAATACTTTGATATCTGTGTTGAGAAACTGGGAATGGTGCCGAATGTCCTGCGCGCCTATGCCTTCGATATCGACAAGCTGAATGCCTTCACTTCGATGTATAATGATCTGATGCTGGCCGATAGCGGGCTGGCCAAGCTGGAACGCGAGATGATTGCGGTCGTGGTGTCCTCGATCAACAAATGCTTCTACTGCCTCGTGGCTCATGGCGCAGCGGTGCGGCAGCTTTCGGGCGATCCGCAGCTGGGTGAGATGCTGGTCATGAACTACCGCGTCGCCAAATTGGACGCGCGCCAACGTGCAATGCTGGATTTCGCAGCCAAGATGACTACCGCCAGCACCACAATCGAAGAGCCCGATCGCCAGCTTTTACGTGATGTCGGGTTTTCGGATCGCGATATCTGGGACATTGCCAATGTCACCGGTTTCTTCAATATGACCAACCGCGTGGCCAGTGCCACTGCCATGGTCCCGAACCCCGAGTATCACGCACAGTTCCGATGATCCGTTTCCTGTTCCTTAGCCTCCTTTTGGCCGTGCCTGTGCAGGCGCAGGAACTGACGTTGCCCGCCAGCGCCCGGCAGATTTCGGATCGCACCAGTGCATTGGACAGCTACGACCTGCCAACCGGCGTGTTTGCCGACGGCGCAGTTCCATCCCGCACTGTCGAAGGGCGTGTCGAGCGGCTAACATGGCGTCTGCAGGCCGGGTCTAGCACGACGCTGCAAATTCTTGCACCGCTTCGGGATCAGCTTCAGGCGCAAGGTTTCGAGATCACGTTTGAATGCGAGGCACGCAATTGTGGAGGGTTCGATTTCCGCTTTGGCACCGAAGTGGTGCCGACGCCTGACATGTATGTGGCGATCCACGATTACCGTTTTCTATCCGCCTCCCGCGGTGACGAAGTGCTGAGCCTGCTGGTCAGCCGCAACCCGCCGGATGGCTATGTGCAGATGATCCGGGTAACCCCGCAAGGTACGCAGCCTGCGCAGCCACTTGTGATCGAGGAAACCGTTGAGGGCCCTGCCGGTTTGCTAAACGATCTCAGCAGTACCGGACATGTCATCCTTGATGACCTGCACTTTCGCACCGGCGAAGTCGCGCTGGGCGAAGGGCCGTTTGCCTCGCTTGCGCTGCTTGCGGGCTATCTGGCCGACAATCCTTCGACCCGTTTGGCGCTGGTAGGGCACACGGATGATACGGGCGCATTGCAGGCCAATATTGCGGTCAGCACCAAACGGGCGGAAGCCGTGCGTGCGCGCCTGATCGAAGCGCACGGTGTTGCCGCCGACCGGATCGAGGCGCAGGGCGTAGGCTATCTTGCGCCCATCACCTCTAACGCTACGCCCGAGGGCCGCGATCTCAATCGCCGGGTCGAGGCGGTGTTGCTGGTCAACTAACAGGCGCGAGCACCGCGGACGCCCTGTGTCCCCCTTGCCCTGATGGCGCGGCCTGATGCACACTTGCAGCTAATCGGTGCGTCTGTCTTGCCATCAGGCCTGTTGGCAGGCAGTCCCACCAGCCACCATGCTTTGGGAGGAATGCGTCATGGCATCCAAAACCGAAGATACCACTCCGCCGGATAACACGGTCCCACAGCAATCCATGCCCGAGGTTAACAGGCTGACGGCCGAGGATATTACCGCATCGCTGAAGGCCGGGTTTTCCGACTTCCTCGCACACCCGGTCATGAGCGGCTTTTTCGGCCTGTTCTACGCGGTTTTCGGCATCCTGTTCGTTTGGTGCCTGGTCGGGCTTGGCAAGATCTGGATGATCATTCCTGCCGCCGTAGGCTTTCCGCTGGTTGCCCCATTTGCGGCCGCCGGGCTTTATGAAATGTCCCGTAGGATGCAGAAAGGGGAACGCTTCGGCTGGTCCGAAATCCTCAGCGTCATGGCCCATCAACGCAAGCGCGAGATGGGTTGGATGGCCTTTGTCACCCTGTTCATTTTCTGGGTATGGACCTACCAAATCCGCCTTTGGCTGGCGATCATCCTGCAAAAGGCGTCCTTCTCGGATTTCGAAGGGTTCATGAACACCATCTTCTTCACATCGCAAGGCTGGATCTTTCTAGCGGTCGGCACCTGCATCGGCGCGTTTTTGTCTGCGGTCCTGTTCTCGGTGACTGTGGTGGCCATGCCCATGCTTCTGGATCGGGAAACCAACTTTGTTTCCGCCATGCTCACGTCCATTCGCGTGGTCGCTGAAAGCCCGGTGGTAATGCTCAGTTGGGCGGCGATCATCTCGGTCACCATGCTTTTGTCGCTGGTTCCGGCGTTTCTGGGGCTGATTTTCACGCTGCCGATCCTGGGCCACACCACGTGGCACCTGTATCAGCGGGCCGTATCACCAGAGACTAACTGATGCATCGCTAAACAAAAAAAGACCCGTGCTATTCAGCACGGGCCGTTTAGGTGCCACAGGGAGAATTCTACCAATCCATCGGACCCTTTTCGGCAAAGGACTCGACAAGAAAATCAATGAAAGCCCGCACCTTGGGCTGGGTGAACCGGCCCGGCGGGTAGACCGCATAGACGCCCTGAACCTCATCCGGCAGCGATGGCATGGCGTCTACCACCTCGCCCGATTTCAGTGCTTCGGCATATAGATAGCTGGGCAGATGCGCGATCCCAAGCCCCGAGATCGCGGCGTTCAGCAGCGACTGCCCATCATTTACGCTCAGCCAGCCAGCAGTGCGGACCTGACGCTTCTCGCCCGAAGGCGCCGTCAGCTTCCACACGCTGCCCGAGGATTGGCTGGAGTAATGCAGCAGTTTGTGTTCGTTCAGATCGTCGATCTTCTGCGGGCGTCCAAACTGCTCGATATATCTCGGCGACGCGACCATGCGTTTCACTGTTTCGGTCAGCTTACGGGCGCGCAGCGTGCTGTCTTCCAGCTCACCAATGCGCACGGCCACGTCAAAGCCTTCGGAAATCAGCTCAACATAGCGGTTGTTCAGAACCATGTTCACGGTGATGTCCGGATAGGCCGACAGGAAGTCCGACAGGACCGGCGACAGGTGATTGACGCCAAAATCTGTTGCCACAGAGATCCGCAGCAGACCAGAAGGCGCAGATTGCATCGAAGTCACCAGCGCATCCGCTTCGCCTGCGTCGTTCAGCACGCGACGGGCGCGATCATAATAGGCCAACCCGATCTCGGTTGGCGAAACCCGGCGCGTTGTCCGGTTCAATAGCCTTGCCCCCAACCGCGCCTCGAGGCTCGAGACGTGTTTAGACACGGCTGATTTGGAGATGCCCATTTTCTTGGCCGCGTCGGTGAAACCACCCTGGTCCACCACGTTGGAAAAGGCCTCCATTTCAGTTAGTCGATCCATTCTCGTTCCCCAGGTCTTCCGTTCGTTGTCTCTTTATCGCGATCAATCTGGGCAAGAACTGGGCAGACATGGGATAATATCAGGGTTTTGAATCGGATCGTTTGCAACTAGGAAACGCCCGGGCCTATATGCCGCGGACCATGCCTTTCGATACAAAATCCCGTTTTCTGGACTTTTTTCCAATCGTGCTATGATGAGAATGGCATTTTTGTGACCACGGAGGAGACTATGAAAGCCCTATTTGCTGTCATTACCCTGTGTCTGATCGCCAGCCTTGCGTGGGCCGGAGGGGAAACACCATCGAATCCAGATGCGAAGGTCTATTTCGTCAACCTGTCTGACGGGGACACCGTGCAATCACCTGTGATCGTAGTCTTTGGCCTCAGCGGCATGGGCGTTGCCCCTGCAGGAACCGACAAGGAAAATACAGGGCACCATCACCTCCTGATTGATCGCCCACCACTTGGGCAGGGAGAAGACGGTGCGGACGAACTGTCATACGGTCTGCCCGCAGACGACAATCACATTCATTTCGGTGGCGGTCAGACTGAGGTGACTTTGGAACTTGCTCCGGGTGAGCATACTTTGCAGCTGGTGCTTGGGGATGCAGGCCACGTCCCTCATGCGACGCCCATTGTGTCCGAGGTGATTACGATCACTGTTGAGTAACAATTCACCTTCGCCGCAAAACACGATTATGCGGCGGCAGGCAGCAGGAATATATCGCGGGCAAGCTGCGTGTTGAGACGTTCCGCAGAATACCATTGGTTGAGTACTGACTTGGCCATCAGGTCGGAGTTTTCCTGTGCGAAACTCTTAAAGTCAGTAGCTTGCGTGTTGGCCAACTGCTCTGCGATAAGGCTCATGAATGCGTAGGTGATTGTCAGATTGAACTTGTCCGGTGCGCCTGCGTTCGCTGCTAACGCGCGAATACCCTTGGCGTAGATCGCTGCGGCATCGATGAAATCATACTTGCGTAGCAGGTCATAAGCGACTTGCACATGTTTGGCGTGTCCGAACGTTGCGTTGTCGATTGCGTGTGCTTCAAATGCGATGGTGACGTCGGCGTATCGCGATGCGCTCATTCTTCATCCTCCTTGAAACGGTGGCTGTCTTCAGCTGTCCAATCGAAGTCGTAGACACTTTTGAGCTGTTTGATCTTCTTCAGCGTCTCTTCAGAGAAGGCTGGCTTGTTCTCAAAGCTGTGCAGCGCGATGCCCTCAATCAGGTCGCCAAGGGTCATGTCCAGCGATTCTGCCAGCCCTTTGAGAACCTTCAAAAGTCGCTTCTCGATTCGAATTCCTGTTTGGGTGCGTTCTATATTCTGACTCATGTGGTACCTATGTACTTAAGTACCACTTGAGTCAAGAGGAACTAAAAAAGCCGCCTCTTCCGGGGCGGCTTTCTCCAGCGCACTGGCATTACAACGTCAGAACGCTGCCGCCAGACGTGTGCCCTGATTGATCGCACGTTTGGCGTCCAGCTCGGCTGCCACATCTGCGCCACCAATCACATGCGGGGTCATTCCACGTTCGATCAGCTCATCCGCCAGCGACCGGTCCGAGACCTGCCCGGCACATAGGACGATCGACTCGGCTGCGATGACGGTTGGATCATCGCGGGTTTCGCCAAAGCTGACATGCAGGCCGTCCTCGTCGATGCGCTCATAATTCACACCACCAACGAAACTGACGTCCTTCATCTTTAATGTCGCGCGGTGGATCCAGCCCGTTGTCTTTCCCAGCCCCTTGCCGTGACGCTGCGCCTTGCGCTGCAGCAGCGTGACCTGCCGTGCTGGTGCTTCGGGCTGCGGGCCCTCGGGGGCCAGGCCCGAGCGGTGTTCTGCGGGGTCGGTCACGCCCCATTCCTTCATCCACAATGGAAGGTCCGTGGTTGGGCTGTGACCGTCTTCCAGCAGGAATTCGGAGACATCGAACCCGATGCCTCCGGCCCCGATCACGGCGACGGTGCTGCCGACCTTGGCCTTGTCGCGCAGCACGTCGATGTAGCTGAGCACATTGTCCCGATCCTGGCCGGGAATCTGTGGATCACGAGGAGTGACACCGGTGGCGATGACCACCTCATCATAACCGATCAGATCATCTGCGCTGACTTCGCGGTTCAGTTCGACCGTCACGCCTAGGTCGTCCATCATGGTGCGATACCAGTCGACCAGTCCCCAGAACTCTTCTTTCCCTGGCACCTGTTTGGCCATGTTCAACTGCCCGCCTATCTCGGCGGCGCGATCAAACAGGGTTACATCATGGCCGCGCTGGGCAGCTGTCATCGCGGTGGACAAACCTGCAGGGCCAGCGCCGACAACGGCCACTGTCTTGCGTGTCTCGGCCTTGCCGATCACCAATTCGGTCTCATGACAGGCGCGCGGATTGACCAGGCATGAGGTCAGCTTGCCGCTGAAAGTGTGGTCCAGACAGGCCTGATTGCATGCGATACACGGCGCGATCTTCGCGGCCTCATCCGCAATCGCCTTGTTCACGAAATCCGCGTCGGCCAGCATGGGCCGCGCCAGAGACACCATATCGGCGCAACCGGTCGATAGAACTTCTTCGGCAACCTCAGGCGTGTTGATCCGGTTCGAGGTGATCACTGGAATCCCGACTTTACCCATCAGCTTCTTGGTAACCCACGCAAACGCTGCACGGGGAACGCTGGTGGCAATCGTCGGAATCCGCGCCTCATGCCAACCGATACCGGTGTTGATGATCGTTGCCCCGGCCTGTTCAATCCGCTGCGCAAGTTCAACGACTTCGTCATGGGTCGACCCATTGGGCACAAGATCAATCATCGAAAGGCGATAGATGATGATGAAATCGCTCCCCACGGCTTCCCGCGTGCGGCGCACCACCTCGATAGGCAGACGCATCCGGTTCTCGTATGACCCACCCCAGCGATCCTCGCGCTTGTTGGTGTGGGTCACGAGGAACTGGTTCAGGAAATACCCCTCGGACCCCATGATCTCGACCCCGTCATAGCCCGCCTGTTGGGCCAGAACAGCCGCGTTGACGATGTCGCTGATTTGCTTCTCGATACCCTCTTCGTCCAACTCATGCGGCGGAAACGGAGAAATTGGGGATTTCACCGGGCTGGGGGCAACGCATTTCGGACCATAGGCATAGCGCCCCGCATGCAGGATCTGCATCGCGATCTTGCCGCCTGCCTCATGCACACGTTTGGTCACAATGGAATGGTTCGCCACCTCTTCATCATTGGTCATCATCGAGGCCCCGGGCAGCACCGAGCCCTCAAGGTTCGGGCCAATCCCACCCGTCACCATCAAAGCAACACCACCGCGCGCGCGATCCGCGTAGAACTCGGCGACACGGATCCAGTCGCCGGTCTCTTCCAGACCGGTATGCATCGAGCCCATCAGCACGCGGTTCTTCAACGTGGTAAAACCCAGATCCAGCGGGGCCAACATGTTTGGGTACGCAGTCATGGCAAACTCTCCCTCCCGACTTTGACCGTCAGATTGACCTTCGCGTCACCTTTGTCACGCGAAACCTAACGTCATTCCCTTTGCCTTTACTGCGGCGCTTGCTAGAGACGCAGCAAAGCTTAATCACGAGGCCGCGCATGACCCCTGATGAAATCGCCAAACTGCCCTATCGCCCCTGCGTGGGACTGATGTTGATGAATGCCGAGGGTCTGATCTTTGTCGGTCAGCGCAATGATCGCCACAAGGACGCCTGGCAGATGCCTCAGGGCGGCGTGGACAAGGGCGAAGACCCGCGCGATGCGGCCCTGCGCGAGCTTTGGGAAGAAACTGGAGTGACCGCTGATCTTGTGGAAATCATCGCCGAGACCGACGGCTGGCTGCCCTATGACCTACCGCATGACATTGTGCCGAAAATCTGGAAGGGCCGGTATCGCGGGCAGGAGCAGAAATGGTACCTGATGCGGTTTCTGGGCCGGGATGATCAGATCGACATCGCCACCGAGCACCCCGAGTTCACCCATTGGAAATGGCAGACCACGACGCGGCTGGTCGATGAGATCGTGCCGTTCAAAAAGGACGTCTACCAGCAGGTGCTTTCTGCGTTTCAGCCGCATTTCGGGTAGTTCGGGTTAGGAACCAAGCGCCGTAATCACCGCTTTGGCCAGCGGCAGCGGGGAATAACCGGTATCGGACGGTGTAAGCCCCAATCGCACGATCACCAAATCACGCGAAGGGAATATCCCGACCGATTGCCCATCATGTCCGGCCATCCAGACCGCATCTTCGAACGGGGGTTCTCCACCCGGCACGTCGCGCCACAAGTGACCTTTGGCATATGCCCCGCCCGAGACAGCAACCGGTTCGAACATCCAGTCAGTGAACCCTTCGGGCAGAATTTGCTGCCCGTCCCATGTGCCGCCCTGCAGCAGGAATTGCCCATATCGTGCCCAATCCCGCGCTGTGGCGTACATATAGCTTGAGCCGACAAAGGTGTCAGAAACATCAGTTTCAAGTATGGCCGAGGTCATGCCCAGTGGCAGCAGGAGTGCGCGCTGCGGATAGGACAAGCTGTCATCTTTGACCTGATCCTGCCAGACCCGCGCCAAGACGGTGGATGTGCCCGACGAATAGTTGAATTCAGTATTTGGCTCAGCCTCGGCCTCAAGCGAAGTGACAAACCCCGCCATGTCGTCGCTCAAATATAACATCCGAGTCACGTCCGAGACGTCACCATAGCCTTCGTTCCATCGCAGGCCGCTGGACATGGTCAACATATCCTCGACGGTAATGTGCTGCCGGTTGTCCTCTGCCCAATCGGGAAATGAATCGACCAGTGTATCCGTCAACTTCATCTGACCGGATTTTATCAGCGTTCCAATCAATCCAGAGGTTATGGTTTTGGTCATTGACCAGCCCAGAAGAGGGGTATTTTCGTCGAATCCATCCGCATAAGCCTCACCAATGATCCGGCCATCATGCACCACAACTACGGCGCGGAAGCCCTTTCCCAGAATGGTCGGGTCCGACAGAACCATTGCCAATTTGGAGTTCTGCGCTGGGGCCACGGTGGTGCCTTCCGGCCAAAGTGCATCAGACAGCGCGGGCAGAGTGTTTAGCTGGGCGTTGACCGGTTGGGCCTCATGCGTATTCGCACATCCAAGCCCCTCGCGATATTGGCTGGTCGCAGGGGCGAAGATCCCGAGTAGCTTTGCGGATACTGATTGCGCCTCGGGGTCTACCGAGACCGAGACGTGTTTCAGCAACGGATGCCCGGGCGCCTGCACATCAACCGCCAGTACCTCCTGCGCATCCCGCCTGGCGATGAACACGTTAGAACAGACGATCTTGGCAGAATAGTTGGTCCCGACTCGCAACAGGTCGGGCGGAGAGATCAGCAGGTACCCAACGCCGGCCACAAGCCCCAACGCCAATGTTCCTGCGGTGATCCTGAGTGCTCTGCCCAACATGAATTGGCTCCCCCCTTACATCCAAAAAAAGGGTAGCCATTCCGAAATGTGACGCACCAGCGTTACGTTGCGTTTCGCGGGATCAGAGCAATCCCTCAACCTGCAGCAACTCCTGCATGTTCGCCTCAGGGCGCGGGCCGATATGGCTGATCACCTCGCGGGCACAGACATTGCCGATCCGCGCACAGGTCTCGTAATCGCGGCCTGTTGCCATGCCATAAAGGAACCCGGCGGCGAATTGATCGCCCGCGCCGGTCGCGTCCACGGGGACGATCTTTTCAACTGGTACGTCGATGCGCGCGTCGCCGTTCAGAACGGTCACCCCGTCGCCAGACCGGGTGCAGACGACCAGAGGGCAAATCTCGGCCGTTTTCGCCAGCGCCTCTTCAAGATCGTCGGTTTCGAACAGCGATTTGATTTCGGCCTCGTTGCCGATTACAAAATCCAGCTCATTCTCGATCAGCAGCAGGAAATCGACCCGGTGCCGTTCTACACAGAACGGGTCAGAAATGGCGATGCCCGCCTTGCCGCCACCCTTGTGGCAGTTGCGCGCGGCCTCCAGGAATGCCGCCTTGCCCTTTTCCTTGTCGAACAGATAGCCCTCGAGGAACATGATCTGGCTGTTGCCCGCGACGTCTTCCGAGACATCCCGAGAAGACAGCTCGGACGAAATACCCAGATAGGTGTTCATCGACCGCTCGCCATCCGGTGAGACAAAGATCATCGAACGCGAGGTTGGCAGCTCGCCCCCCGGCACCGGCGGGTTCACAAAATCCACCCCGTCTTCGTTCATCGCATCGGCATAGAAACGGCCCAGCGCATCATCATGCACCCGCCCGATAAACGCCGAATCCAGACCCAGTGCACCCGCACCCGCAATGGTATTGGCAACCGAGCCACCCGGAGTCTGCACCCGGCCTTCCATCGAGGCGTACAGTACCTCGCCGCGTTCCTGTTCGATCAGCTGCATGATACCCTTTTCGATGCCCATCAGCTCAAGGAAACTGTCATCGGCTTGGGAAATCACGTCCACAACGGCGTTTCCGATGCCGGTCAGTTGGTAGGTTTTCATAGAGTCTTGTCCTCAAATTCGCAGAGATCGCGGATGATACAGGTCGGGCACTGCGGTTTGCGTGCCTTGCAGTGATAGCGGCCATGCAGGATCAGCCAGTGATGCGCATGCAGCTGAAAGTCGGTCGGTATGTTGTCTTCGATGGCGCGTTCGACGGCGTCCACATTCTTGCCCGGGCAGATGCCGGTGCGGTTGCCGACGCGAAAGATATGCGTGTCCACGGCCTGCGCCGGATATCGCCACCACATGTTCAGGACAACATTGGCTGTCTTGCGCCCCACACCCGGTAGCGATTGAAGCGCCGCGCGGGAGTTGGGCACCTCACCGCCATAGTCTTCGACCAGAATGCGACTCAGCTTGATTACGTTCTTGGCCTTCTGGCGGAACAGGCCGATGGTCTTGATGTGTTCGATCAGACCTTCTTCGCCCAGTTCCAGCATCTTCTGCGGCGTGTCGGCGATCTTGAATAGCGCGCGCGTAGCCTTGTTGACGCCGGCATCGGTCGCCTGCGCTGACAGTGCGACGGCAACGACCAGAGTATAGACGTTTACATGCTCCAACTCGCCCTTGGGTTCAGGGTCGGCGTCGTGAAAACGCGTAAAGATCTCGCGGATCTTGTGGTATCCGAGTTGTTTGGCCATCCGAGCCTTAATGCCCTGCCAGACAAGCGGTCGCAATTGAAAAGGTGCGTTTTGATTTTGCCTAGGCGCGGGTCTTGGTCGATTTATCCCTATGCCTCACGTCTGCAGTCGGAAATCCACCCCCGCCGTTGCAAGTTGATCCCTGATCCCCTGCCACCGGTTCGGATCAGCCGCCAGAACGGCTGCCGAATTGATCTGAACCCGATATCCTCGATTGAGCGCGCCCTGCGCGGTCTTATTCACGCAATGACACCCGTCCAACCCTGTCAGAACCAGCGTTCCGATCCGTTTGTCTTGCAGGAACCGTTCAAAGCCCGGCGAAGAAAAGGCGTCACCTACGGATTTTACAAACTCGGCATCGGGATTCAGCGCAAGACGCGGATCCAACCCAACTCCGTCGGAACCTGCGTTGCCGCGCCCCTGATTGAACCACCCGTTCAGCAAGTTCGCCAGCCGTCCCTTGAATTCATGACGGATGGCAATCACGGACCAGTCAGACTGGCGGGCGCTGTCCGTCGTTGACCGGATCGTCGACAACGCACCCTCAATTTGCGCGTCATCCCATGTGGGTATCGAGGTAAAATCTGTTTGCATATCGATCACCAGCAGCGCCGTTTCAGGCCGCGATGCCAGGTCTATTTTGGGTCCGGTTGTCGGAGTGCCAATCTTTCGGATTTGCAAGAGGATGTACAAAACGGCGATCATGATGCTTGCCGCCATTATCCAAAGGACGGTCATGTCAGGCCTCCCTGGCGAGTTCTGCGAAATAGCGGGTCAGGGCCAGCTGAACCTTGTGATAGGCGACAAGCTCTGACGCAGAAAAATCCTGTGCAAAGCGTGTCAGCTTGGCCATCTCATCCGCTCTGATAGCCGTGATCGTCTCTTCGCCCGCTGGGCTCAGCCGGTAGCAGTAGGTGCCTGCACGTTTGGGATTGGGCTGGCTTTCGATCAGCTGTGCACCCATCAACTCTTTTAAGATGCGCGAGACATATTGTCGTTTCAGCTGCAGCTCGGCGCATAGCATCGGGGCTGTCGCGCCGGGAGATAGCGACAGACCTTCCAAAAGGGCACGTTGCCCGACGGTCACGCCTTTGCGCTGGCTGCCCTGCTCAACTGCTGCCGTGATGTTCCGCAGCAAAGGCCGGGTGGCCTGAACTGCCTGATAAAGCTGATCCAACCTGTGTCCCATACCTGAATGGTAGGAGAAATCGATTTGATTCGTCAACTCAGTTGACAAGATAAAGCGCAGGTTCCGGGTCGCAAGATCGACAGGGGCAAGTTACTGTTCCTGTAACTGATGAGGTGACTGATGAACGTCCAGACAGCAGAAAGCGGATATCATTATAACGTCATGCGGCGCGCGATCGAATTGATCGATCAAGGCGGAGAGAGTCTCAGTCTTGATGAGTTGGCTCGCCAGATGGATATGAGCCCTGCCCACTTTCAGCGTCTGTTCTCACGCTGGACCGGGGTCTCGCCGAAGCGATACCAGCAATACCTGACTCTCGGCCATGCCAAAGCCCTGTTGCACGAGCGTTTCACCACGCTGGAAACCGCTCATAATGTGGGGCTGTCCGGCAGTGGGCGGCTTCATGACCTGTTCCTGAAATGGGAATCCATGAGCCCCGGTGAATATGCCCGCAAAGGCGCAGGTCTCACGATCTACTGGGGCTGGTTCGAGTGCCCCTTTGGCCCTGCGCTGGTTATGGGAACTGACAAGGGAATCTGTGGAATCGCCTTTGGGGCCGAGACAGGCGAGGAGGCGGCGATGGAAGACATGATCTCTCGTTGGCCCAATGCTGATTTTGTCGAGGACCCGATGCGCCTGCGGCCTTGGGTGCTCAGCGCCTTCGGTGCGGCCAGCGACCGGTTGGAGCCGACCCCGCTCTACCTGATCGGCTCACCACTGCAGATCAAGGTATGGGAAGCGCTGATGCACATCCCTTCGGGGCAGGTCACCACCTATTCCGAGATCGCGCAGCGGGTCGGCTCACCCCAAGCGGTGCGCGCCGTAGGCACCGCAGTTGGGCGCAACCCGGTCAGTTGGCTGATCCCCTGCCACCGTGCCTTACGCAAATCGGGCGGCCTGGGTGGCTACCACTGGGGACTGCCCGTCAAGCGCGCCATGCTGGCCTATGAGGCGGCGCAGGCCGACGCCTGATTGACATTCTGGCGCGTCGTTGCCATATGCACGGCAGGTTCGGGTCCCCTGCCGTTCGCGGCCTTAGGCTTTGGTGAAACCCGATTGAATCACATCTGTTGCCCTTTCCAGGCGCGCGGATGGCAATGCGAACCCCGTCCAGATTTCGCGCCCGTTTCAGGAAACGAGGCACACCATGACACATACTCAGAACATCGCTCCGGTTGCGGAGCTGAAAGAGCAGGCAAAACGCCTGCGCAAACGCCTGCAGGACGCCGGAGTGAAGCTATCGCATAGCGAGGCGCTGGAACTGTTGGCGCATCAACTCGGTGCGCGGGATTGGAACACGTTGCACGCAATGGCAGGAAATCGAGTGCAGTTGCGCGTTGGTGACCGGGTTGAGGGCCGATATCTGGGTCAGCCCTTCACCGCCGAAATCCGCGGTCTGACCATGATTGGGGATGGCGGACATCGCCGGGTGACCCTGCAGTTCGACGTGCCCGTAGATGTGGTCCGGTTCGACAGTTTTTCGTCCCTTCGCCAGCGGGTGACAGGTGAGATTGGCTGGGATGGTCGATCCACCCGTCACACGTCGGACGGAGAGCCGCAGCTTATCGTCCGACCTGCCTAAGAAACAAAGCGAGGCACCCTTAGGGTGCCTCACATTTTGATACCACCAAAACCGGGTTATTCGGTAGCCCAGCCCCCGACGGCCTTGACCTCAAGGAAGTCCTCCAAGCCCCAAACCCCGCCTTCGCGGCCATTGCCGGACTGTTTCATCCCACCAAACGGGGACCCAGCGCTGCGCGACTGGCCGTTCATCTCAACCATGCCCGACCGCAAGACGCGAGCCATTCGGTTGGCGCGTGCACCGTCTTGGGTCTGAACATAATTGGTCAGCCCGTAAGGTGTGTCATTGGCAATCTCGATGGCTTCTTCTTCGGTATCGAAGGGGATCATGGTCAGAACCGGGCCAAAGATCTCCTCGCGCGCGATCGTCATCTGGTTATTGGCATCGGCAAAAACCGTTGGGCGCACATAATAGCCCTTGTTCAGCCCCTCTGGCCGACCCGTGCCGCCTGCAACCAGACGCGCGCCCTCATCAATTCCTTTCTGGATCAGGTCCTGAATTTTGGTCCACTGCACTTCGTTCACCACCGGTCCGATATGTCGGCCTTCTTCGGCGGCACTGCCGACGGTGACCTTGTTTGCCACTTCGGCGGCTGTCTCAACCGCCTGATCATAGATCGGACGCTGCACCAGCATCCGGCTGGGCGCGTTACAGCTTTGACCGGTGTTGTTCATCATGTGCAGGACGCCGCGTTTTACCGCCTTTTCGTCGGCATCGGCGAAGACCACATTGGCCCCTTTGCCGCCCAGTTCCAGATGCACTTTCTTCAGTGTATCCGCCGCATTCTTGGAAATCGCAGTGCCCGCGCGGGTCGAACCGGTGAAGCTGACCATATCAACATCTGCGTGCCCCGAGAGCTGAGAGCCCACGCCCACGCCATCGCCATTCACCAGGTTGAAAACACCAGCCGGGAAGCCAGCCTCATCCATCATCTCAGCAAAGATCATCGCGTTCAGCGGGCTTTGCTCGGACGGTTTCAGAACCATCGTGCAGCCCGCAATCGCGGCGGCCCCGACTTTGAGCGTGACCTGATTCATCGGCCAATTCCATGGGGTGATCAGGGCTGCCACACCCACCGCTTCATAGATGATCCGGTCATTCGGCGCATGATCGCCCAACGGACGTTCGAATTGGAACGCCTTGGCGGCACGGATGAAGTTTTTCAGGTGATAGATCCCCGCGCCCGATTGCTGGCTGCGCGCCATTTCGATGGGTGCACCCATCTCCATCGACATCGCCTGGGCCAGATCCTCTGAGCGGGTGGCGTAAATATCGACCAGTTTCTCTACCAAAGCGATGCGCTCGACCACCGGGGTTGCCATCCAACCAGGCAGAGCAGCTTTGGCCGCGGCGACCGCTGCGTTAGTGTCAGCCTCTGACCCCAATGAGATCACCGCGCATGGTTCTTCGGTCGACGGGTCGATCACTTCGAAATCATTCGGCTCTGATGGGGCGACCCATTTGCCGTTGATATAGAAATCGCGTTTTTCGATCATGGCTCATCCTCCGGATCAGGAATCAATCGACCGAACGGTCGGTTTTCATTCGCACTCTGTCACCCACCCGGGTGTCGGGCAAGGGTAAAACATAATTTGATCAAATTATCTACCTACTGAATCTTCTGACAGCGCAACATGAATGGTTTAACCTCTGCGCAAAGTGATTAGGTTGGCAGCAATCGACTCGCGATTTTTCACAGGAAAGGAGTTTCCCAATGGGTTTGCGCATCAATGATACGGTCCCGAATTTCACCGCAGAGACAGATCAGGGCACCGTCCAGTTTCATGACTGGATTGGCGATAGCTGGGCCATCCTGTTCTCACACCCCAAGGACTTCACTCCTGTTTGCACGACCGAGTTTTCGGCAGTTGCGCAGCTGAACGATGAATGGGCGGCGCGGAACACCAAAGTGATCGGCGTGTCGGTCGATGGTGTCGAAGATCATAAGAAGTGGAAAAAAGATATCGAGGCCTATGGCAACGCCAACCCCGGCTTCCCGATCATCGCCGATGACGGTCTGGCTGTGTCCAAAGCCTTCGACATGCTGCCGGCCGAGGCCTATCTGCCCGACGGCCGCACGCCTGCCGACAGCGCAACTGTACGCTCTGTCTTTATCATCGGACCCGATAAGCAGTTGAAACTGTCCATGACCTACCCGATGACCGTGGGCCGCAACTTTGCCGAGATTCTGCGTGCGCTGGATGGCCTGCAGATGAGCGCCAAGGGCGTGGCAACCCCCGCAAATTGGGTGCCGGGTGAGGATGTGATCATTCCACCTGCGGTCTCCAACGATGAGGCAAAAGAGAAGTTCGGCGAGTTCGAGACGATCTTCCCCTATCTGCGCAAAACCAAAGCGCCGTCGTAATCGGATCAACGGGCAGGGGGCGAAAGCCCCCGCCTTCTTCTAATGCGCAAACGCCGAGGTTGCGCCGCAAGGGGCAGATAGCTCCGGGCGCAGCATCTGCACTTCGTACGGTTTCAGAACCGGCAGCACCGTATCACCATAGCCGCCTGTGTCGGAATGAAGCTCAGGGAACAGCTCGAATAGTTCCTCCTTCACTGCACTGCTCATCGCGTCCAGCGTATATCCGCCGGGATAAAACGATTCCGACCACAATCCTTCGACATTCACCAGCTCATGCTGGTCGAATAGAATGTGAATGTACTCGACGCCCCCGCTTGGCGGAACTTGCGTGATAGACTTGCCGTTGAGCAGAGACTTGGCCGTCGCCAACATCATCGGGTGACTATGATGCAATTCCAATGCAGGTGAGGACACGACAACCCGATGCTGAGGTGACAGCAGCAGATCTCGCGATGGTGTCTGCGGCCCAAGACTGCCCGCACTGATCCGGATCGGGCAATGCTTAGGGGTCTGTCTCAGGTCCGCATCACTCAGCCGTCGCCGACCCACCCAGCGCACGGCCCGACCGGTGCCATCTGCGGTGATCACATGATCGCCTGCTTTGACTTCTTCGATCAGACGCTGGCCCGACGGTGTCAGAATATGTGACCCCGAAGTAAAGCAGACAAAGCTGGGAAGGTTATCATATTCGACCGCAGGTGCAGTACTCTGGGCCAGTGAGTTGCCTGTCAGTACATCGTTAACAGCAACGTTTCCCGAGGTCACAACGATGTATTGCGTACCCGAGAATTGCAGCAGTGTGTAGGTGACCGGTGCACCTCCGACCGTCGCGCTGTAGCCTTCAAATATCTGAAAGCTGCCGGAGTTGTTCAGCCCGTGGATTGGGAGGGTATCGAACTGTTGGCTGCCGTTGTTGTCCGGATTTTCGAGAAAATTATCATCATCAGTAATGGTGACCTGAAACCCCTGGGTCACCGTCACACTGGGGTTGCCAAACGGATCTCCGTCGATCTCAAAGATGGTGATAGAGGCCAAAGCGCGGCGACTTCCCAGATGATTTGGATTTCCTTAACTTTGAGCTAACTCAACTTAGAAGTGTTAACATATCGTTTACCGTGACGTGCAGGGCTCGAAAGCGGCACTGATCGAAAAAGGCAGATTGGCTATGTTGGATCGACTGTGGGCACGCCTGCCGAGGCGGTGGTTGGGATCGGATACGTCAGTTGAACGCGGTCTCGCTGCCAAGGATTGTAGCTTCTGATGGAAACTGAAAGCTGCGCTGACTGCGCTGACCAGGCGAAACATTGCCTTGATGTTCGATACCACAGAGGCTGCGTATCTCGAGGCGATTAAGTGGGATCCGATTTTGGACGTCGAAAGGTTGCGTTGAAGGCAACCGTGACGCGGCTTTCTTTACTTTGGTTTGGGTGGACCCAATGGGTCAGATAGGATGGAAAAAGGATCATTTCGCCTGCTGCCGGGCGCAGCTTCTTTTTGTTCCGAAACGCACTCGCCTGAAGTATGCGCCAGTGAGGCAACTCGTTTCGGGGGTCGAGAAACTCAATCATTCCAGACGAACCTTCTTCGATCTCGGGTTGAGAAACATAGTACACTCCAGACCAATGCGCGCCGGGATGAGTATGCGGCGCATTGTACCCGCCGGAAGGATTGTCGTTTATCCACCCGAACAGTTTCAGGCGAAGTTTATCCAGTTCAACCTTGTCGGAGACCTTTCGCGTTATTTGAAACACCGCATCTTCGGCTGCGTCTCGCAAATTCTGAATAGCGGGCGTATCGCGATCAAAGAGGTTTCCGTTTGAGTGCCATCCGCCGCGATTGGATTTTGAGGCACCCTCGTCTTCCTCACGCATCTTTTCGGCCTCAAACAGAATCGCCGCATTAAGCGCTGCACTGTTAGGCACCACAAATCGCATCATTGGAGTAGAGAAGAGCTTTTCGAATTTCTTGGCTTCGGGCATATCCTCGGTGTCACCTTCAAAAACTACATGGCTGTAAATTCAGATCGGTCCGAGATCAAATTCAGGAATTTGCTCCTGAAAAATTTTTCGGCGCTCTCCAAATCCACGTTCCCGCACATTGCGCGCATTACCCAGTACCGTTGAGGATATAGTTCTTTGGTTCAAGTCTGGCCTAACCAACCTAAGTTATATTCCCATCGCAAAGCGCCGATGTTTTAGTTCAATTGGCAATTCCTTTGAGGATGGGAACATGAACAAGAAAACTATCGGTCTGACATCAACTTTCGTTCTGATGGCCACCACGGCGCTTTCGCAAACCACCAAGCAAGACATCATCGACGAACTCACAGAACAAGGTTTCCAACGAATCGAAATAACCAACACGCTGTTTGGGAATCTTCGCTTTGAAGCGACTGGACCTGGAATCGAGAGAGAAGTGGTGCTGGGGAAAGACGGAACCATCGTTCGGGATCGTTCAGAGCGAGACGATGAGTTCGACGATGAGGAAGATGACGACGAAGATTTTGATGACGAAGATGACGACGAAGATGACGACGAAGGATTTGATGACGAAGGTGACGATGACGAAGGCGATGGGGAAAACGATAGCGAAGGTGACGATGGCGAGCGCGACAGCGAAGGTGACGATGGCGAGCGCGATAGCGAAGGCGACGATGGCGAACGCGATAGCGAAGGCGATGACGGCGAACGCGATAGCGAAGGCGACGATGGCGAGCGCGACGGTGAAGGTGACGATGGCGAAGGGGATGACGAAGGCGACGATGATTAATTCAGCTTCCAACTTGAGCCCAAGCGAGATTGGGGTTTGAACAAATGGTTTAAAAAAGAAGCCATGTTCAAAGCGGGGATCGCTGTATATGCGATCTCTGCTTTGACGTTTGTGATCGAATTGATTGGCGAAATAACAGGGTACTACATTTTTTCCGCGAGTTGGGTGGTCCATGAAATCACGGCTCTCATCACCCTATTTGGGTTTATTCTTGGGGGGCTTTTGATTTGGCAAAGCCACAGGCTGTTTTTGCGACGTCACCAAGAAGTCAAACAGAACCTGCGGAAGGCTCAAGGCGAGTTTTTTCGAATGCTGGAACTACAGTTCGACCGTTGGGGCCTTAGTGCTGCGGAACGAGATGTTGCACTTCTCACCGTAAAGGGCCTGTCCCTCGCAGAAATAGCTAAACTGCGCGAGACCAGCGAGGGAACAATCAAGTCCCAGAACAATTCAATCTACAAAAAAGCCAAGGTCAAATCGAGGACGCAACTGTTGGGCGCGCTCATAGAAGAGCTTTTGATCGAAGAAAAGAAATAAACCAAGAAACGATCGGATATCGTCGTAAATTCATTCATTTATCGGCAATGAGTAGAAAAGAACGCCCAAGTAGATGCCTCGGGGCTGTAAAGCCAACGTTTTAAGTGGTTGCGAGGCTCTGTTTCAGGGCAATGCACTCAGCGATTAAAACTGTATCCTCATCTAAATTGAAGCCTGCCCCAGCACCAGCTGATGGTCGGCACATTCCACAGCATCGCTACGGCACTCGTCATTCGCCCAAAGAAAAAGGCCCCGGCGGATTACCGGGGCCTTCGTTCTTGCAAAAGAGGCAGATTACTCTGCGCTTTCCTCTTTCTTTTCTTTCTTCTCGGGAACGATCTCTTCGCCGGTTTCCTGATCGACAACTTTCATCGACAGGCGCACCTTGCCGCGATCGTCAAAGCCCAGCAGTTTGACCTTTACTTCCTGACCTTCTTTCAGAACATCCGACGGATGGTTCAGGCGTCGGTTTTCGATCTGGGACACGTGCACCAGACCGTCGCGCTTGCCAAAGAAGTTCACGAAGGCACCGAAGTCGACGATCTTGACCACTTTACCGGTGTAGATCTGACCTTCTTCCGGCTCGGCCACGATCGAGTGGATCATCTCATAGGCCTTCTTGATCGATTCACCGTCGGGCGACGCGATCTTGATGACGCCGTCGTCATTGATGTCGACCTTGGCACCCGAAACCTCGACGATCTCGCGGATGACCTTACCACCCGAGCCGATCACTTCGCGGATCTTGTCGGTGGGGATGTTCATGGTCTCGATGCGCGGCGCGTGGACCGAGAATTCGTTGGTTTCGGACAGGGCTTTGCCCATCTCACCCAGAATGTGCATCCGGCCGTCCTTGGCTTGCGCCAGGGCTTTCTCCATGATCTCAGGCGTGATGCCCGCAACCTTGATGTCCATCTGCAGCGAGGTGATGCCGTTTTCGGTACCCGCAACCTTGAAGTCCATGTCGCCCAGGTGATCTTCGTCACCCAGAATGTCCGACAGGATGGCGTATTCGCCGTCATCTTCCAGGATCAGACCCATGGCCACACCGGCAACCGGTGCTTTGAGCGGAACGCCCGCATCCATCATCGAAAGCGAACCACCGCAAACCGACGCCATCGAGGACGAGCCGTTGGATTCGGTGATCTCCGACACGATGCGGATCGTGTAGGGGAAGTCGGTCGCCGCAGGCAGAACCGCCTGCAGGGCACGCCATGCCAGCTTGCCGTGGCCGATCTCACGACGGCCCGGACCACCCACGCGGCCAACTTCGCCAACCGAGTAGGGGGGGAAGTTGTAGTGCAGCAGGAAGTTCGATTTGAAGTTGCCGTGTAGCGCGTCGATGAACTGTTCGTCGTCACCGGTGCCCAGCGTGGTCACGGCCAATGCCTGAGTCTCACCACGGGTGAACAGGGCAGAACCGTGGGTCCGCGGCAGCATCGAGGTTTCTGCGACGATCGAACGGATATCGGTGGTCGAACGACCGTCGATACGTTTGCCGCCTTTGACGACGTCACCGCGCAGAATGCCAGCTTCCAGCTTCTTCATAGCGGAACCGAGGTTGCCGTCTTCTAGTTGCTCTTCGGTCAACGCTTCCTTGATCGCTTCACGGGCCGCGGCAACAGCGGCGGTGCGCTCTTGCTTGTCGGTGATCGCGAACGCGGCGCGCATCTTCTCTTCACCGGCAGCCGAAACAGCGGCGGACAGCTCCGAGTAATCGGGGGCGACAAATTCGAACGGCTCTTTCGCGGCTTCTTCGGCCAGCGAGATGATCAGGTCGATCACGGGCTGAATTTGCTCATGCGCGAAGTTTACCGCGCCCAGCATTTCCGCCTCGGACAGTTCGTACGCTTCCGATTCCACCATCATCACGGCGTCTTTGGTACCGGCGACAACCAGGTCTAGACGCTGTTCAGGGTTCAGGCGCAGGTCCTGCATGTCGTCGACGGTCGGGTTCAGAACGTATTCGCCATCCTCGAAACCAACGCGGGCACCGGCGATCGGACCCATGAACGGCGCGCCGGAAATGGTCAGAGCAGCGGATGCCGCGATCATCGCAACGATGTCGGGGTCGTTGACCAGATCGTGGGACAGCACGGTGCACATCACCAGAACTTCGTTTTTGAAGCCGTCAACAAACAGCGGGCGGATCGGACGGTCGATCAGACGCGCGGTCAGCGTCTCTTTCTCGGTCGGGCGCGCTTCGCGCTTGAAGAAGCCACCCGGAACCTTACCGGCGGCATAGTATTTTTCTTGATAGTGTACGGTCAGCGGGAAAAAATCCTGACCGGGCTTTTGAGCACGGGCAAAGGTCACGTTCGCCATGACGCTGGTTTCACCCAGCGTGGCAATCACGCTGCCGTCGGCCTGACGGGCAACCTTGCCGGTTTCCAGTGTCAGCGTCTCTTCGCCCCACTGAATCGATTTCTTTGTTACATCAAACATATGCGTATCCTAGAACGGAGCACTCCCGCCCCTGCGGGTCTCCGGTTTGCATGGCGGCCCCATTGCCGCCGACCCCACTTTATCTTCCATTCGAGTGCCGGGGTCAGGGCACAACGTCTCAGATGACAGGCCCATACATCAGTTTGCAAGCTTTGGAAAGTCGGGAGTTTTTGGGGGGCAGGGGATTACCTAACCCCCGCCCAAGCTGGGCAGGGGCCGATGTATCAAAGGATAGCGTGCGCCAATATCATCACCACGCCGCAGCCCAGCGCATATCCGGTGTCGACTGCGATGGCGAAGCCGCTTTTCTGCGCCCATGCCCCGACCGATGCGGCCTGAGCAGCCACCGCAAGGATGGCCAGAACTGCAACGCCAAGGCTATTGGTGGTCTCGGTCACGGCGATCACAGCAGCCAGCAGGATCAGAAATATGATCTGGGCTGCCAGTTGAGGCAGAGGTGGTGTGTCAGGCGGTGTCGGATCGATCCGAGTACCTTCGGCCCAACGTTTCTGAAATCCCACAGGTCCGTAGACCAGCCAGCCCAGCAGAAAGGCGGCGATGACTCCCGCGCCAAGGGCAAGCCAGTTGATCACAGCGCGACCTCCAGCACTTCAAGGATCCGGGTCCAGCCGCCTTCATGATTGTCTCGGCTTTCTTCCGAAGGGAAGCGGATGTGGTGCAGGCGCAATTCAGTACCCTTATCGGTGGGCGTGAAATCTAGCGTCACGGTGGAATCGTCCTGACTGTAAGGAGAGTTCCAAGTGAATTGCAGCCGATTGGGCCGGTCGATCACTTTGTATTCGCCCTCATGCGGAAGGTCCCCGGCCTCGGGCGCGCGCATGATGATCTTGAACCGGCCCCCTACCTTGGCGTCAGAATAAGCTTCGGGCACTGACATGTTGGGACCGGGCAGCATGAACTTGGCCAACATTTCCGGGTCTAGCCAAGCATCAAACACCTTTTCCGGCGGGTGCGGAATGGCGCGGGTTATTTCAAGGGACAGTTCCGTCATCTTCTGGGTCCTCCAAAGCAGTTTCCAAGGCGTCCAGCCGAAGCGCCCAGATCGAACGCAGCCCGGCGAACCAGTCATCCACGGCTGACAAGGGGGCCATCTGCACCTCGATCAGATGCTCGCGCCATTCCGTCCGACGCCGCACCAGCCCAGCATTCTCGAGCACCTTGATGTGCTTGGACACCGAGTTGAGGCTCATATCGAATTGCTGCGCAATATCCGTCACCCGCAAGGGGCCCTGCTGCGCGAGCATCGTTAGGATCACGCGGCGGGTTGGGTCGGACGCGGCCTTCAATATAGCGCTTAGGTCATAGCGATTCTCTCGTTCAACCATTTGGATGAATTACATGCCTTTTCTGCTTCAGTCAACCATTTGGTTGAATAACAGGATATTTGCAGCTCTGAAAGCTAATTCGGTCGCTCCCACCGCCTAACTATTCGCGAAATCGAATATATTTGGTGAAAATTTAGTATCCGTATAGGCTGAAACCACCATACCTGCGGTCGAAACGACGGAAACGCGCCAAGGGAATACGAATATCACCTCCGTCCGCCGGTCAAATACCTTGGCGTTTGCACGTAGCGAACAGAAGGGCAGACGCATGGCACAAACCAAGAAAATGCTGGATCCGGATCCCCGGATTTATGACTTTGAGACCGAATATGAGCTGGGGCAGGACAATGTCCGGCCTTTCGGTCTGGACATCCATAACCCGGTCTTTTTGATCTCTAGTATCCTGATCTTTGCGTTCGTCCTGATCGCGCTGGCAAATCAGGAATCCGCAGCCACGTTCTTTGGCTGGCTCCGGCCATGGCTGACCAGCACGTTTGACTGGTTTCTGGTGCTGTCGGTTGACGCAATCACCCTGTTCTGTCTGGTGCTGATCATCTTGCCTGTGGGCAAGGTGCGGATCGGCGGCAAGGACGCCAAACCCGACTATTCCTACGCCGGATGGATCGCGATGATGTTCGCGGCCGGGATCGGCATCGGGCTGTTGTTCTTCGGCGTGATGGAGCCGGTCTATTACAACTTTGCAGAAGACGGCAACGCCCGCCCGCTGGGCATCGATATCGCTGTGCCGGGTAACGAATACATCGGCATTGTCGGCACGATCCATCATTGGGGTCTCGAAGGCTGGGCTGTATATGCGGCCGTTGGTCTGGCGCTTGCAATCTTCAGCTATAATCTCGGGCTACCATTGACCCTGCGTTCGGCTTTTTATCCGATCCTGGGCGAGCGCGTCTGGGGCTGGTGGGGCCACATCATCGATACTCTGGCAGTATTCGCGACCCTCTTCGGCCTGACCACATCATTGGGTTTGGGCGCACAACAGGTGGCCGCCGGGCTGTATGAGGTCTTTGGCATCGAACCCAGCCCCACCGTCACCGTCCTGCTGATCATAGGCATTACGATGATCGCACTGGGCTCGGTCCTGATGGGCATGGATGCAGGAGTCAAACGGTTGAGTGAGATCAACATGATCATGGCCGTAGGACTGTTCATCTTCGTCATCGTAGTTACCGGTGTCGGAACCGCCATTGCACGGTACTTCAACGTGATGGTGGATTACGTGACCCATCTACCGGCCCTGTCCAATCCGTTCGGTCGGGAAGACACCAGCTACTTCCACGGCTGGACAACCTTCTACTGGGCCTGGTGGATTGCGTGGTCACCTTTCGTGGGCATGTTCATCGCCCGCATTTCCAAAGGTCGTACGGTGCGTGAGTTCGTGATCTGCGCCTTGTTGGCACCCACTGCGGTTTGCGCCCTGTGGATGTCGACCTTTGGTGGCGCCGCAATTGACATGCTGAACGCAGGCGGAGCAGAGGGCGTCCGCGCCACAGTGATCGAAAGCTATGCCCCCGAGGGCGCGCTGTTCGGCTTCCTGAAAGAGCTGCCGCTTTACGGCATCATTGCCCCGATCGCTCTGATCCTGATCGTTGTGTTCTTTGTCACATCGTCGGACTCAGGCTCGCTGGTGATCGATACGATCACGGCAGGCGGCAAGATGGACGCACCGGTTGTGCAACGCGTGTTCTGGTGCACGCTTGAAGGCCTCGTCGCAATCGCACTGCTGCTGGGCGGAGGTCTCTCTGCCTTGCAAGGGGCAGCGGTGTCGACTGGAATTCCGTTTACCTTGGTGGTTCTGATCATGTGCTACTGCCTGTGGCTGGCGCTTAAATCAGAAAAGGCCAAGATGTAACTGGGATTATCCTGAGAAAACCGAAACGCCCGCCAATTCGGCGGGCGTTTTTGGTCCGGAGCGGCCCCTGTAGCGCGTGCCCATGCAGCAGTCGTCGGGAGCGTACCAAACGGCGGTCAGTGCAGCGAATCCTCGCGTTTGCCTTGGGTTGGATATTCCATCTTTTCATCTTCTAGGATCCCGCGAAGAACCGCCGCTGTCTCAACCTTCGAAATTGCCTTCTTATGGTCGTAGGGATTATTCAAAATCGACCGCGCATTTGTGGCGTTGGACGTCTCAGACATCTTGGTTGCAAACACCCGGCTCAGAATTGTCTTCAATGGCATCATTCAACTCCCGCAACATATGGTCATCAAATCCTTGCCGCTGCGGGTCAGGTCCAAGCCACTTGAGGGAAGGGCTCAAAGACCAACTTCCGTGAGTGTGAACCCGCAGCGACACCGTCCATGTAGGAAAAATGGGGTGCCGAGAAAGGGGGAAGAAATCTGCTGTTTGCATCAATTTTTTGACCGCTTGGAAAAAAATCACGGCACTTCTTACGCTTACGTCAACCTTCTAACCTAGGGCCCGACTTTCGCGACGCGGCGTCACAATTCGAAACCCAAGGTCAGCCCCCCGGATACCGCCCGTCGCCGCGCCAAATTGGACAGAAAACAAAAGAGCTCATACCCTGACTCCGGGCAAATCTTGGCGCAGCGCGTGTTTCTTGTGATGTGGCCGGCCCCCTCGACGTTTTGAAATTGGATTATTCCGGGACCGTAATGAGGAAGCTGTTATGAACCTTTCACGATTGTCTCTGTTGCTGGTCGTTTTCATTGACGTGATGGGTTTTGGATTGATCGTGCCGATTTTCAACACGATCCTGCTGGATCCACACCAGGCTTTCCTCGCACATGGAACAGCGACGAATATCCGCCAGCTCGACTATACGATTCTGATTGTCGTCTTCTTTCTGTTCTACTTTTTCGGGGCGGCCTTCATCGCCAAGTTGTCGGACTATATCGGGCGTAAAACAGGCATCATGATCTGCCTTACCGGTGCCCTGATCGGCTATGTTCTGACTGTGGCCGCGATCATGACGTCCAGCTATTGGCTGTTGCTTTTGGGGCGCGCCATTTCCGGGTTTACGACGGCCAACCAACCCATTGCGCAGGCCGCATTGATCGACATCAGCCATGACGATCAGGAGAAATCAAAAAACCTCGGGATGATTGTTGCGGCATCCGCGCTGGGCCTGCTCGGGGGGCCACTGATTTCAGGATTGCTCAGCGACCAAAACCTGATGGGGTCATTTGCGTCACTGGAACTGCCTTTCTACGTCGCCATTGCCCTGATCCTGATCAACATGGCACTGATTCTGTTCTTCTTCTCCGAACCCGGTTTCAAAAGACAAAAAATTGACTTCGGGCTTTTAGATGTTGTTTTGAACCTGTGGAAAGTCTTCTCGCACCCGGTCGTTTTGCGGCTTTCGGTCGTCATGTTGTTCTCGCTGATGTGCCTGAATGCGTTTTTCTTCTTCATCGACACGTATCTGCTGACCCGGTTCAAGTTCAGTACGCTTCAAAACAGCATGGCCCTCGCCGTGTTCGGAGGCTCCATGGCCTTTGGCAGTGCCTACCTCACCGCGCCGCTGCACGAGCGGTACAAAAAGTTTCCGATTCTGTATGTCTCCATTGCAGCGATGGCACTTGGGATATTGGCCTTCATGCTGAACCCCATGGCCGATCTGACCTATGTCCTGATTGTTCCGATAACCATCGCGTTCGCGATCATGTACCCGACCATGCTTTCGTTGTTTTCCGCGAGCGTCGGCCCAACCGAGCAAGGTTGGGTCATGGGTGTGACAGTCGCCATCTACGCGTTGGGCTCCGGGACCATTACGGCCCTCAGCGGGTCCCTCATGGCTATCAATTTGCGGATGCCTTTCGTGCTCGCGGTCATCTGCGGTGTACTGGCATTGATTGCGATGGCGAAACTGTTTCGCCATCCCGGCGTTCAGGCGCTTGATACCAAAGGCAAGTAGGTTTCATCAGTGTGTCCCGAACGAAAATGGGCGCGCCCGCTACAGGCACGCCCAGTAAAAAAGGGAGGACTATGAAAAACCTGACGCTCGAAACAAAAGAAGCGCCTACTCACTAACACCCTCAGAATGGCGCAATCTTTGACCGCGTTCAGTGAAGTGGTTCACAGGAAGTTAAAAAAGTTTGCGCTTCTTTGCGTAGCGGTAAGGTTTGGGCCGCGGGTATGTGTGTGCCGTCTCTCATGAACATGGCGGGAAATCTGCGCGCCGCACAGTTCACTGGATTAGAGAGTGACCAAAACAAATACGCCCACCAAATGGCGGGCGTACAAGATGTACAATTTGTACGAACAGGGCCTCAGCGCCTGTACAACATGAACAAAACGCGTTTAGCGGCGGATGCCCAGCTTTTTGATCAGGTCCTGATAGCGTGCTTCTTCTTTGCCCTTCAGATAGTCCAGCAGCTTACGGCGCTGAGCAACCATCTTCAGCAGACCACGACGACCGTGGTTGTCTTTCTTGTGGGTTTTGAAGTGCTCGGTCAGGGTGTTGATGCGCGAGGTCAGGATAGCAACCTGGACTTCAGGCGAACCAGTGTCGCCGTCCTTGGTTGCGAATTCTTTCATGACGCGTGCTTTATCAGCGGCAGTAATCGACATCGGGGTCTCCTTTAAAGGTTAGAGTTGATGGCGCAGGCCGGGATGTCGTCCAGCACAGGCCCATGGAGAAAACCGCACCGATTCCGATGCGGATGGGCGCGTATAGGCGCATTCACCGCAAATGGCAAAGGGATTCTGCAGGCTCAACTGGTGAAGGCGTACTGCTCCAACTGGGCTTCGGTCACAAACTGAATATCTTCAACAGTCAGACCCTCTGCGCCAAAAAGCTGAGCGACGTCTTCGCCATTGACCCGAACATGGGTCAAGCTGTTGTTTTCACTGTCCTGTTCGATCGTCAATTCCGGTTCTTCCGGGTTGTCCCAGGTGATCAGAAGCTTGTCGTGACCGATCTGGAAATCCATGATTGTCGTGGCTTCCTGCTCGGGGTCGGACTGTACAACGATCTCGTCCTCGCCCTCTCCACCGGTGACCACATCGCCGTCTTCGGCAAGAATGACGTCGTCCCCAGAGCCCCCGTTTAGGAAGTCGCGCGCAGGCTCGTCCGGACCATCTTCTCCGGACAAGATGTCATCACCATCTCCGCCAAACAGGGCGTCTTCACCGGCACCCCCAACAAGGTAGTCGTCGCCATCTCCGCCTTGTAGCGCGTCGTCGCCGTCATCGCCGCTTAACGTGTCATCGCCCTGACCACCAAAAAGCCGGTCATTCCCATCACCGCCGCTCAGATCATCTGTTCCGAAATGACCATACAGGTCGTCATTTCCTGACATTCCGTCCAGCGCGTCGTCACCATATTCACCATGGAGCACATCATTCCCGAGGTTGCCAAACAGGACGTCCCCGCCACCTCCGCCATACAACACGTCGTTGCCGGCGCCGCCGTCGATCCAGTCGTCCCCGCCATATCCGTTGATCTGATCGTTGCCTTCCTGCCCGGTCAGAACATCCGCATCCTCATCGCCCGCAATGACTAGATCGCCTTCATACTCGGACACAATCTCACCAGTGTCAGAGTCGGTTTCCTCGGCAGAGCTGGGCTCGTCGACATTCTCGTCCGCGTCAAGCAAATTGCCTTCCGACAGGTCGTCGTCGGCCGTTTCCTCGATGCGATCGTCTTCATCCTCGTCATCGCCTTTGTCTTCTGGCACAAGTACGTCGCTGATTGCGTAGGCCGCACCACCCATGGCGGCCATTCCGAATAATCCGATCAGAAACATATCTACCCTCCGCAAGCACAATGGCTCCGAGTGTAAAACCTCTCATGCAAACAATGGCTTGGTCAAAGCGAAGCTGAGAGCTTGGTTAACCCTTTATCACCAGGCTTCGGGCTGCTGAGTGTACGCAATGTAGAGAGGATGCTTCGGATGTCCGTCCTTGGTCAGCCCAAGGTGGAACAAGGGCTGGCCCGTGCCGCGCAGCAAGTCCTCAACTGCGGGGCCGCGTTCCAGATGTGCGCCATGGGTGCCCCAGGCGGCGATGACCTGATCCGCCCATTCCACGCCGTCCAGGATGGCTGCGTCATTCTCAGGCCCCACCGGATCTGAAGATGCACGCATCTTGCGCGGATCAGTGTCGCGCCAGGCAAAGATATTGGTGACCTGAAAAGCTCCGAAACCCAGTGTGCGTGCGCGACGCTCGCAACGTTCCACCGTGGGGTCGTTCTGCACCTCGGTCGCCGTCGACGGATTCAGCATCACAAACAACGCCTTGCGGCCCGCCGGGTTCCAGATACGGGTCAGGCTATAGCGGTATTTTTCGCAATCGGAGTAGATGGCAGTCGAGGGCGCGTCGCCCTTGGTGTGAGAACGGGTGATCATGCAGTCGGGTTTGGCTGGAATTAGGCCCGTTTACAAGGGGCGATGTCCTGATCCTTAACTTGTGCTATACCTGCCTTCATTTGAACGGCTTATTCTGGGGGGAAGACATGACATTCGAGACATTGGATCCGGCGGATTGGGAGCAGACCCGCAAATTAGCACATGAGATGTTGGATATGGCGTTGGATCATACGCGTGATGTGCGTGATAGGTCGATATGGAAAGATATGCCGACTGCGATACGCAACGGGTTCGAAACGCCTGCACCTCAGCAGGGTATGCCGTTGGGTGATTTGATGGATGATGTCCAGTCTCAGGTCATGCAGTATCCAATGGGCAATATTCATCCCCGGTTTTGGGGCTGGTATATGGGCGCGAGCAATTTCACTGGCGCGATGGCGGATTTTCTGGCTGCGGTTCAGGGTTCGAACCTTGGGGGTGGGAATCATGCGGCAGCCCTGATCGACCGACAAGTCGTCGACTGGCTACGCGAGATGATCGGTCTGCCGGAGGGGGCCAGTGGGACATTGGTCAGCGGCGGCAGCGTGGCAAACTTGATCGGGCTGACGGTGGCCCGCAACGTCAAATCCGGGATCGACATGCGCGAAGAGGGCATCGCCGCCATGGATAAGCCGATGCGGTATTACGGATCGGATCAGATGCACAGTTGTCACCAAAAGTCGCTCGAAACACTGGGCCTGGGCAACAAGGCGCTGCGGCGTATTCCTACGCAAGACGATTTGACGATGGATCTTGAAGCGCTTGCCGGCATGGTCGCGCAGGATCGCGCAGACGGCCTTAACCCCGCTTGTGTGATTGCCACCGCCGGAACCGTGAACACAGGCGCCATCGACGACTTGTCGGCGATTGCCGATTTCTGCCGCGAGGAAGGCCTGTGGTTTCATGTTGACGGCTGTATCGGTGCGTTAATTGCAATCGCCCATGATAACAGTTGGCGCGTGTCCGGCATCGAACGCGCGGATTCCGTCGCGCTCGACCCACACAAATGGTTACATGCGCCTTTCGAAGTGGGTTGCGCGTTAGTGCGAAGCCATGATGCCCACCACGCGACATTCACTCTGACCCCGGAATACCTGGAACCGCAATCCCGAGGCGTCGCCGGGGCGGCGTTTTTGCACGATTACGGCATTCAGACTTCGCGTGGGTTTCGAGCGCTCAAGGTCTGGATGTCCTTGAAGGAGCACGGCGTTCAGAAATTCGGCAGGCTCATTGATCAGGATATCGAAAAGGCGCGTTATCTGACTTCGCTGATCGAGGCAGAGGATGACCTCACCTTGATGTTCCCCACCAACATAAACATCGTTTGTTTCCGCTATGACCCGGGCGGTCTCAGCCCCGAAACTCTGCGTGCGATTAACAGCGAAATCATGTTGTGCCTGCAAGAGGAAGGCACAGCGGTTTTATCGGATACAACGGTTCATGGGGCGCATTGCCTACGGGTGGCGGTCAACAATCACCGCACGCAAAAGCAGGATCTGGATCTACTGGTGTCCGAGATACTTCGACTGGGTCACAAATTGCGTATCGCCGCCTGAACAGTCATCAGTTGGCGGCAAAGACGCGGCTTGGGTACAATTCGCCCGACTTGTAAATTCCTACGGCCACGGCCTTGCCATCCAGCGAGGCCCAGGCCTCGTCGCCGTATTCCACGTCAGAGGCGAGCACCATGCCCGGATTGCCATTCCGCAGACGGGTGGCTCCTTCAGAGGTGCATTTCAGCTCGGGTAGGTCCGACAAGCCGGTTTCCAGCGGATGCAGATAATCATCCAGAGCGGTGGTTTTGGCCATCTCGTCGATCTGTTCGATGGTCAGGCCATCCTCGGCCTCAAACGGGCCGGACCAGATGCGGCGCAGTTTTTTCACGTGGCCGTGGCAGCCGAGCGCTTCGCCCAGATCACGCGCAATGGAACGGACATAGCCACCTTTGCCACAGGTCATCTCCAGCACGACGTGGTCTTCGTCGGGGCGGTCGATCAGCACCAGTTCCTCTACCCAAAGAGGGCGGGCGGTCAGTTCTACATCCTCGCCATCTCGGGCCAGCTTATAGGCGCGTTGACCGTCGATTTTCACGGCCGAGAACTTGGGCGGCACCTGTTTGATATCGCCCAGAAACGGGCCGAGCGCTTGTTTGATATCCTCATCCGAGGGGCGCGCAATGCTTTCAGCGATGACTTCGCCCTCGGCATCATCGGTGTTGGTGGCCTGCCCCAGCCGCACGGTGAAGGTGTAGGCCTTCAGCGCATCGGTGATGTAGGGGACGGTCTTGGTTGCCTCACCCAGCGCAACGGCCAGAACGCCGGTCGCCTCGGGGTCCAGCGTGCCCGCATGGCCGGCTTTCTTGGCGTCCATCGCCCAACGCACCTTGTTGACCACCGCGGTCGAAGTCATGCCAGCGGGCTTGTCCACCACCAGCCAACCGGAAATGTCGCGGCCCTTGCGTTTGCGTCCCATTCTACACCTTGAGTCTTGCTGAGGCGCGCGAGTTAGCGGATCGTTTCGATGCTGTCAATTTGCCGGAACGTCCTCGACGACACCCACGATGGGTCCCAGCGAAAACCCGATATCCGACCGGTTGCTGGCGCGATCATACATGCGGGAAATGTTGCCATCTAGAAACAGCGCATTTGGTGTTTTTAATACATCGCGGAATAGGCTGCCAAATTCAAAGAAAGTGACGTAATCGTCCGAGATCGCAAACACCGCACGCGTGCCATCGGCGCTGGTGCCCACCCCGTTTCGGGTGTAGCGCGAGGTTGAATCCGGCAGAAAGCGAGGGTGTAACTCTCCGTTGATCACCAGCATGGGGCCCGATTGTGTCGCAAAGCGGCACTGCGGCGCCTGATCGACGAAATCCAAAGTCTCGAACACATCAGAACGGTTTTTACGGATGCAGAACACACCGTTGGGCAGCAGGCCGAAATTGCCGGGTCCGGCATTCGGTATCACGCGCATCTGCTCTTCCCCCTCTTCGACATAGTGGCCGACGGGCGAGCGGTCGTCATGGTACATGCCTGCATTCATCGCAAAGACGAGCCTTTTCCCCTGAGGCTCCAACGCCTCATTCACCGAAGAGAAATGACCCAGCAGATCGCCATTTTCATCGTTCAGAAACAGGCGCAAATCTTCCGAGGTATCTACCTCGCAAACCGTATATCGCTTGTCCTCATGAGTCAGCTTCTCGCAAGTGACTGCAGAGACTTGCGCGGCCCAAAGGACAGCACACAGCGTGACAAGGGTACGGATCACTCGTCCAGATCGCGGCGTACCGCGTCCTGATTAAACATACGGCGGGTGTCGTCCAGTCGATCAAACGTGTCGTCCAAACGGAACCGCAGGTCGGGTGAGAATTTCAGGCCCACCTTCTTGCCCACTGCGCGCCGAAGCTCACCCTTGTTTCGAGCGAGCAGTTCGATCACGTCCTCCTGCCCCTTGCCGCCCAAGGGCAGCACATAGGCGGTGGCGATCTTCAGATCGGGCGAGGTGCGCACCTCACCCACAGTGATCGACATGCGGTTCAGGTCGGGGTCGTGGACATCTCCGCGCGCCAGAACCTCGGACAGGGTGCGGCGGATCAGTTCGCCGACGCGCAGCTGTCGTTGGGATGGGCCGGGGCCATCGTGGAATTTGTTCTTTGCCATGCCCCCCGATCTAAGCCCAAAGCGGGGCTTTGCCAAGCGGGCGCGAACCGGGTAGGAGGCTTTGAGCCGACTTTAGAAAGGAGCAGCGCAATGACCCATATTCCGGGGATCGTCATCACAGGGGCTTCGGGCCGTATGGGGCAGATGCTGATCAAGACCGTGTCTGAGAGCGATCAGGCGCGTCTGGTTGGTGTGGTCGAGCGTAAGGGTCATGACTGGATCGGTCAGGATGTGGGTCAGGCAATGGGCGGGCAGGCGCTCGGTGTTACCGTCACTGACGATCCGCTGGAGGCATTTGCGCAGGCGCAGGCTGTTATCGACTTTACGGCGCCCGAGGCGACGCTCGAGTTTGCCGCGCTGGCAGCACAAGCGCGGTGCGTTCACGTGATTGGCACCACCGGAATGACGGATGAACAGATCGCAGCTTTGGAACCTGCCGCGCGCCATGCCGTGATTGTGCGGGCCGGGAATATGAGCCTTGGGGTCAATCTGTTGGTGCAGCTCACCAAAAAGGTTGCCGCCGCGCTGGATGAGGATTTCGATATCGAGGTCATCGAGGGGCATCACCATCACAAGGTCGATGCGCCTTCAGGCACGGCTTTGATGCTGGGCGAAGCTGCCGCAGAAGGGCGCGGTGTCAAGTTGGCGGATGTGGCCGATCGGGGCCGCGACGGTATTACCGGTGCGCGAAAACGCGGCGATATCGGCTTCCACGCGATTCGTGGCGGAGACATTGTCGGCGAACACGATGTCCTGTTCGCGGCACCCGGTGAGCGTATCGTGTTGCGCCATCTAGCTACTGACCGTGCGATCTTTGCCCGTGGGGCGCTCAAAGCCGCGTTGTGGGGTCAAGGCAAGGCACCGGGCCAGTATGACATGGTGGATGTTCTGGGGCTGTAGGCTTTAGGATCAAGAGCCAAGAAAATTCGACGAATTTTCTTGGCTCTATCGATCGGGCAGATGAAAGCTGTCTCAGCTTGCCTGAATGTGCCGGTCGACCATCCGTTGTACCATCGGTGCGAAATGGGCGAAATCCGGGGTCTCCATATCAGCGCGTTTTCCCGCTTCGTCCAGATAACGGACCTGAATGATCTCTTTCAGGTTCGGATTTGCCTCGAACTCGGCTATCTCCTTGCCACTCATCGGACCACCCTGCAGTTCCAGCGTATGGACCGAGGCTTCGGACAGGCGATTGAAATACTCCGGCTTGGTGGCGCAGAGATACCGCTTGGCTGCAACGTGATACCGGCAGCAATCGGTGATGACCGACGGAAAGAACTGCTCCAACACCTCTGCACCTGCATCTTCATGATATCGGTCCTCGGTATCGTCCGGATGGTAAGTGCCGAATTCTGAAGTAAAATGGCCAATGTCGTGCAACAGCGCACCGACGATGATTTCTTCAGACTGTCCGTTCTGTTCCGCAATCGTGGCACCCTGCAGCATGTGCTGGGCCATGGTGACGGGTTCCCCCAGATATTCCTCACCCCCCCGACGATCGAAGATGTCACCGATAAAGGCCACGATATTGTCCCGGTTTAAGGTCGAGAAATCGGGTTTCATTCCGCCGCCTCCGGTTGTGCCATCTGCATGGCGGCCAGTGTCGAAAGCAGCCCATCCTTGTCAGCATAGCATCCCTGCAACCAGCGAGACCCGGCCCCGGAATAGCCCAGCCGTGCATGCATTACGCGAGTGTTGTCGACGATGAAACTTTCGCCCGGTTCCAGCTTGAAAGACACGCCCATAGCGGGATCGTCAATGATCTCACCCAGCTGGCGATAGGCTGCATAGTAGGCTTCCATCTTGTCAAAGGGTACATCCACGAACGGCGCAGACGAGCGGTTGTTGAAGCGAATGCCGATCAACTCGCCATCGGGAGAAAGCTCGATCATCGGGCGACGTGACCGCAAACAGACCCCGTCCGAACCTTTATACTCGAACCGTGCCGGATAGCCTGCAAGCAAGGCGAAGCCCTCGGGGTTCAGATCGCGCAGACGCTCAGCCGCGCGGAAACCATCGACAACGATGGAATCGCCGCCTTCGGCCGAATTCTCAAGGCAGTAGAGGATTTGCAGTGTCGGCACCGGGTCGCGATAAGGGTTGTCGGTATGGGCCTGCAACCCCAACCCAGTATAGGCGAGGTTGGTCGGGTTCACCTCGGTCCGAACCTCGAAATAGGGGCCATAATTTGTCTGGCGCACGTAGCCGAATAGATCGGCCACTTTCAGCAGCGATTCCGGCTCGGTCGGGCCACCTGTCAGCTTGGCAAAGCCGTACTCCGCGACGGCAGCCAGCCAGCTGCGCTTGGCCTCCGGGTCGGTGTGCACCCTTTCCCAGTCACCGCTGGGGGCGGTGATACCACGCTCCCATGTGGTGACGCAGGATGCGGTGCGGCCAACTTCTTGCGCCTGTTCGCGGTCATAAACGTGATCGGCTAGCCAATCGGCAGGGAACATCACGGATTTGTTTTCGGGCTGGAACGTAACGCTCAGATCGCCATTTCGGATCTCGGCAGCGCTGATCGAGATATCGGAGGGGATATCGCCGATTGTGATCAGGCGCTGCCCGTTGCCGGGGGCGCGGGTCTCGGGGTCCAGCGCATTGTCGCGCAGCCAAATGGCGTGAAATCTGGCCTGGGTACCATCGGAAAATGCGACGGTGACCATGGAAGGGTCGAAAGTAGCTGAGCGCAGCATGGGGTCTCTCCTGTTCGGCGCGGGCTTTGCTTGAGGAGATATGCGCTTCGTGGCATTACTACAATTAAACCTTATTGCCACTGAGGGCTGGAAATACTTATGGCTAAGAAGCAGATCGGTTTACCTCCTCTGGACTGGCTGCGCGTGTTCGAAGCCGCCGGGCGATTGGGCGGTTTTTCTGCTGCTGCGCGCGAATTTGGTTTGACGCAGGCGGCGGTCAGTCAACGGATAGGCAATCTTGAGGCGTGGCTGGGCCGGTCATTGTTTGTGCGCGAAGCCCGCGGTGTTTCGCTGACCATCGAAGGCGAAAGCTATCTGCCATTGGTGCAGGACAGTCTGCAAGCACTGGAACGCAATACCGAGGATCTGTTCGGCAAAACTCCGCGCGAGCTTCGGGTCGCGGGACTTTCGTCGCACATCCACGCGCTGGTTCTGCCAGCCTTGCCCGCATTTCTTGAAGCGCAGCCCAATGTGCGTGTAATGACAGATTCGATGGCGCGCCGCGCCTCGCTGGAGGAAGAGCGTACCTGGCTGCAGATCCGCTATGGCAGAGGCGTTTGGCCTGGACGAAAGGCAAAGCTAATTGCGCCTGAAGTTCTGGCACCGATGGCCGCATCTGGCATCAAGTGGGGTGCGCCGCTGATTGATTTGCGCGGAGAACGCCCGGGTTGGAAGGACTGGGCGCAGGTAGCGGGGGTTGATGAATTACCGGCTGGTCGGATCAGTTTTGACTCGGTAGGTCATGCGATCACGGCCGCGCGTCAGGGCATGGGGATCGCGTTGGGTTCACTACCGTTGGCTTCGGGCGGCTTAAAGACTGGTCAGTTACACAGATTGGATATGCCCGAGCTTCGGACAAAGGATGGCTATTGGCTGACCTGGCCCGAGGATCGGGCAAGGTCGAAACGGCAAAGAGCGTTGATAGACGACTTTCTGCAGGCGCTTCGGGGCGCGGCCTGATCAGAAGTCGATGGCGATGCCCTTTTTCTCCCAATCGCCATAGCGGGCCGGATCGGGACCGTCGCGCCCACCCAGTTCCTTGGGCTGCGCCTTGGCTTCCGCTTCGGCCTTTTTGCGACGTTCCTCAGCCTCGGCCAATGCGCGCTGAGCGGCGGGGGGCAGGTCTTTGCGCTCGTCACTCATGACATCGGGTTCCTTTCTGTTCAGGGCCTTGATATACGCCCTCGTCCGCCCAAGGCAATGCGGCAAAGGTCACGAGAGGCACTCAGCATCATGTCAAACTCTGCAACCGCCGCGCGGCGCAGTGCAATCTATCTGCTGGATCAGATATTGGGCGAGGGGCGGCTGTTACCTGAATGTCTGGCGGCGGGCGCATTGGATCGTCTGGTACCCGAGGATCGCGCGCGCGCGCAGCGTCTGACTATTGAAACCCTACGCGGGCTTGAGCGTGCCGACCGGCTGTTGGCCGATCACTTGCGGCAGACACCGGCGCTAACGGTGCATAACGCGCTGCGGCTTGGAACGGTCGAGTTGTGTCAGGGCGAGGCCGCGCATGGCGTGGTCAATTCGATGGTCGAGATCGTGGGACGCTCGCGCAAGCATGGGCGGCTCAAGGGGTTGGTGAATGCAGTCTTGCGCAAGATTGCCGCCGATGGGCCGGATGCTTGGCCCAAGATGCGCGTGCCCCGTCTGCCCGACTGGCTGCGCGATCCTCTGATCATGGCGTGGGGCGATGACGCGGTAAAGGGTATGGAACAGGCCCATTTCAATGGTGCACCGCTGGACGTGACGCTGAAACCGGGCGCTGAGGCGCCGGGCGGAGAAGCCCTGCCCACCGGCTCAGTCCGTTTGCAGGATGCGGGGCAGGTGTCGGCTTTGCCGGGCTACAAGCGTGGAAACTGGTGGGTTCAGGATGCGGCAGCGGCGCTGCCTGTGCGCGTGCTGGCCCCGAAAGCCGGGGAAAAGGTGTTGGACCTTTGCGCCGCGCCCGGTGGCAAGACGTTGCAATTGGCTGTGGTAGGGGCAGAAGTCACGGCGCTGGATATCTCCGAAACACGGTTGGAGCGGGTGCGCGAGAACCTGAAACGGACAGGTTTGAAGGCTAAGGTGATCGCTGGTGATGCGCTGGACCATCAGGGCCAGTATGATGCCATCCTGCTCGACGCGCCGTGTTCGGCCACGGGCACGATTCGCCGCCATCCTGATTTACCCTTCGCCAAGGATGGCTCGGAATTCGGGGGATTGATCGAGCTACAGGCCCGTATGCTGGCCCATGCCTGGACCCTGCTCAAACCCGGAGGCCGATTGGTATATTGCACCTGTTCCTTGTTGCCGGACGAAGGAGAGGTGCAGATCGAAGAGGCGCTGGATCAATACCCGGATATGCAGATTGACCGTGCGGCGCTTGAGATTGCGGGCGTTGAACCGGACTGGATTACAGAAGAAGGTGGCTTGCGTCTGCGCCCGGATTTCTGGCCGGACAAGGGTAGCATGGACGGGTTCTATATCGCCTGTCTGAACAAATCCGCTTGAGGCGACGCTTTTCGATGACTTGACGCGCGGACCGGTCTATCGTGTGTTCAAGCGCCCGCAGAGCGCAAGGGGCAGAGTCGCAAGCGTCATGTCAGAATCGGACACAATGGCCAATCGCTGGATGCGGTTTCAGAACCGCCTTTACGCGCGCCTGAGCCAAAGGCGGAAGGCGGTTTCGGGATTCGTCAGCCAGCCTGAGCCGCGCACCGTCGGTTCGTATGCACGCGGGCGACAACTGGTGGCCGGGAATCTCCTTTTCGCTGGATATCTGGTCGAGGCGGATGACACCGATCTCTGGGATGTTGCTGCGCCCAGTCCGGATTTTGATGATGAACGCCACGGTTTCATCTGGCTGGATGATCTGGCAGCCGTCGGCGATATGCGCGCCCGTGAAAAGGCGCAGCGATGGGTCTGGGGCTGGATCACCGCACATGGTCGCGGGAAGGGACCCGGCTGGGCGCCGGACCTGACCGGGCGTCGGGTGATGCGCTGGATCAACCACGCGCAATTTCTGCTACGCGGCGCTGATGAGGCGCAAAGCAGAGCTTTCTTCCGCTCCTTGGCACAACAAACATGGTTTCTTTCCAAACGCTGGACAGCAGCAACACCAGGATTGCCGAGATTCGAAGCGCTCGCAGGGCTGGTTCAGGCTGGTTTGGCCCTGGAGGGGTTGGAGCAACTGGCTGATCCCGCATTGCGCGCACTGGCCCGGGAATGCGACCGCCAGATCGATGCCGAGGGCGGCATTCTCACCCGCAACCCTGAGGAATTGCTGGAGGTCTTCACTCTGCTGGCCTGGACCTCTGCTGCACTTGGTGAAGTTGGCCGAGGCACGCCTGCCTCTCAGACCGGGGCGATCAAGCGCATTGCACCTACTCTGCGAAATCTGCGTCATGCAGATGGATCTCTGGCCAGATTTCACGGGGGCGGGCGTGGGCTTGAAGGGCGGCTGGATCAGGCACTGGCACAAAGCGGTGTCAAGCCGCAGCAGCATTCGGACCTGTCAATGGGTTATGCACGGCTTGCCGCCTCGAGAACCACGGTTCTGGTGGATGCCAGCGCGCCTCCCAAAGGTGCTGCGTCGTTCAACGCCCACGCATCCTCGCTTGCGTTTGAGCTGACCTCGGGGCGCCGTCCTCTGATCGTGAACTGTGGATCAGGCGGCAGTTTTGGGCAGGAATGGCGCAGGGCAGGGCGCGCGACCCCGTCGCATTCGACCCTATGCGTCGAAGGGTATTCCAGCGCCCGGCTTGCAGAAGGCGCAAATGGGTCGTCGCAGGAAGCATTGGTGGATGGCCCGCAGGATGTGCCCGTGGATTTCGAGGATGCATTCGAAGGCACCCGCTTTATGGTGGGTCATGACGGCTACGCCAAAGTGTTTGGCCTGACCCATGCCCGCACGCTTGAACTGCGCTTTGACGGGCGTGAGCTGGTGGGCGAGGATATTCTGCTGACCGCAACCGACAAAGCCAAACGGCAGTTCGATCGCGCGATGGACGGGGCAGGTCTGCAGGGGATAGCCTTTGACATCCGGTTTCACCTGCATCCTGACGTTGATGCGGCACTTGATCTGGGTGGCGCTGCGGTGTCGATGGCGCTCAAGAGCGGTGAGATCTGGGTTTTCCGCCATGATGGCGTTGGAAAGTTGTCAGTTGAACCAAGCGTTTACCTTGAAAAAGGCCGTTTGAAGCCACGCGCGACAAAACAGATCGTTCTATCTGGGCGCGCAATGGAGTATGCGACGCGCATCCGGTGGACGCTCAGCAAGGCTCAGGATACAGCCTATGCCGTGCGGGATACGCACCGGGACGAGCCCGTTTTCGACTGACGCCAAAAGGACCTTTGGACCCATGACCGACCTTCACCCCGTGCGCCGCGCGTTGCTTTCCGTTTCCGACAAAACCGGGCTGATCGAGCTGGGAACGGCGTTGGCCGAACGCGGGGTTGAACTGCTTTCGACCGGCGGTACCGCGAAGGCGCTACGCGATGCGGGGTTGGAGGTGAAAGATGTCAGCGAGATCACCGGCTTCCCCGAGATGATGGATGGCCGGGTCAAAACGCTGCACCCGATGGTCCATGGCGGGCTGCTGGCTCTGCGCGATAATGACACCCATGTCGCCGCGATGAACGAACATGGTATCGGCGCAATCGACCTGCTTGTGGTAAATCTCTACCCGTTTGAAGCGACCGTGGCTAAAGGCGCTGCCTATGATGAGTGCATCGAGAACATCGATATCGGCGGCCCAGCCATGATCCGGGCGGCATCCAAGAACCATGCCTTTGTAAACGTGGTTGTGGATGTCGAAGATTACTCGTCGCTGCTGGATCAGCTGGAAGAGAATTACGGTAAGACTTCTCTGGGCTTCCGTCAGTGGTTGGCGCAAAAGGCCTATGCCCGCACTGCCGCCTATGACACAGCCGTGTCCAACTGGATGGCCGATGCGCTGGAGCTTGAGGCGCCCAAACGCCGCGCCTTTGCCGGTGAGCTGAAACAGACCTTACGATATGGCGAGAATAGCCACCAGTCGGCAGCGTTCTATGTAGATGGCTCGGGTCGACCGGGCGTGGCGACGGCGGTACAGCATCAGGGCAAGGAACTGAGCTATAACAACATCAACGATACCGATGCCGCCTTTGAGTTGGTCGCTGAGTTCGACCCGGTCGAAGGGGCAGCTTGTGCGATTATCAAGCATGCCAATCCGTGTGGTGTAGCGAAAGGTGCGACGCTGCTTGAGGCCTATAAAGCCGCGTTCGACTGCGACAGGACTTCGGCATTCGGCGGTATCGTGGCGTTGAATCAACCGCTGGACGCGGAAACCGCGCAGGAGATCACGGGGATTTTCACCGAGGTTGTGATCGCTCCGGGGGCGTCAGACGAGGCCAAGGCGATCTTCGCCGCCAAGAAGAACCTGCGCCTGCTGACGACCGAAGCTCTGCCGGATGTGACCGCCGGTGGTAAAACTGTGCGACAGGTGGCAGGTGGCCTGCTGGTGCAGGACAAGGATAACGGCTTTGTTGGTATGGATGACTTGAAGGTGGTCACCAAAAAAGCACCATCTGAGGAACAGATGCGCGACCTGCTGTTCGCGTGGAAAGTGGCGAAACATGTCAAATCCAACGCCATCGTCTATGTCAAAGACGGCGCGACCGTGGGTGTTGGCGCGGGGCAGATGAGCCGCGTTGACTCGGCACTGATCGCGGCAAAGAAAGCAGAGCGTATGGCTGATGCGCTGGGCTTGCCCCAGCCGCTGACCATCGGTTCGGCCGTAGCTTCTGATGCATTCTTCCCCTTCCCCGATGGACTTATGGAGGCCGCCGAGGCAGGCGCAACATGCGTTATTCAGCCCGGCGGTTCGATGCGTGATGATGAAGTGATCGCGGCGGCGGATGAGGCCGGTCTGGCCATGGTCTTCACCCGCATGCGGCATTTCCGTCACTGATGCGCGGTTCGTTCATCCTATGGGCCGGATTGGCGGCGTTTTTGATCGACCAGATCAGTAAGTATCTGGTCGTTCACGTCATGCGCGTGGCGCAGGGCGATATCGACGTGCTGCCACCGCTTCTGGTTTTCAGATACGGCGAGAATCGCGGCATCAATTTTGGCCTGTTTCAGGGCGACGGTGACGCCGCCCGCTGGGTGCTGATCGGGGTTTCCGTGGCGATCTGCCTGGGCGTCCTGATCTGGCTGGGCCGCATCGCTCCTACGAAGCTTCAACAATTCTGCGGGGGTCTCCTGATCGGCGGTGCGCTGGGAAATGTCGTGGACCGGGTGCTTTACGGCTATGTTCTCGACTTTTTGAACATGTCCTGCTGCGGGATCAGCAACCCTTTTGTGTTCAATCTGGCGGATGTGTTCATATTTGCGGGAGCTTTGGGATTGGTCCTGTTCGATGGCAAAAAGCCCTCGTGACCTGCCGGACGATATGCGATAAAAGCGCCTGAAACTGGCTGGAGACACTGATGCGTATGCCACGCGCCATTCTTGTTCTGACACTCGCCGTTGTCGTTGCGGGCTGTTCCGATATTGGTTTGCGCAATCTTGATCCGCCCGGAGCGGGGCCGGATGAGTTTTCGGTATTGCCTGTCAAGCCACTGACCCAGCCCAAGGACTACGCCTTTCTTCCAGCGCCGACCCCCGGCGGTGCAAACCTGACCGATCCTAACCCCAAAGCGGATGCCGTTGTGGCGCTGGGTGGTAGTGAGGCAGCGCTGAACCCGAATACCTCAATACCGGCCAGCGATGCCGCGCTTGTGACGGCCTCAAGCAGATATGGCGTTCCTGCCAATACGCGTCAGGTAACGGCCGAAGAGGATGCGGCTTTCCGTAAAAATCGCGGTCGCTGGACCCGCCTGCGCCTGTTCCCGGTTGATCGGTACTCGCAGGTCTATGAACGTCAGTCAATCGATGCGAACGCGACCAATGAAGCGGCGCGTCGTCGTGGGATCGAAACGCCGTCGGCCCCGCCGCTGGAATGAATTCTTCTTAACTTTCCGTCATTGGCCTTGAACCCCGGCGGCACCACCGTAGTTTGAATATCAGAAATGAAACGGAGGATGCCCCATGGTTCGGGCCCTGGCACTGTCGGCTGCCCTGATCGCCGCCACCCCCTTGTTCGCGAAAGAGGGGCAAGAGGCTGTCACCACATTTACACTGGAAAACGGCATGGACGTCGTAGTGGTCGAGGATCATCGCGCTCCTGTTGTGCAGCATATGGTCTGGTACCGGGCCGGATCCGCCGATGAACCGATCGGATCCTCTGGCGTTGCACATTTCCTGGAACATCTGCTGTTCAAAGCCACCGACACAATGGAAGCGGGCGAGTTGTCAGCCACTGTCGCGGCCAATGGTGGCAATGACAACGCTTTCACTTCTTACGACTACACCGCCTATTTTCAGCGTGTCGCCGCTGACCGGCTGGAACTGATGATGCGGATGGAGGCAGATCGTATGCGCAACATCCGCCTGACCGAGAATGATATCATCACCGAACGCGACGTGGTTCTGGAAGAGCGTAATCAGCGGACCGAAAACAATCCACGCGCTCTGTTCGGAGAACAGATGAATGCAGCGCAATATTTGAACCACCGTTACGGAGCGCCGATTATCGGCTGGCGCCACGAGATGGAGGCGTTGGATATGGACGACGCCCTGTCCTTCTACCAGACCCATTATGCACCCAATAACGCCATATTGGTCGTCACCGGAGATGTTGACCCCGACGAAGTCAGGGCGTTGGCCGATCAGTACTACGGTGTTATCCCAGCCAACCCTGATTTGCCCGAGCGGATACGCTCGCAAGAACCACCCCAGACTGCCGAACGTCGCCTGACCTTCAAGGATGCGCGTGTCGCACAACCCTACGTGCAGCGCAGCTATCTGGCCCCTGAACGGGACGCCGGTGAGCAGGAGAAGGCCGCTGCCCTGTTTCTTTTGGCGGAATTGCTGGGAGGAAGCACAACCTCATATCTGAATGAAAAGCTGCAATTTGAGCAGCAGAAGGTGGTCTATACCGGTGCGTTCTACAAGGGGGTCTCATTGGATGACACGACCTTTGATCTGATCGTTGTGCCGGCTGAGGGCGTTTCGCTTCAGGATGCGGAGGATGCCATGGATCAGGCCGTTGCGGATTTCATCGCGGAAGGTGTCAAGGATGAAGACCTGGAGCGCATTAAGATGCAGCTCCGCGCCGCGCAGACCTATGCACGCGATAACGTGGACGGTATTGGAAACCGCTATGGTCGTGCGTTGACCAGCGGGTTAACGGTCGAGGATGTGCAGGCCTGGCCCGACATCCTGCAGGCTGTGACAGGTGACGAGATCATCGCGGCTGCCCGTGAAGTGCTGCAACCTGAAACCTCGGTCACTGGCTGGCTGATGCGTGACGATGAGGTGACACAATGAAACGGTTTGCCGCAACGCTGATTGCGCTGATCATTGCCCTTCCCGCCTGGGCCGAGATTAAGATCAAAGAGGTAACCTCGCCCGGTGGTGTTACCGCTTGGCTGGTCCAAGATCATTCGATCCCCTTCACCGCGCTGGAACTGCGGTTTCGTGGAGGAACGTCGCTGGATGATCCCGATAAACGCGGCGCGGTCTATCTGATGAGCGGCCTGATTGAGGAAGGCGCCGGCGACATGGATGCCCGCACCTATGCACGCGAACTTGAATCTCTGGCTGCATCCTTCAGCTACAGGGCAACAGATGATACGGTCTCCATTTCGGCGCGGTTCCTGACTGAGAACCGGGATGAAGTGATTGATTTGCTGCAGACCACAATTCATGAACCGCGTTTCGATGAGGATGCGATCGATCGGGTGCGCGCTCAGGTGATTTCGGGTCTGAAGTCCGACCAGACTGATCCAAGCGATATTGCCGGACGCAGCTTTGCTGAAATGGCATATGGGGATCATCCTTATGCGTCGGACGGTAAAGGTACGATTGAAAGCGTTTCAAGCCTGACCCGCGACGACATCGTCGCTGCCTACGACAATGTCTTTGCCAAGGACAGACTGTATGTCGGGGCTGTTGGCGACATCACGGCAGAAGAGCTGGGCGTACTGTTGGACGAATTGCTGTTGGATCTGCCAGCAACCGGGAAACCCATTCCAGAGAAGGCGAAGGTCACCATTGACGGCGGTGTCAGCGTAGTGGACTTCAACACTCCGCAATCCGTCGCCCTTTTCGGGCAAAGTGGCATTGATCGCGATGATCCCGATTTCTTTGCGGCCTATATCCTGAATCACATTCTGGGCGGCGGCGGTTTCGAAAGTCGCCTGATGCAGGAAGTACGTGAGAAACGTGGCCTGACCTACGGTGTGGCGACCTATCTGGTGCCCAAGGATCTGGCGTCGGTGTATCTGGGCTCGGTCTCATCTGCCAATGACCGTATCGCCGAAGCGGTCGAGGTGATCCGACAGGAATGGGCGCGCGCGGCTGCGGAAGGTGTGACGCAGAAAGAATTGGATGACGCCAAGACCTATTTGACCGGGGCCTATCCGCTGCGTTTTGACGGCAATGGCCAGATTGCCGGAATCATGGTCGGGATGCAGATGGAAAATCTGCCTATCGACTACATTGCGACTCGCAACGACAAGGTGAATGCAGTGACCTTGGAGGATGTGAACCGGGTGGCGTCTGAACTGCTGGACCCCGAGAGTCTGCATTTCACCATCGTCGGCAAACCGGAAGGGGTGGACGGCTGACGTCGTCCATCTACCCGCTGCCGAACAGGATTATTCGTTGTTATTGAATAATTTTTCTTGGAATTGACGGCAGTGGGTGATGCGAACCACTGGCGAAAACAACGAGTTTGTGACCTCTTGCAGGGCGCAGCGCCAGACAGAAGATCGGCAATTCTCCGCCTTAAGTAATCGTTAACTCGCCTTGGCCATACTTTGGCCAGAAATGTCGAGAATTCTATGTTAGTCGGGAGCGGAGATGGGGTTCAGAAGATCAACATCTCCTGAGACGAGGCTTGGGACGGATAGCGGCACCATGATAGTTGCGATAATGGGATTGGGAATACTTGCAGGGTTGTTAACCTTTGCTGCCGCTTTGATTGTCGGTCAATCTCTGCTCAGCGCTTTCGCACTTTACGTGGTGGCCGGTACGCTGACATCGCTTTTGTTAGCAGCGGGTATCTATTTCAGAAGCTCTTGAATTTGGTAGGTTGGAAATAAAGCCCAGCGACTGAAAAGTTTGCCACCAATCGGATTCCTGTGTTCTAACCTAAGCCTGGCCCTTTTTCGCTGCGCGCAGCATCTGACCCATCATCTGGCCAAACTTGCCCGAGCCGCGTTGATACAAAGCCCCATCAACCGCCATGACCGTGCCGCTGATATAGCTGGCCATATCAGAGCTGAGGAACAGGCAGGCATTGGCCACATCCTGCGGTTGGCCCCAGCGACCCAGCGGGACATCCCGGCGCAGCTCTTCATGGGCGTTTTCGGTAGGGGCCAACCGTTTTGCGCCTTCGGTTCCTTCGATGAAGCCCGGAACAACCGAATTCACGCGAATCCCCTCGACGCCCCATTCCATCGACAGAGTTCGGGTGATCTGATCAACGCCCGCCTTGGCGGCGCAAACATGGGCCTGCCCTTCGTAAGGCAGATAGGATTGCGGGGCCGAAATGTTGATAATGCTGGCACCGGGACGTTTGAGATAGGGGTAGGCCCCTTTCATGACGTGGATCGTGCCCATCAGATCGATATCTATGACCGCCTTGAATGCATTGACCGACATTTCAGATGCCAGCGCTGGGAAGTTGCCGGCAGCACCAGAAATCAGGACATCGAAATCTCCAAAAGCGTCGTGGAATTGCTTAAGGCCTTCGGCTACGGCCTCTGGATTGCGAACGTCGAACGCCGCGCCGGTCGCGTCGGATGCGCCTGCTGCTTTCAACGCAGCCACGGTATCATCGACCTTTTCCTGCGACCGACTGGCGACAGCCAGATTAGCACCCGAGGCGGCAAAGGCCTCGGCAATGCCGCGATTGATACCGCTGGTGCCACCAATGACGATGACGGTCTTACCTGAAAAATCCATTTAGGCCTCCGGTGGTACGGGGGCCTTACTCTCCGTAGGGCACCCAGATGTTTTTCACTTCGGTCGCAGCCTGCAGGAAGCGGCGCGAATGGTCCACGCTCCAGTCAAATGCCGTCGCGTTATTGACCCAAGTCCGCTTCAGATTTCCGGCCGAGACGACCTCGATATCTTTAGACAGATCGGTGGACGAGAACGACCAGACCGCATCCACGTTCAGATGCGAGGCCAGCGGCTTTGCCAGCTCTGCGTGGCTGCCGGTCAGGATGTTGACCACACCGGCGGGCACGTCCGAGGTTTCTAGGATCTGGTAAAAATCCGTTGCTGCCAGCGGGTAGGGCTCACTTGCCGCCAGAACCACCCGGTTGCCCATCGCAATCGCTGGCGCCATGGCCGAAACTAGACCCAAGAGGGGTGTTTCGTCAGCACACAGGGCGCCGATCACGCCAACCGGCTCTTTCATGGCAATGGCGACGCCCCGGATCGGAACACCATGTACTTGACCATCATACTTGTCCGCCCAGGCGGCGGCGGTGAACAGTCGCTGGATCGAGGCCTCAACCTCTTTCGCGCCGTCTTTCTTACCGGTCATCGCATCAATACGAGCAGCGAACTCACCCGCACGTGCCGAGAGGTTTTCACCGATGTAATACAGAATCTGAGCCCGCAGATGGCCGGTGGTCTTGGACCAGCCTTTTGCACCCGCTGCAGCCTCAACCGCGTTGCGCACGTCCTTACGGTTGGCCAGACCCACATGGCCAAGTAGGCCGGATTTGCCCCAGACGGGTTTCGAATAGCCGCCATCGGGCCGCGCCTGCTTACCGCCGACATACATCTTGGCGGTGCGGTCAATAGGATCGACTGGAGCGCCTTCGCCCATTGCCGCCTCAATCTTCGCCAGCGGTTTGGCCTTGGCTTTGGGCTTGGTATAGGCCGTCAGCCCTTCCCAACCGCCTTCACGGCCAAAGCCGCTTTCGCGTACACCGCCGAACCCGGCAGCAGCGTCGAACAGGTTAGTTGCGTTCACCCAGACCACGCCCGCAACCAGCTTGGGCGCGATATCCAGCGCGAGGTTCACGTTCTCGGTCCACACAGTCGCGGCCAGCCCGTAGCGGGTGTTGTTGGCCAACTCGACCGCTTCTTCCGGGGTGCGGAAGGTCGAAGAAACCAGAACCGGGCCAAAGATTTCTTCCTGCATCAGCGGATCGGAGGTTTCGAGTCCTGAAATCAAAGTTGGTGGATAGTAGCAGCCATTCGAGGGCAGCTCACAGGCCGCCTGATGAACATGCCCAACCGTGTTGCTTTCGACCATGCCCTTGATGGTCTGTAACTGCACGGGGTCCACAACCGCACCCACGTCGATGCACTTGTCCAGCGGATCGCCGATGCGCAGCTTGTCCATACGGGCACGCAATTTGTCGTGGAAGCGATCAGCGATACCCTCCTGCACCAGAAGGCGCGAGCCCGCACAGCAGACCTGGCCCTGGTTGAACCAGATCGCGTCGACCAAGCCTTCGATCGCTGAATCAATATCGGCGTCGTCAAAGACGATGTAGGCGGACTTGCCGCCCAGTTCCAACGTCAGTTCTTTGCCAAAGCCAGCGGTCGCTTCACGGATGCGACGGCCCACGACGGTCGAGCCGGTAAAGGCGATTTTGTCGACGTCCGAAGACACGATCATCTCACCAACGGCACCATCACCTGTGACGATGTTGACCACGCCTTTCGGCAACCCGGCCTGAGAGCAGATATCTGCAAACAGCAGCGCGGTCAGCGAGGTGTACTCGGCCGGCTTCAGAACCACCGTGTTGCCCATTGCAATTGCAGGCGCGATCTTCCACGCCAGCATCAGCAGCGGGAAGTTCCACGGGATGATCTGGCCGCAAACACCCAGTGCTTCGGCATAGGGCAATTCGCTTTCCATCAACTGCGCCATGCCCGCGTGATAGTAGAAATGCCGCTGTGCCAGGGGGATGTCGATGTCGCGGGATTCACGGATCGGCTTACCGTTGTCGAGGCTTTCGAGCACGGCAAACAAACGCGAGTGCTTCTGCAGCAGGCGCGCAATCGCGTAGAGGTAGCGCGCACGACCCGCACCGCCCAGCTTCTCCCATTTCGGCTGCGCTTTGCGCGCCGCAGAAACGGCGGCGTCCACGTCAGCCTGTTTGGCTTGTGTCAGCTTGGCCAGAACCTCTCCGGTTGCTGGGTTGCGGCTGTCGAATCCTTTGCCGGGTTTGGTAAACGCGCCATCGATGTAGTGGCCGAACTTGTCGCCCTGATCGACCAGCCAGGCCAGTGCCTCGGCTGCGCTTTCGGGGGCAGGGCCGTAGTCCATGGTCTCGAAAATCTCTTTGACTGTCATTGTTTTTGTCCTCAGCCCATGGAGTGACGGTAACCGGCGGAGTATGCGCCGGTGACATAGTGTTCCAACTGCCGCTCAATGTCGCCCAGCAATGATGAGGCACCAAAGCGAAACAGATCCGGCTCCAGCCAGCGGTCGCCCAGCTCGTCCTTGATCAGCGACAGATAGACCAGCGCATCCTTGGCTTTCGAAATCCCACCCGCAGGCTTGTAGCCTACGCGATAGCCGGTACGGTCATAATAGTCGCGAATAGCTCGGATCATCACCAGCGACACAGGCAAGGTGGCGTTGACGCTTTCTTTGCCGGTCGAGGTCTTGATGAAATCAGCGCCCGCCATCATGCATACCAGCGAAGCACGCGCGACGTTGCGCAGGCTGCCCAGCTCTCCGGTCGCCAAAATGGCTTTGACATGTGCATCGCTGCAGGCGACGCGGAAGGCCTTCATCTCATCATACAGGGCCTGCCAGTCGCCAGACAGCACATGACGGCGCGAGATGACGATGTCGATCTCCTCGGCTCCGGCCTTCACGCTTTCTTCGATCTCTGCCACACGCAGATGAAACGGAGAGAGCCCAGCCGGGAAGCCAGTGGATACCGCCGCAACCGGAATACCAGTGCCTTCCAATGCGTCCACAGCCGTTTCGATCATGTCATGGTAGACACACACCGCTCCGGTTGTGATCGGCGGCATGTCCAGCGCCTGCAGAACTGAAGACGCGATAGGCTGACGAGCCTTTGCGCACAGGCGACGAACCCGCCCAACCGTGTCATCGCCCGATAGCGTGGTCAGGTCGATCATTGTGATCGCTTTGAGCAGCCATGCGGCCTGGTATTCTTTTTTCACTGACCGCCGACCAGGCAGCGTCGCTGCGCGGCGCTCGATGGCCGAAGTGTTGGCCTGCACGGCCCGCACCCAATCCAGATCCAGATCCATTCCTGGGTTCCGGGGCTCGGTCACTTGCGGCAGATGCGGGGTGCGCACGGTGCTTTCTGAGCTCTGCGTTTCCATTATTCCGTCCTTTTGGAGGTTCGCGTCAAAATCGCATGGGTCGCAGCGAAAGGGAAGGTGTGCCAGCGTCGTAAGGGGCAAATTTTTGACCAAATGGACAAATATAGTCGTTTTCTTGCGAGTAATTCGCATTTGCATTGACTTAGTTGCGAATGGTTCTCATATTTTGACTTAACAGGATAACCGTTCGGAGTCTGAAATGATTCGTCGATCGCTACTTACGGCATTGGCTCTCGTGCTTGTGTGGCCCGTTGCCGCAATCGCTCAAGCGCCGCTGAAAGTCGTCGCCACCACCGGCATGATTGCAGACGCTGCGCGCCAGGTCGGCGGTGAACAGGTCGACGTGAAGGGCTTGATGGGACCCGGTGTCGACCCTCACGCTTATCGCCAGACCCGCACCGATATTGTTGCGATGACCCGAGCTGATCTGGTGCTGTGGCACGGCCTCTATCTAGAGGCTCAGATGGAAGGTTTCTTTGACGATCTGGGCCGCAAGCGGACAGTGGTTGCCGTGGCGGATGGCATCGACACATCGAAACTGCGCGCCCATGACGACTACGCTGACAAATTTGACCCGCATGTCTGGATGAGCCCGGTTCTGTGGCGCGATGTCGTGATCGAAGTGCAGGAAGCTCTGACCGAAGCCCGACCCGAAGCGGCAGATGAGTTCGCAGCCAACGCACAAGCTTTTCTGGCCGAGATCGATCTGCTGGCCGCCTATGGCAAGCAGGTTTTGGCGGCCGTTCCCGAAAACAACCGCGTGCTGGTGACTGCGCATGATGCATTTGGCTATTTCGGTGATGAATATGGCTATGAGGTGCTGGGTATTCAGGGCATCTCGACCCAATCCGAGGCAGGGTTGAACCGGATCGGTGAGTTGGTCGAAACTCTGGTAGAGCGTCAGCTGAACGCCGTGTTTGTGGAGAGTTCCGTTTCAGATCGATCCATGCGTGCCTTGATCGAGGGTGCTTCGGCCGAAGGTCACAAAGTGGGCGTCGGCGGAGAGCTTTATTCCGACGCCATGGGCGAGCCGGGCACTTATGAGGGCACCTATATCGGTATGCTCGATCACAACATTACTGTGATTGCCGGCGCGTTGGGGGCGGATGTGCCCGAACGCGGCATGAACGGAAAACTGTCGGCGGGGTTTTGAGCCATGATTGAACTCGCCACAGTTCAAGGGGTTTCTATCGAAGGGCAGGACATTGATCTCTGTCCTCTCGCCATACGGGGTTTGACCGTCTCGTACGGTCAGAAACCCGCAGTCTTCTCGGTCGATATGACGGTGCAGCCCGGCGCCATGACGGCAATTATCGGGCCAAATGGGGCTGGCAAATCAACCTTGCTAAAGGCTGCTTTGGGGATCGTGTCTCCGCTGTCGGGTCAAGTGACCGTGTTTGGTCAGCCGCTCGAGGACCAGCGGGCCCGCATCGCCTATGTACCACAGCGCGCCAGCGTGGACTGGGATTTCCCGACGCGCGTGATTGATGTGGTGCTGATGGGCTTGTCGCGTCAATTGGGCCTGCTGGGTCGTGTTCGTGCCCGCCATACCGCCCGTGCCATGGACTGTCTGCACCGTGTCGGGATGCGGGAATTTGCCGACCGTCAGATCGGGCAGCTTTCTGGTGGTCAGCAACAGAGGGTCTTTCTTGCGCGCGCTTTGGCACAGGATGCCGACATGTATTTGTTGGACGAACCTTTTGCAGGCGTGGACGCCGCGACTGAAAAGGCGATCATCGCCGTGCTGAAATCGTTGAAAGAGGCTGGCAAGACCGTTGTTGTAGTGCATCACGATCTGGCCACGGTCACCGAATATTTCGATCATGTGTTCCTGATCAACACCCGCAAAGTGGCCGAGGGACCAGTGGAGCAGGCCTTTACCGCTGAAACGCTGCAAGCCGCTTATGGCGGACGTCTTGCAACGGCTCAAATCGATCAGATTTCGCGCGCGCTGGGGTAATCATGCTTTGGGAGGCTTTGACCTTACAGCTTGGCTATAACGCCACGCTGGTTGCCATTGGTGCGACGTTACTGGGCGTTTCGGCAGGTGTGACGGGCACGTTCTTATTCCTGCGTAAACGCGCGCTGGTTAGCGATGCCATCAGCCACGCGACCCTACCGGGCGTTTGCCTTGCCTTCATGGTGCTGGTGGCTTTCGGTGGTGATGGGCGTAATTTGATCGGACTGCTTGCAGGTTCGGCAATATCTGCATGGATTGGTTTGCTCTGTATGAACTGGCTGACCAGTCGCACACGTTTGGCAGAAGATGCAGCGATCGGCGCAGTGTTGTCGGTGTTCTTCGGTTTTGGTGTCGTACTGCTGACCGTTATTCAAACCATGGGGGTTGGACGCCAGGCAGGATTGGAAGGATTCTTGCTGGGTTCCACTGCTGGGATGCTATGGGCTGATGCTCTGGTCATCGCGATCGGTGGCGCGGCAACGTTGGTACTGGTGATGATCATCCGCCGCCCGATGACGATGGTCGCCTTCGATCCTGAATATGCCGCTGCGCGCGGGTTGCCCGTGCATCGGATTGATCTGGCGATGATGGGGCTTGTGATGGCGGTGACCGTGGTCGGGCTAAAGATCGTTGGTCTGATACTGATTGTTGCTCTGCTGATCATCCCGCCTGTGACAGCGCGGTTCTGGACGGAGCGATCCGACCGCGTGGTCGTCCTGGCCGGTTTGGCCGGAGGTCTTGCAGGGTATCTGGGGGCAGGTGTTTCGGCCTCGGCTCCGAACCTGCCGACCGGACCGATCATCGTTCTGGTCAGTTTTGGGTTCTTTGCCCTGTCGCTCCTGTTCGCGCCGGTTCGGGGCGTGTTGGCAGCTATTCTCAGCCACCTTCGGTTCCAGCGTCGAGTGCACATTCGGCAGGGACTGCTGGCGCTGGCGCAGGGGCAGCAAATCTATGAACCCCTAACCATTCGCCTGTTACGCCGCACCGGCCTTGTGCGCGCCGATGGAGTTGCAACAGAGGAAGGGAGGGCGCGTGCGGCCAAGGCCCTACGAGACGAAAAGCGGTGGGAGATCGTCCGCGCGGATCAGGCGCATGAGGCCACTGCGGCGCTGTACGATGGGCTGCGCGATATCGAGACCGTGCTGACTCGCGATCAGATCGCCGAGATTGATCGTCGTATCGGCGGCCCGCAGGAGGTCACGCCATGAGCGGAGAAGAGTTCGTACCCCTGTCGCTGACGCCTTTGTTGATTGGGACATTCGCGGCCATCGCATGCGCTCTGCCCGGCAACTTTCTGGTGCTGCGCAAACAGGCGCTGATTGGCGACGCGATCAGCCATGTGGTGTTGCCCGGTATTGTCGTCGCGTTTCTGCTGACAGGCGCAATTTCAACATGGCCGATGATGCTTGGCGCAGCAGGGGCTGCTGTGGTCGCCGTGGTTATGATCGAAGCGATCCGGCGATTGGGTCAGATCGAGCCGGGGGCAGCGATGGGTGTCGTATTCACGACCATGTTCGCCGGTGGTGTCCTACTGCTTGAGCAGACTGACACTTCGACCGTCCATTTGGACGTTGAACATGCGCTTTACGGCAATCTGGAAAGCTTGATCTGGCTGGATGCAACGGACTGGTCATCGCTGCTGGATCTACAGGCATTGGCAGGGTTGCCACCTGAATTGCCGCGCATTGCGCTGACACTGACGGGGGTCTTGCTGTTCACGTGGTTGTTCTGGCGACCGCTCAAGATATCAACCTTCGATGAAGGCTTTGCGCGCACAATTGGTATCAGCACTGGTGCGTTAGGGATGGCGCTGGTGATCATAGCTGCGATTGCTGCTGTCGCGGCATTTGATGCAGTGGGGTCGATCATCGTGATTGCAATGTTCATCTGCCCGCCAGCTGCGGCACGGATGATGACCAACCGGTTGGAAGTCCAGATCGTCTGGAGTGTCCTGTTCGCAACCCTTTCCGCCGTGTCCGGTTATGTTTTGGCAGGCTATGGCCCATTGTGGTTGGGGGCTGCGGATGCTGTCAGCGCCGCAGGAATGATCGCCACGATATCAGGCCTGATTCTGGCGCTGACCGCTGCTTTTGGCCCATGCCGAACCCGCAGCGGAGCGCCCAGTCAGGCTTGACTTGGCGTATTCACGCCAACGCCCATCACGCAGTTTCGGCTGAACTTCGCCAAGTGGAAACAATCACGAATTCTTAACAAGATTTATTCCATTTTCGGTGATACCAAACTTTCAATTGGAAACCACAAGACCACCACTCACTCTGGTATATCCGGCCAGTTCTGACCTTAGTCGCTACCCCCTTAACGGCGCGGTCAAACTGGCCGGATACCTCGTTTAAAGCCCGCTCTTCACAATTCAAACCAGTGGTCGAATCGCGTGCACATATGCTAGGTCTAGCGGTATGGTGTATGCTAACCCCAATATCAGCGACGATCGGCCGGTCATTCGACAGCTTGACGACGCAGCGATCAACCGGATTGCAGCGGGTGAAGTCGTGGAACGGCCTGCTTCTGCCGTCAAGGAACTGGTCGAAAACGCCATCGATGCCGGGGCCACACGTATCGCTATTGAGGTCGCGGATGGCGGCAAGACCCTGATTCGTGTCACCGATGATGGGTGTGGGATCGCAGCGGGGGATTTGCCTCTGGCGCTGTCGCGCCATGCGACATCGAAGATCGACGGGTCAGATCTGTTGAATATCCACACATTTGGATTTCGCGGTGAAGCACTGCCCTCGCTGGGGGCTGTCGGGCGTTTGACCATCACCAGCCGTGTCTCGGGTGCTGATGCGGCCTCGATCCAGGTGTCCGGTGGCAAAATGGATGCAGTGAAGCCAGCAGCCTTGCGCGCTGGGACTGTGGTTGAGTTGCGAGACCTGTTTTACGCCACCCCGGCACGGCTGAAGTTCATGCGCACGGACCGGGCCGAGGCGCAGGCGATTTCAGACATTGTGAAACGTTTGGCGATGGCCGAGCCTTCGGTCGCGTTCACCCTGCGCGATGTCTCGGGCGGGGGAGAGGGGCGCGTGACCTTCCGCGCCGACCGCGAGAATGGCGATCTGTTTGATGCGCTGCATGCCCGATTGGCGCGCGTTCTTGGCCGTGAGTTCGCTGAGAATGCTTTGCAGATCGATGCCACACGCGAAGGGCTCAGGCTTTATGGCTATGCCGCGCTGCCGACCTATTCGCGCGGGGCTGCAGTGGCGCAGTATCTGTTCGTCAATGGGCGACCCGTGCGGGACAAGATGCTGACCGGTGCGCTGCGAGCGGCCTATTTCGATTTCCTCAGCCGCGACCGGCATCCGGCGGCGGCGCTGTTCATAGATTGCGATCCAACGCTGGTGGATGTGAATGTACATCCGGCAAAATCCGAGGTTCGGTTCCGCGATCCGGGCCTCGCGCGTGGCTTGATCGTGTCCAGCCTGCGTCACGCGTTGGCCGAGGCCGGGCACCGGGCATCTTCGACCGTGGCCAACGCAACCTTGGGTGCGATGCGGCCCGAGCCGGCACCTGCAACCCCGGCGCGGGTGTATCAAATGGATCGCCCGTCACCCGCGGCGCGTCAGGCGGCCTATCGGGCGCAGTCTCCGGGCTTTGCGGAACTGTCGCAGGACTATAGCGGACGCATCATGGAACCGGTGCCCGAAACTGCACCGGTGGATGAGCCGCAAGACCTGCCCTTGGGGGCGGCGCGCGGGCAGGTGCACGAGAATTACATCATCGCCCAAACGGCAGACGGCATGGTGATCGTGGATCAACACGCTGCACATGAACGGCTGGTTTACGAAAAGCTCAAGTCCCAGATGGCCGAAAATGGCGTTGCCGCACAAGCGTTGTTGATCCCCGAAATCGTCGAACTGACAGACGGTGACTGCACACGTCTGATGGCCGTTGCAGAGGACCTGTCGCGCTTTGGATTGACCATCGAACCCTTTGGTGGCGGGGCAATCGCCGTGCGCGAAACTCCGGCCATTCTTGGCGAGGTCGATGCCCGCGCGATGATCCTCGATATCCTTGATGAGCTCTCCGATCAGGGCGAAAGCCAGATGGTGCAAGCGCGGATCGAGGCGATCCTGAGCCGCGTGGCCTGCCATGGCTCGGTTCGGTCTGGCCGTCGGATGCGGGCCGAAGAGATGAATGCCCTGCTGCGTGAGATGGAGGCGACGCCCCATTCCGGGCAGTGCAACCACGGGCGGCCAACTTATGTGGAACTGAAGCTGAGCGATATCGAACGCCTGTTCGGCCGCAGTTGATCCGCTGGCCCGCTCGGGCTATGAAGAATAAAACAAGAACATCTGAGGCGATATGATCGAGATTGCTGGCACCCAATATGCATTGAATGACCCTATCATCCTGATTGCAGGCGGGGTGGTGGTGTTGATTCTGCTGCTTCTGTTTCTGTCACTTCGAGCGTCACAGCGTTCAGCTCGGATGGCGGAGCCGCTGGCCCGGCAGATGGCGCACCTTGGGCAGCATGTGCAGCAACTGGGCCAGGGGCAGGAACAACTGCGGGGTGGCCTACAGCATGTCTCGGACACGCAAGCCAACGCGCAGGTGCAGGTGATCCAGACCGTTGAATCCCGCCTGTCATCGGTGCAACAGCAGATGAATGACCGGCTGGCCGATAACGCGATGAAATCGGCGTGCGCTCTGGCTGAGATGCAGGAGCGGATGAAGGAATCGCTGCATGGTTCGTCGAAACAGACGGCGACCTCGCTGACGCAATTGCAGGAACGTCTGGCAGCCATCGACAAGGCGCAGGACAATATCACCAAGCTTTCAGGCGACGTGCTGTCATTGCAGGATATTCTGTCGAACAAGCAGACGCGCGGGGCATTCGGGGAAATCCAGCTGAACGATATCGTTTCAAAGGCGCTGCCATCAGATAGTTTTCAGCTGCAGGCCACGTTATCGAACGGACGGCGCGCTGATTGCCTGATCAACCTGCCGAACCCTCCCGGACCGATCGTGATCGACAGTAAGTTCCCGCTGGAAGCCTATGAGGCGCTGATCGGATCGACCAACGACATGGAGCTGAAAGCAGCGGTACAGATGTTCCGCAGTACCGTGCGCAAGCACATCAACGATATTGCCGAGAAGTACATTCTGGACGGTGAAACTGCAGATGGTGCGCTGATGTTTCTACCCTCTGAGGCAGTCTATGCCGAGCTGCACGCCAAGTTCCCTGAATTGGTGCAAGAGAGTTTCTCGAAACGCGTTTGGATCGTTTCACCCACAACTTGCATGGCGACGCTGAACACCATGCGGGCGATCCTTAAAGATGCGCATATGCGCGAACAGGCCGGTGCGATCCGCAAGGAATTGGGGCTGCTGCATAAGGATGTGGAACGTTTAGGCGACCGGGTGTCGAACCTCGACCGTCATTTCGGGCAGGCTGCAAAGGATATCTCGGAAATCAAGATCAGCGCGGAGAAGGCGGGTCGCCGGGCGCAACGGTTGGACAATTTCGATTTCGAAGAGCTTGCGCCGGATGACCAAACAAACGTCGTGCCGCTGGGCAAAACCGAAGGGTAAGCGTTATTGGATCGACAGGTCCAAATTGTAACCAACCGTCTTGCCTGTGTCGCGATCGTTACCCATCAGATAAACACGTATGGTGTAGTCGCCATCATCGGGAAGCTCGATCCGGGCGGTATTTCCATCGATTGAGCCGTTGTAAATTGCGACGCCGTCGCTATCCGGCGGCAAGATGTTAAAGTAGATCACGCCGTTGCCATTGGTGTCACTGACCTTAAGGTCGGCGAACATCTCCTGCCCAGCCTTGGCTCCGAGTTTATAGTCGAAATATTCGTCGCCGGTGACAGTACCGTTCACCATCGTGCCGAAATTGCCCGGTTGGAATTTAACGTCTGCGGACATCTGTGCGGAAACGCTGGATCCAAAAGTCAGCAAAAGCGCTGTGACTGCCATCCTTAAGAACATTGAAAACCCCGATTTAGTTAGCGTCGATAAACAACCCTACCACGACGGGTCAGATTCGAAGGAATGGCTGGAACAGGCGTGGCATCAGCTTGCTGAACTTCAGTGGAGCATCAGTGACGGCCAGGCAAATGCAATCTTCAGAGATATCTGCCGTAGGGGTATGATGGATAGACTGGTCAGCGATTTCGACATCGCCGCGGTCGAAGCGGTCGATCTCGTCAGAGAATGCACCCTGCAGGACCATCGTCAGTTCGATGCCTTTATGGCTGTGATCCGGCACTGCTGCCCCGGCGGGGATAAACAACAACCGGGCGGTGGCTTCGCTGGTCGTGGGCAGGATTGCCTGTTTGACACCCATGCCGACGGGCTTCCATTTGATCGCGTTCACGTCGCCGCCGACATAGTCCTGCAGCGGTGTCGGAAGAACTGCACAAGACGGGTGCGCGGGTTTCACCTTTGGTGCGCCCTGAGCAATCAATGCCATTGTTGCCGCCAGTGAGCCGTCACTCATGCTTGCTGACGCATCTTGTTCCTGCAAAACGCATCCGCCAACTGCGTCAAAGCTTTCAGCGCGGGCGCGGCAGTGGTCGCACAGAGACAGATGCGTTGCGACCATCAGGTCAAACGCTTCGGGCAGATTGCCTGCGGCATAGGCCATCAGCAGGTCGTCTGTCAGGTGATGTTTAATCTCGTTTTTCATGCTCGTCATCTCAGTTCATCGCGTGGCGCAAGCGGTCCAGCGCCAGCCGTATCCGTGATTTGATCGTTCCCAAGGGCAACCCGGTCTGAGATGCGATTTCTCGATGGCTCAGATCTCCGAAGTAGGCCTTCTCGATCAGCTGTCTTTGCGCCTCAGGTAATGCCGCCATGGCATCACGCAGCTGCGCGGTTTCCTGTTGCAGCGCTAGAACGTCTTCCTGTTCCGGCTCCGCCTCCGGCCCCCACCCGAGGTCTTCGGGTTCGGGGCGGCGTTGCTTGCGCAATACGTCAATGCGCTTGTTCCTTGCGATCGTGAACACCCAGGTCGCAACCGTTGCCCTTGTCGGGTCAAACAGATGCGCCTTGTGCCACAAGGTCGCCATGACCTCCTGCGCGCATTCTTCAGCCAGGGCGGCATCTGAACCGGACTTGATCAGGAACGCCTTGATACGAGGCGCGAAATGCTGAAACAGTTCGGCGAAGGCCGCCTGATCCTGAGCGTCTCGGATTCGACGGACGTGTTCCACCCAATCCTTTCTGGCGCCACAAGTATTATTCTGTCCGTTCACCGAGTTGCCCTTAAAACGCTTAGGTCCGCGCCAAACAATTCTTCCAGCAGCTTCTGCCGCCGGTTCGTCCAATGTCGCGGTGTCAGTCTCGGTAAACATAACCACAATACGTGGGGACACCCAAGGTGGATCAGTCGGTTGGATAAATTTCATCCAAAACCGGCTGAATATCGTATTGTGAGATACCAGATATGCGGAAATGCATGTCAATTGAATGATTTGCGGGCAGGACGGAAAATCTGTTTCATGAACAGAATTGATTATATCGCGGGCCATACCTTTCACGGGCGCAAAGGTGCGGTCGAGAATGCGTTTCGCTATTCCGTCGATTACATCTTGCTAGACCCCGAGGCCCACCCCAAGACCCCATCCCTGTTTTCGATCAATGGCGCGAACGTGACAAGCTGGCGAGAATGCGATCATGGGGGTGAACCTGGTCAGGGTCGCGGGGCGATCTGGCTGCGTGAATGCTTTGAGGCGCAAGATATTCCACAACCGGACAGGATGACCTTGCTGACACAACCCCGTGTGTTAGGACATGTGTTCAATCCGGTCAGTTTCTGGTTCTGTTTTGATAAAGATAACCAGCTTTATGCTGTGGTGGCCGAGGTGACCAACACTTATGGCACACGCCATAGCTACTTGTGCCACAAACCCGATCTTTCACCGATTGCACCTACCGATCGGATACTTGCGGACAAGCTGATGCATGTCTCTCCGTTTCAGAAGATCGAGGGCACCTATACCTTCCGCTTTGACTATCAGGACGAACGTGTTGGTGTCTGGATCGATTATGGGCGTGCCCGAGGCGGTTTGATTGCCACGCTGACCGGTCCGCGCCAGCCGTACAGCAACCGGATCATTTTTCAGTCTCTCTGGCGGCGTCCGTTCGGCGCGCGTCGGGCGGTGTTTCTGATCCACTGGCAGGCGGTGAAGCTGTGGTTCAAACGGGCGCGGTTCAGCCCGTTTCGTACCGCGCCGGTTCCCGATCAGCCTGTATCCCGGTCGCGGCACTAAAGCCCTCCGCTTTGCGCAAGATCAAAGACGGTCACCTGTGGGATCGTGCAGAAATGCCTGGACCGCGAACACGAGGAGTTGAGACAGATGTTGGAAATCTCGGCAAGAAAGATCGCCCAGGTCGCCATGATGGGGCGTGAACTGGACCGGGCCGAGGGCGAATTGCGCGCATTCATCGACCGTATGGGTGAGGATGAGCAAGCAGAGCTGGTGGCCGTCATGTGGATCGGTCGAGAAAGCTTTTTTGCCGAGGATTTGGCCGAAGCGATTGCGACGGCTAAGTCCGAAGCCTCGACGCCTTGCGCGGATTATCTGATCGGAACACCGCATTTGTCGGACCATCTGGAAAACGGTTTGGATGCGCTGGGAATTTCAGCCGAGGACGTTGAAAACGATCTGATGTAGTCGGTGATCTGGCGACGGGTCAGCTTATCCTAGCGTATGAAGCAAAATTAATGCGGCCTTCCGTCGGGGTTAATGTCGAGTTCTTTGATCAGGTTCATCAAACACAGCGATGAATCTAGGAGGAACCGTCATGGCACATGTCAATGCAACCGGAGCAGATCATCGGGATCTGCTTTTTGGCCAACTTGTGAACCAAACAGTGCCAAAGTCAGGATGGCAGCGCCGCAAGGTCTACAAGAACACGATCCGGGCGCTAGAAGAACTCAGCGATCGTCAGCTTTTTGATATCGGCATTCCGCGTGGTGAGATCAGGCGGCGCGTATATCGGAACGTCTATCAGAACATACCCTATCTGAACGGCGTTTAAGCCTTTCCGGCGCTGAACGGATATCGGTCCATTTTAAATTTTGCTGAGGTAACGAGTATGCTAGATGCCAACCCAACCCCGAAACAAACCCCTTCAAAAAGCGCATTGATGCTGTTTGACCGGGCGATGAGAATACACGCGATCAGAGCGGATATCGTTTGTGCCGCCCAGGAACTGAACCGGCTTTCTGATTCCGATCTGTCAGAACTGGGCATCAATCGCTGCGATGTTGAAGCGGTGATTGCGCAATACATCTGACGATAGCGGGTTAAGCCGCATTAAGAACGCAGCCGCTCCGAAGGTACCGGAGCGGCTGTTTGTGATTTAGGCCGTGTGGTCCACGATCTGCAGGTGCTGCGCCAGCGTGTCGATCTCGCGCATCCAGTCCTGCACCAGCTTCGGGTCGCTGGGTGCAGCGTGAACTCCTGCGGGAATAGCGCGGTTCAGCACGGCCTCGACGGCCAGTGAAACCGGGATCGAAACCAGCCGCGCCATCGCCGTCCCGCGCGCGTCGCCCCAGGCATCCATGACATAGGTTTTGTGCCAAACTTCAACGCCGTCCTTTTCCGCCTTCAGGCCCACACATAAAACCACGCGGTCAGGCTCGCCCTTGTCATAGGCGTTCTCGGCCCAGAACTGATCCGACATCTCTTTCAAGCGCGCATCGCCTTCGGGGCCGGACAGCGTTTCGATTTCGGTGAACACATCCGACCACGCCTCAGCCCAGCCGTTCAGGCGCAGGGTGCCACGGACAAATTCTTTGACCGGCCAGTGATCCTCGAACTGGTACTCGGCCTTGAAGGGGATCGAGTCGCGGTTCGGGTAAACTTCGAAGCTTTCCGGAGTGGGCAGCGGCGCGATGTAGCTGGTGATCGCGTCCCAAGGTCGGGCGACATCCAGCGGCGCGTAGTCCCGGATTGACTTGGATGGAGAGCGCAGCGCCTTGAGCACACCCAGAGGCGACCAGCTGAATTTGTAGCGGAACGGGTTGGGATTCTTGGGAACGCCTCCGCAATAAGAGATAAAGCTCAGGTGGTTTTGGGGATCAAACGCGTCCGAGGCGCGGTAATCGGCAACCAGAGCGTGCGCCATCAGATGGTCGATGCCCGGGTCCAACCCAACTTCGTTAACCAGTGCAACCCCGGCCTCGCGGGCCTTGCCGTCCAGCGCGCGCATCTCAGGTGCGATATATGAGGAAGAGACAAAGTTGGCTTCTTTCGTGATTGCCAACTCTGCCAAAGGTACATGCCAGTCACCAGGCAGCATCGATACGATGACGTCACCTTTTCCCAGCGCCTCACCCAATGCATCGATGTCGAAGGCGCGGATGTCGTCGGTGAGGTCACCGACCTCTGTCTTGGCCTTCTCAATGGTCCGGTTCCAGACAGTGACTTTGTGCCCGCCTTCAATAAGACGGCGCAGGCCGGGGATGGCCGACAGGCCGGTGCCGCACCAGTGAATCGTCATCGCTCAGATCCCTTCAATATGAGTTTTGTAAGTTGCTTCTGCCCGGCCCCAGACGCCGCTATCCAGATCGGTGAGGGTCAACAACGACGGAAGTAATTGCGCCGCGTAGTCCTCGGAACTTTCGACAGGCAGCATCGACGGCAGGTTGTCGATCGCCATAACATCCATCACCGGATCGGTGGCCACGCGCAAGGCGGGGGCATCCCATGTGGTCGCGCGGTCATAGACCGGCACTGGGTTGTAATCGCTATCCGGGTCGCAGGCCACATCGCCGATAGCTGTAAGGTTCCGCGAGGTGGTCAGCGCTGACCGTGGGACAAAGACCGGTGTGCCGGGACGAGCGAAGATACAGTTCAGGAACAGGTCGTGGTCGAGGATTTCTGGGAATGGTCCGCCGCGGGCGGTTTCGGCCATGTCCCACTTGGTAACGCTGACGCCCATTGCCTCGCAGAGATCAGCCGCGCCTGTGCCAACACGGCCCAACGCACCGATGACGATGGCGCGGGGACGGTCGGCGCCGGTGGAGTCCAGCTCGGCCAGCAATTCGGCATTCAATGTGTCTTTGTTCTTATAAACACCAACCGGCGGGCATTCTTCATTTCGTTGCTGGGCCGCCCATGTCTTGAGCGTCACGGCAGCCCCCGCGTACCCAGCCCAATAGCCGAAAGCGGCAACCCGGCGGCCGTTTTCCTCGACCAGATACTCCAGATCATAAAGTGTGCCGCCGCCAGCCTTGAACCGCTGCAAAAGCGCGCGTCCTGCATGTTGCCCCTTATAGGCATGGCCGAACATGATATGGCGGTGGGGCAGGGGCGTGCCGTCCTCGGGCAGCTCCTTGAGGCCAAAGATGATCGCGTCCAGCGGGGCATTGGGCCAGGAATTCTCAGCCGCGATTTCACAGCCCGCGTCCTTGTAGCCATCAATTGCGATGGCGCGGACGGAACTTTCCTCGACCGTCACGCGGATGCCTGCCGCGATCAACGCGGCAGTGCCTTCGGGGGTCAGCCCGACCCGTTCCTCGTTCGGGCGCTGTTCTGCCCGGACCCAGAGATGTGTCATTCCAATTCCTTTTGTCAGAGCATACCGGCAGCGCGTACCGCCTGTACCGAGGGACGCGCCTCCATCGCTTCGCGGAAGGCGATGATCTTTGGAAAGGCCGAGACGTCAACACCGTCGCCCTCCAGCCAGCTGCAAACCACGTACAGGTACGCGTCGGCCAGCGAGAACGCCTCGCCCAAAACAAACGGCCCACGCAACCCGTTCGACGAGATATATGCGCAGGACTCAGTCATGTTTTGCGCGACTTTGTCCTTCATGTCTTTCCAGCTGGATTTCTTGTCTGCCCAACGGGGCCCGCGCATCTTGTGGGCATGGTTCACATGCATGGTCGAGGCGAGATAAAACATCGCCTCTCGCATCCGCGCCGCCATAACCGGATCTGATGGCACCAATCCCGCCTCGGGCGCTTTAGCGGCAATGTATTCCAGCAACGCTCCGGTTTCGGTCAGAATGCCGCCATCCACAACCAGTGCCGGGACCCGACCTTTTGGATTGATCTGCTTATAGGCGGGTTTGGTTTGCTCACCTCCGGCAAAGTCCAGTTGGATGGCCTCATACTCAAGCCCGGCCTCTTCCAGCGCAATTGCCACGGCGACCGAGATTGTGTGGGGGGCATAATAAAGTTGCATTGTAGCCTCCTTACAGATGGGTCTGCGCGAACTGACGGTCTGGCGCTTCCAGATGGGGCACTGCGTTGAACAGAACCGGACTTAGCTGCGCGCCAATCGGGTGCAGACGATGCATCGACGTGTTCATGATGGCAAGCGCCACCCGCGCCATTGATGGGATATCCAAGCCCATCGCCTGCCGCACCACCATCGAGATCAGCCCGCCCGAGGTCACGACAATTGCCGGACCGCCTTCGGTACCTATCTCTCGCAGAGCGTCGCGAACGCGAGTCTCGAACTCCGCAAAGGATTCCGGCGTATCTTCGATCTCGCCCCGGGACCAGGCGGCAAAGGTGCGGGGCAAGTGCTCGACAAAGCCTTCGCGGTCGGTTGGTATTTCAACCCCGTGCTGCTGTTGGAATAACTGGGCGAGGGTGAAATACTCGATCTCATTCAGCCGCGCATCCCGAGTTGGCTGCGGCAGCCCCATGCTGGCCGCAGTTTCCACGTGCCGGTTGAGTGTGCCGCAATAAACCCGAGGGTAATGCAGGCGGGTATCGCGCAAATGCGCGCCCAGCCAACGGGCCTGTTGGTGACCCAGTTCGCTCAGCCGGTCATAGCTCAGCTCATCCCGTGCGGTTGTGTTGGCCTGCCCGTGGCGCACTAATGTGATATGTGACATGATGATCCCTCTTGCGTTGACGTCTTAGGGCAGGTTCGGGGCCGGGACCAGAGGGCTTTCACGCGGGCCCGAAAAAACTCCTATGTCAGGCGAAGTTTACCGCTATGGTCACCCCGACAAGGAGGACCCATGGCTGTCGATCACACACGGTTTCTGACCGATCTACACACGCTGCGTTCATTCGGGGCTTCGGGCGTCGGCAAGGGCGTCGTCCGCCCCGCCTATTCCAAAGCTGATATCGCCGCGCGCCAGTGGCTCGCCGGGCGCATGACCGAGGCTGGCCTGACTCCGCATGTCGACCCGGTTGGAAACCTGTTCGGGTTGGCTGAAGGCCGATCATTGCTGATGGGCTCGCATTCCGACAGCCAGCCCGAGGGCGGTTGGCTGGACGGAGCCCTGGGTGTCATTGTGGCACTGGAAATCGCGCGTTCTAGTGATCGACCCATCTCGGTCGTCAGTTTTCAGGACGAGGAGGGGCGGTTCGGCGTCACCACTGGATCGGCGGTCTGGTCAGGTGGATTATCTTTGGAACAGGCGGACGTGCTGATTGATGGCTCAGGCGTCACCTTTGGCAGTGCGCGGGCTGAAATGGCAAAGAAGTCGCAGGGCTTTGTTGATCCTGTCCGGTTCAGCGGCTTCATCGAAATGCACATCGAACAGGGCCCGGCACTGTATGCAGCCGGTGAACAGATCGGCGTTGTCACCGATATCGTCGGCATCCGCGATATGGTCATCACCTTCCAAGGCCAGCAAAACCATGCTGGAACCACGCCAATGCATTTGCGACGTGACGCGTTTCAGGCCCTGTCGCTGTTCAACACGCGCCTCAGTGACCGGTTCCGTAATGTGGTCACGCCGCAAACCGTCTGGACCATCGGGCGTGTTGATGTTCACCCCAATGCGTCCTCTATCGTGCCGGGACGGGTGCGGTTTTCGATGCAATGGCGCGACGGCGATCCTGAGCGTCTGGTGCGTATGGAAGACATCATTCGCGCGACCGCACAGCAGATTGCCGAAGAGCAGGGCATAACACTAACCTACGGCCCGATGCTGGGGTTAGAGCCCGTCAGCATGGACCCGGTTTTGCGCGGTGCGCTGGAAAGCGGCGCGCAGGCCATTGCGCCTGGGCGTTGGCGCAATATGCCATCCGGAGCGCTCCACGATGCCACCAATGTCTCGCGCCTGATGCCGGTTGCGATGCTCTTTGTCCCGTCGATTGACGGAATCAGCCACGATTTTGCCGAAGACACAGCCGAAGAGGATTTGGTTGCGGGTCTCAGGGTGCTTGATCGCGCAGTTCATTCCCTTGAGGAATGAAGGTAAGTTGAAGACCATTTCATGATTTTCCACGCGAAACCAAGTTACTATCGGGGATGTCCACCAGCGATGGGTGGGTGCTCGGCGCAGTTTTACCGACTTCGAACAAGGAGTGTTGCCTAACGGAAAAAAGTTTCCTATAGGAACATTATTGATGCATGCACCCGTATACTGTTCTGCCGTGATCGAGCCGATCTGCTGAAATCCTAGGCTGAATCGTTGCAATCTGTGCAGCTTGGGTCAGACTGACAGGAACGTTTCTGGGTAACTGATACAAAGCAGGTGGCCACCATGACTTCATCCTTAAAACGCACGCCTCTTTACGCTTTGCATGTTGAGTTGGGGGGTAAGTTGGTTGATTTTGCGGGATGGGAGATGCCTGTTCAGTATCCTT
>NZ_JBQFPG010000010.1:0-160809 GCF_056534355.1 Ruegeria sp. D7
CAATCTCTCCGACCTCGGCGTCACCAAAGCCGCCATCCCCGAACTGGTCCAAGGCGCAATCATCGACCCCTCATGCGGAGGGAATCCGATCCAACTCAACCAACAAAACATCACTGAGCTGTTTAATACGGCGATCTGACAGTGAGCGCTGAAATCGTTCTCATAATCCTTGCGGCCGCGTTACTGCATGCGATCTGGAACACGGTTGTAAAAACGGCCGCTGACCGAACGGTCACGCTGGGTCTGGTTGCACTGGGGCATGTTATCCCGGGGGCGCTGATGGTGGCGGTTCTGCCGCTCCCGAATGTCGAGAGCCTGCCATATCTGGCAGGTTCGACCGTTGTTCATTTCGGATATTTCTACATGCTGAATCAGGCCTACCGGCATGGTGATCTCAGTGTGGTGTACCCGATCGCGCGCGGTGTGGTTCCTGCGCTGGTCGCTCTTTGGGCCGTGATATTTGCGGGCGAACATCTGCCGACGCAGGCCTGGATTGGGATCGCGGTGATTGCCACCGGCATTCAACTGTCCAGCTGGTCGGTTTTGAGGCAAGGGGTCGGTAGGGCATCGCTTGTTTTCGCATTGGGAACGGGCTGCTTTATTTCCATCTACTCGCTTGTGGATGGCCTGGGCGTGCGGGTGTCAGGCAACATCCTGAGTTATTGGGCCTGGCATTCGGTTCTGCATATCTTTGTTGTGGGCTTTGTCGCGCTACGACGAGGCGCGCGTGTGCTTGATTTGCCTCTGCGCATCTGGGCGATTGGGATTGCAGGCGGAATGGTGTCGATGACGGCTTACGGCCTAGTGCTTTATGCCAAGAATTTCGCTCCGCTTGGCGTCGTGTCAGCCTTACGCGAAACTTCAGTGATCTTCGCGGCCCTGATCGGATTTCTGTTCCTGGGTGAAGGCAATCCCATGCGACGCCTTCTGGCAGCCGTGATGATGGCTGCAGGCGTGACGCTGATCGCATTGTCGTCATGAACACATGCTGGGATGAGTTGAATGATTCTTGCAAGAGATCTGAAATCCACCTGTCACGCCGCATGAAACTGCAGGTTTGCTGTGCCATGTTGACCGGAAAAGGCAAAAAAACCAAAATTGTCGCAAAAGATTTACATTTATTGTGGATTTTTGCGCGAAAATGTGACCGAGTCTGAAAATGGATGATGATAGCGTAACCATCCCACATCGTGGCCGAGAGCTGCTGGATGTCCTTGCGCGGCTGGGGGGGTCAGCGCGCAACACTCAGATCGCCCAGATCATGGACGTCTCTGAGGAAACTGTGCGTCGTTTGGTCAAGGCACTGGCGCGCGCGAACAAGGTTGAGCGTGTGCATGGCGGCACATTTCTGTCTCGGGCGCAGGATACACCGATGTTTTCGGGCGCGTTGGAGTATAATGCCGACGAGAAAACCAACATCGCCAAGCGGGTCTGCGGGTTGCTTGAGGACGAGATGGTGTTGTTCATCACCGTTGGCTCGACCATGACTCATGTGGCCGAGCAACTACGTGAGCTGCGGGGTTTGACCGTCGTTAGCAACTCTTTGTCAGTTGTCGCATCCCTGGCCGATCACAATGGCACGCGCGCCGTTCTGGCAGGGGGCGAAGTAATCCGGTCCGAGCGAGGCAGTTTTGGCCGTGCGGCTGAAGAACTGGCGTGTCAGTACAGCTATGACGCGGTGATCTGCGGCGCGGATGCACTGTCGCTGGTTGGAGGCGTATTGGCCTCGAACCCGCTGGAGGCGGATCTGACCCGTGCGCTGCAAGGGAACACGCATCGCATGATCGTTGCAGCGGACCACACTAAATTCGGTGCAAAGGCGGCCAACGTGTCTTGCCCGTTCGACAAGGTGACGGATCTGGTGACCGATATCGCGCCACCCGATGCGTTTGCACCCGTTCTCAAGCAAGCTGGGGTCCAAGTGCACATTGCATCGCAATACGATGTCAAATCCGGGCCAGATGAAATAGAGCCCCGGAAGCAAAAAAAGAACAAAGAAACCTCCGAAAGCAAAGCGGGCAAATCGGGCTCTCGGAAACGCAAAACGAAATAAACAAAACCTAGGGAGAAAACATGAAAAAGCTTCTTATGTCAGGTGTGGCCTTTGCCACAATCGGGGGCGCGGCCTGGGCCAATTGTCCTGCTGCAACCGTCGCGGATATGCAGGGCGTCGCAGCAGGTGCTTATCCTCAGCAGTTTGATCTGTCCGAGTTTCAATCAGCTGCAAACTGTACGCTCAGCTTTGCCGAAAACCCGGCTATTGGGGATCTGAACGGCATGATCCGTGGCAATGGCGATCTTGCGGCCGTGGCAGATCGTCTGCCGGCCGACCCGTTGGTCATCGTACCCTATGACTCGATAGGTCAGTATGGCGGTGTTCTGGACGCGCTCTCCAACGCCACAGAAAGCGGCACCTCGGACTTCCTTTCGGTGCGTCACGTCAACCTGTTCCGCTATTCCGACGACCTGCAGACCTTGGTGCCCAACGTGGCGAAATCCTGGGAATGGAACGATGACTTCACCGTGCTTACCGTGACCTTGCGCGAAGGTCACAAATGGTCGGACGGTGCACCGTTCACCTCAGCAGATGTTGTGTTCTGGTACGACAATCTGATGATGGACACCAATGTCATCGCCGAAGCGAAGGATTATGCGCTGGCGGGCGGTGAGCCCATGAAGGTCGAAGCGCTGGACGACACCACTGTCCGCTTTACCCTTGCCGCGCCCAAGCCTGGCCTGACTGAGACATTCTCGTTCACCTATGTGCAGCCCTACCAGCCCAAGCATTTCTTTGAAAAGTTCCACCCGGCGCTGGATGACAACGCCGACGCCAACGCGCAGGCGCTTGGTTATGAAAACGGGTACGAGCTGATCAAGGCCTATTATGGCAACTCGGACTGGATGGATACGCCATCTCCGATGCTGACAGCCGGTGACAAACTGGCGGGTCTTCCCACCGACACCATGCCGACACTGGAGAGCCATATCCTTGTGAAGGAGAGCACCGAGGGTCGTCACTACGTGGCCAACCCCTATTTCTTCCAGGTCGATACGCAGGGTAACCAGCTTCCCTACATTTCGGAAATGGATGAAACTTACGTTCCGGACGAAGAAGTTCGCACCCTTAAGTTGCTGAATGGTGAGGTCGATTACAAATCGCAAGGTGTTAACCTGACATCCGCTCCGGTGCTGCTCGAAGGTCAGGAGAACGGTAACTACACGGTCGAGGTGAAGCCTTCGATCGGCTATCCGGTTCTGACCTTCAACGTGACCGCAGAAGACGAGGCCAAGCGCGCGATCTTTAACGATATCCGGTTCAGAACTGCGATGTCTGTTGCTATGGATCGCAACCAGCTGAACGAGGTTGTGGCTTTTGGTCTGGGAACACCGACACAGTACATCGGCTTCTCGCCACGTCCCGATTTCATCGACGAAAAATGGTCGAACCATGAGATCGAATTCGACGCAGAGCGCGCCAATGCGCTGCTGGAAGAAGTAGGTCTTGTCGACAAGGACGGTGATGGCTTCCGCGACTTGCCGAATGGTGATCCGTTTGTTCTGGATTGGCAGTTCTCGACCCAGCCAGCTTCGGCGCAACTGGTGGAACTGATTGCTCAGAACTGGAAAGACGTTGGCGTCAACACCGCGATCAAAGAGGTGACATCCGACGAATTCCGCGCCGCACAAACGGCCAACTCGCTGGATATGGGCCTATGGCTGAAGAGCCAGCCAGCCGGGTCGATCCTCGGGGACAGCGAGATCTGGGTGCCTCCGTTTGATGGCTATTTCGACGTACGTACAGGTATGCTCTGGGCTGAATACATCAGCTCAAACGGTGAAAACGGTGTTGAACCGCCGGCTTGGGTCGCGGATCTGAAGGCTGCATTGGACACCTATCAGTCCAGTGCACCCGGCTCTGATGCGTCAGTATCCGCCGCGCAGAAGATGGTCGAGATCATGACCGGCGAGCTGCTGTTCCTGGGTACCGTGAATGCTCCTGCCCCGATCTATCACTCGAACAACCTGCAGAACTTTACCGAGTTCAAAACGCAGTCTTACGAGTTCTATCGGACCTATCCTTACCGCCCCGCCCAGTGGTGGCTGAGCGAATAAGGTTGATAAGATAAGAAGGTGGGCGCCCGCGCCCGCCTTCGCGCATCCCGCGGGGACAGATATGTTGCAATTCTGCAGATTTGCCGCCACCCGGGCGGTTATGGCGTTGGTCACTTTGGTCATCGTATCGCTGATTGTTTTTTCACTGATGGAACTGGTGCCCGGTGACTGTGCCGAGCGCTATTTGGCGTATAAAAACACCCAAGGGTCCGCGATCACCGTTGCTGACGTTGCAGCAGAACGCGCCCGACTGGGGTTGGATCAACCGTTCCTGACCCGATGGGCCACCTGGTTGTCAGGGGCGTTTCGTGGCGATTTCGGCGAAAGCTGCATCCTGCGGGTGAATATTGCACAGCTGCTGGGCGACAAGTTCTGGCTGTCGCTGTGGATCTGCCTTGGCGCTTTGACGCTGGCTTATGCCATTGCAATCCCTGTGGGCATCATTTCTGCCGCCTCGCGCAGTGCGGTACTGAACAACTCGCTGCGGATAGTCAGCTATCTGGGTTTGGCGATGCCGAACTTCCTGCTGGCCCTGATGGTGATGCTGGTTTCGACCGTCTATTTCGGCGAGACGCTAACGGGCTTGTTCTCGCCCGAGTACAAAGAAGCGCCATGGTCATGGGGCAAGTTTCTGGACTTGCTGAAACACGCTTGGCTGCCAATCTTCATTCTTGGCTGGTCGGCCACCGCCTTTGCGCTGCAAACCGTTCGCGCGTTGATGTCGGATGAGATCGGCAAGCTATACGTTACAGCCGCTGCCGCGCGAGGCATTTATGGCCGTCGCCTGCTGTGGCGCTATCCGGCCCGTCATGCGTTGGGGCCGATCGTCAACAGCCTTGGCTTTGACCTGAACCGGATTTTCAACGAACTCCCCATTGTGGCGCTGATCCTGACATTGACCGAAGCCGGGGCGCTGTTGTTGGAAGCGCTGGCACGGTCCAATGACCAGCAACTTGCAGGGGCCATCATCTTTCTGCTGACCGCTTCCATCGTGACGTTGAATTTCTTCACAGACATTCTGCTTGCGGCCATCGACCCGCGCGTCCGCAAGAGTATTCTCAGGTGACCAGATGAGCGTGACATCCACCAACCAAAAGGCGAAAGAAGCCTATTTCACCGCCTCGCAACGTCAGTTGATCTGGGCAAGGTTCAAGAAACAGCGCGCGGCAATGATTGCAGCCACTGTTCTGGTTGTGCTGATCCTGTCGGGTATCTTCGCCCCGTTCCTTTCGCCATATGATCCGACCGCGGCAGGGCGTGACAAAGACTATCTGAACGGTGCCCCGCAGATTCCAAAATTCTGCGACAAGAATGGCTGCTCGATCCGCCCGTTCCTGCACGGGGTAACCCGCGAACGCTCGTTGGCGACCAATTTCCGCTGGGTCGAGAAAGTGAACGAGGATGAACGCCGATATATCCAGTTCTTTGTTCGGGGCGATAAATACAAGCTGTTTGGCTTCATCCCCGGTGATATCCACCTGTTTGGCGCCGATGAGGGCTATGTTCATCTGTTCGGAACCGACAGTGCCGGCAAGGATATCTTCAGCCGCACGCTGCATGCTGTTTGGACGTCGCTGCAGGTTGGAACGCTTGGGGTCATGATCTCATTCGTACTGGCGCTCGCGATCGGGGGGGTCGCCGGATACTATGGCGGAATGGTCGATAGTGTGATCCAGATGATCACCGACGCGATCCGAACGGTTCCGGCCATACCCCTTTTCATGGCGATTGCTGCCTTCATCCCGCCGGAGTGGTCGGCCGAGACACGGTTTTTCGTGATAACGGCCATATTGGGACTGGTCGGCTGGCCGACGCTGGCGCGGCGGGTGCGTACCCATCTGCTAACGGAACGCAATCAGGAATACGTGCTTGCGGCGAAACTGTGCGGCGCGTCGCCGGGCCACATCATCCGGCGTCACCTGCTGCCCAGCTTCACCAGCTACATCATCGTCGATCTGGTGATCTCGTTCCCCTATATGGTCCTCAGCGAAACCGCGCTCAGCTTTATCGGGCTGGGGCTGAAAGATCCGGTCAACTCACTTGGCGTGATGTTGCAGAATGTGACCAAGGCGGATGTTCTGCTGAATTACCAATGGTATTTCATCCCGGTCATCTTCTTTGTCGTTCTCGTGATGTCTTTCGTGTTCGTTGGCGATGGCCTGCGCGATGCGGCTGATCCTTATTCGGAGACCCGCAAATGAGCCTGATCGATGTCGAAAACCTGTCCGTTCAGTTCAAAACCGATGAAGGGTTGATCACGGCGGTTGAGGATGTTTCGTTTTCACTCGCCCCAGGCGAGGTGCTCGGGCTGGTCGGCGAAAGTGGATCGGGAAAATCAGTGACGGCAAAGTCACTGATGAAACTAAATCCACCCAACGCGATCTATGCGCCGGAAAGCCGGATCGATCTGCATCTCGACAGCGGCCCGGTTGATATCATGGCGCTGAAGCGGCCCAGGGACATGGAGATTGTGCGCGGCGGGGCGATCAGTATGATCTTCCAAGAGCCGATGGCCAGCTTTGCCCCCGCGATCACTATCGGCAAGCAGATGGTTGAACAGTTGCTGATCCACACGGACCTCAGCAAAAAGCAGGCCAAAGAACTATCGATCGAAATGCTGGACCGAGTGGGTATCCTTGAACCAGCGGCCCGGTTCAACCAGTACGCTTTCGAATTGTCGGGCGGGATGCGTCAGCGGGCGATGATCGCCATGGCGCTTTCGACCAAGCCCAAACTGCTGATCGCGGATGAGCCGACAACGGCGCTGGACGTGACCATTCAGGCTCAGGTTTTGGATCTGATGAAGGATCTGGTGGCCGAGTTCGGCATGGGTATCGTCTTCATCACCCATGACCTAAGCGTCGTCGCCCAAACCGCCGACCGGGTTGCGGTGATGTATCTGGGTCGGATCATGGAAAGCGGACCTGTGCGTGAGGTGATCCGCCATCCGGCACATGCCTATACGCGTGGCCTGCTGAACGCGTTACCCAAACTCGATGATCTGGACGCACCGCTAACCCCGATCCCCGGCGATATCCCCTCACCTCTGGAGCGGCCATCAGGCTGCGTGTTCCATCCACGCAACCCGGAACTCAAACCCGGATCGCGATATGAAACGGAACGCCCACCCTTGACCGAGGTCAGCCCCGGCCATTTCGCAGCCATTTTCCCCGAAGACGTGCCAGGCCAGCCATGACAAATGCACTGATCAAAACCGAAAACCTGTCGGTCGAATTTCCCCTTGGTGGCGGGTTGTTTAATAAGCGCACGCTGAAGGCGGTCGACAACGTCTCGATCGAAATCCCGCGAGGGGCTTTTGTTGGGGTGGTCGGCGAGTCCGGCTCGGGCAAGACAACACTTGGCCGCGCATTGCTGAATGCGGTTCCAATCACCAGCGGTAGCGCAAGCTATGATGATGGTGAAGAGCAGTTCGATCTGACCAAAATGTCAGCAACCGATCTCAAGTCCTATCGCCGTCGGGCTCAGTTGATTTTTCAGGACCCTTACGCGGCGCTTAGTCCTCGGATGACCGTGCGTGATATCATAGCCGAACCGCTGGATGTGATGGGCCTGACCGCATCGCGTGAGGAAACCGATGCGCGGGTTCGCGAGATTGCGGGCAAATGCCGGTTGAACCTTGAACATCTGCGACGCTACCCGCACGCGTTTTCGGGCGGTCAGCGTCAGCGGATTTCTATCGCGCGGGCTCTGGCCTGCAACCCGCGTTTTGTAGTTGCCGATGAATGCGTGGCGGCGCTGGACGTGTCGATTCAGGCGGATATCCTGAACCTGCTGAAATCCCTTCAGCGAGATATGGGCCTGACCTTCATGTTCATCAGCCACGATCTGTCGGTTGTGGCCCATACCTGCGATTTTGTGGTCGTGATGTATCACGGCAAGATCGTTGAAAGCGCCCCGACGCGCGAACTGTTTGCCGCACCCAAGCAAGACTATACCAAGCGGTTGCTGGATGCGATCCCATCGCTGGACCCCGATCATCGAATGCGTGCCTGATCAGGGCGCGCTGACCTGCGCCTGCCCGGTCTCGGTCAGCACAATCTCGGTCGCGCCATCTGCGCTGCGCTCGCTGGGTGGGACAAGGACATCGATGCCAGGCCGGTCGGGGCCAAAGGTGTTGCTGACCCGGCGGACCGAACTGAGAATGGCCAGCAGCGCCGGAGACGTTGCCGCCACGAAATGAGATGATCCCGCATCGCTGTTGAATGCAGTCGTGTCGATCACGCTGATCGGATATTCGGCCAACGCGTCGACCGAACTGATATTACCCAACCTCTGACTGTCCGCGGTGCCGCGCAGCCGAGCCGACAGGTTCAGAATCTTGTCCTTCTGGGACACCATCACCACAAACGGATCGGGCGGGCTCTTGATGCTGTTCATCTGGGATCGGAACAGATCCACATCCAGATCAGGTGAGATCAGGATGACCCCCTCAAGATTGCGGCTTGCCCACCCCGGCTCGCGTAGTTCGGCTTGCCGCATCATCTCCATCGATAGGGCGCTGCCCATCGAATGCGCTATCAGTACAACCCGCTTTACGCCCATTGATTTGAGCAGTCTAATGGTCTGTTCCAGCCCGTCTCGGGCAAACAGCATACTGTCCAGATCATAGGCGTAACCGGTGCCGCGCGCCTTACTGGGCCAGGAATAAATCAGAATGGTTCCGGGGATACCGATATCATGGCTCAGCTGAGCGGCCCGAAATGCGGTCTCAGTCTGCGTGGCGTTATACCCGTGAACAAAGATGACCACGTCATCCACGCCACGCAGACGGGACTTCAGATCCTGCGGACCCGAGAACTCGGTAACATCCGCCACGACAAACTGTTTGTTCGGATTCGGGTTCGCGTATGAGAAATTGAGTTCACCCGGCGTGTGCGACGGCGGAATCGAGACGGTCATCTCAAGGTAACGCAATGCCTCGGCACGGTTAGCGCCGTAGCTGCCATCCGGCTCGCGCGCACGGGTAGTGGCGGCAAAGACCGTGGCGGGGGTGCCGACCCTAAGGGCTTCGGGTGTGATCTCTGTGATAGACCGATCCGCACAGGCGGTCAGCACAGACAGCGTCACAATGATGATGAAATAGCGCAGCACGCTCTGCCCCTGTGAAGTTACAGGGCTACGCTACCGTATTCCCGCCCCGCGTCCAGCCTAAGGGCAGGACTCATTGGCAAAATCCGGCTGGCACCTGTTACAAAACGTAACGGCTGAGGTCTGTGGATTTTGTCAGTTCGCCAAGATTGTCGTTCACGAAACCTGCATCGACGGTGATCTCAGCCCCTGCCTGATCCGGTGCGGTGAACGAAAGCTCTTCGAACACGCGCTCCATCACCGTGTAAAGCCGCCGCGCACCGATATTCTCGATGCTTTGGTTCACATCCGCCGCAATCCGGGCCAAGGCTGCGATCCCATCTTCGGTGAAACTGACCGTGACCTCTTCAGTGCCCATCAGGGCAGTATACTGCAGGGTCAGAGCGTTGTCGGTCTCGGTCAGGATACGTACGAAATCCTCTTCTGTCAGGGCGCGCAGTTCCACGCGTATCGGCAAGCGGCCCTGAAGTTCTGGCAGCAGGTCCGAGGGCTTGGCGATGTGAAACGCACCGGATGCGATGAAAAGGATATGGTCGGTTTTCACAGGGCCATGTTTGGTGCTGACAGTGGTGCCCTCGATCAGAGGCAGCAGGTCGCGCTGAACCCCTTCCCGGCTGACATCGCCTCCGCGCGCATCGGATCGGGCGCAGACTTTGTCGATCTCATCCAGAAACACGATGCCGTTCTGTTCGACCGATTCCAAAGCCACACGGTTGACGGTTTCATCATCCAGCAACTTGTCGGCCTCTTCCCCAATTAACGCCTCATAGCTTTCAGCGACAGTCATGCGTTTCTTGACGGTCCGTCCACCGAAGGCTTTGCCGAAGATATCACCCAGATTCATCATCCCCATCTGACCACCCGGCTGGCCCGGAATATCGAACATTGGCATCGGGTTCGTGGTATCGGACAGTTCCAACTCGATTTCGGTATCGTCCAGCTCACCCGCTTTCAGCTTCTTACGGAACATCTCGCGTGTCGCTTCGCGGGCGTCGGTTCCAGCAATCGCCTCGATCACGCGATCCTCGGCGGCCTGATGGGCGCGGGCTTTGACATCCTCGCGCATATACTCGCGGGTTTGCAGGATTGCGGCGTCAGCCAGATCACGCACGATCTGTTCAACGTCCCGACCGACATAGCCGACCTCGGTGAATTTGGTGGCTTCAACCTTGATGAAGGGTGCGCGGGCCAGTTTGGCCAGACGGCGGCTGATCTCGGTCTTGCCAACGCCGGTGGGTCCGATCATCAAAATGTTTTTTGGATAGACCTCATCGCGGATGTCATCTGGCAACTGCTTGCGCCGCCAGCGGTTGCGTAGCGCCACGGCGACGGCGCGTTTCGCGTCTTTCTGCCCGATAATAAAGCGGTCCAGTTCCGAGACAATCTCGCGCGGGGTCAGGTCGGTCATATGTGTTCTATCCGTATGTTTCGCAGCGGAACCTAATCATACGGCGCGAAAACACAAGCCGATCACGAGAAGATCACGGCAACTCACGGGCAGCACACGGAATTTCGTGGTGATGTGAATCGCCAGATGCACAGCGTCTGCGGCATAACCTTTCGCGACGGACTCTGCGTCCGTATGACATTAGGGAGATACCTCATCATGATGACTCGTCGTTCGCTTTTTGTGAAAGCTGCAGCTACCGGCGCGGCCCTGTCTCTGGTCGGCACCACCGCTGCCCTGGCCGGTGGCGCAAAAAAGAAAGGCACATTTGAAGGCCGCTCGAACCACGTCACTACCGGTTCGGTAAAACTGGTCAAAGATGGCGAGCGTTACATCGTTGAACTGGGCGACGACTTTTCGCTGGACAACGGCCCCGACCCGCGTGTCGCATTTGGCAAGGACGGCACATACGCCCCAGACAGCAAACTGGGCGCGCTGCTGCACCTGACCGGCAAGCAATCCTATGCCGTGCCACCAACCATGGATGTCTCGGGCTACAACGAAGTTTACATTTGGTGCGAGGTTGCCGGCGTCCCGCTGGGAGTTGCTTCGTTGAAGTAATCACACCCTTCAGGGGTCGGGCTTTCCGGCCTCTGACACGCCGTTAGGTGACAGGGCAACTGTCTGTTACACTCGCCCCAAGATATTGGAACTGGGGGCGTTTTCATGACCAAGATTGCCAAGATCACCCTGCTGTTTGTGGTCTTTGTTGACCTGATCGGACAAGGGCTGGTGTTTCCCATCATCAACTCCCTGATCATGGAAACGAAGTCCGGCTTCTTGCCGGAAAGCACGGCCATGGGCACAAGGCACTTTTATTATGGTCTGGTGATTGGCTGCTTCTTCCTGTCTTGGTTTCTGGGGGTGGTCTATGTCTCGAAAGTTTCTGACTCTATCGGGCGCAAGAATGCTCTTCTGGTCTGTTTGACCGGGGCGTTGGTCGGTTACGCCCTGACGATCGCCGCGCTTTATCTTAACAGCCTGCTATTGCTGATCATCGGCCGGTCGATCACCGGATTTACCGCCGGCAATCAGCCCATTGCGCAGGCGGCAATGATCGATGGCAGCACCGACGCTGCCGACCGCGACCGCAACATGGGTTATATTGTGACCGGTGTCAGCTTTGGCTTGGTCGGAGGACCGATCATAGGCGCGGTTCTGTCCGATGCAGCCTTATTGGGCAGCGCGGCGACATTGAAAACGCCTTTCTACGGGGCGTTTGTACTGGTCCTGATTGCAATCTTTCTTGTGACCGCGTTCTTCAAGGATACCAGAACCGAGCGCGAACCCTTCGTCTTCCGCCCCCGCGACATAACCGACAGCCTCATAGCTGTGCGCGAACACCCGCTGGTTCTAAAAATCATGCCAGTTTATGCCCTGTTCATGGTCGCCAACGTTACTTTCTATGTATTCGTCGACAACTTCCTGACCAGCGCGTGGGGTTATGGCGTAATAGGGGGCAGCATGGCGATGGTGGTCATTGGCGTTGCGCTGGCCTTTTCCAGCACCTTCCTTGTGAAACCAGCGCAAGAGAGGTTCAGCAAGCACCAGATCATCTACACCTCATTGGTCACCATGGTGATCTGTGGCTTTGCCTTCGCATTCAGCCCCAGCGGGGTGCTGAGCTATATTCCGGTCTTTTTCTTCTACTTCTTCTTCGGCGTTTCTTACCCGACGCTGCTAGGCCTGTTCTCATCCAGCGTTGCCGAAACGGATCAGGGCTGGGTCATGGGCGTGACCACAGCCGTGTTCTGCCTAGCAGGCGGTATCATGTCCCTGATCGGAGGCGGATTGATGAGCATCGACATCCGCGTCCCCTACTACATTGTCATCGTCACTGCCCTGATGGGCCTGATCGGGATGCATCTGAGGTGGAAGGGTAAAGAGATCAAAGCGCTATTGGCGTAAAGAGCAGCCGATAGAGCGGAGGGGGTCACCTACTCCTGCTCTTCCTCAATTTCTTCTTCGTCAAGTTTGCGCTGGCTTTCCTGTAATGGCGCGCGCTCTATCAGTGCCCAAATTTCCTTTTTGGTCTTCTTTGAAACAGCGCCTCTGGCTTCCAGCTCGATCAATAGCGAGCGTGTATGATCTTCGGTACAGCCAATTGTTCTGCTGAGCCGTTCCAGAGTTTTGAACTTGTATTTGGTATCCCTCAACATGGACTCAAGCAGCTTCTTGCGAGGCTCTTTCCATGTCTTGGCGTGCTTCCGGTTCCGATATTCCTCAAGCACAATCGGCCCAACAATACCGCCAATCAGCCCACCAAATATCGCTGCCAGAACCGCACTCATGACCCGATCGTCTCAACCGTCAGATTGCCGTTGGTATACACGCAGATATCCGCAGCAATTGCCATAGCTTCACGCGCCACATCCTCGGCTGGTTTGTCGCTATCCATCATCGCACGGGCCGCCGCCAGGGCAAAGTTGCCGCCCGACCCGATTGCAGCGACGTTGTGTTCCGGCTCAAGCACGTCCCCTGCCCCAGTGATCACGAGCAGATCCTTGCCGTCGGTCACAATCAGCATCGCCTCGAGCTTCTGCAGATACTTGTCGGTGCGCCAGTCCTTGGCCAGCTCGACCGAAGCACGCGCCAGTTGGCCGGGCGTCGCCTCAAGCTTGGCTTCCAGACGTTCCAGCAGCGTGAACGCATCCGCCGTAGATCCGGCGAATCCGGCGACCACTTCGAACCCGCCCGGTGTCAGGCGACGCACCTTTCGCGCAGTGCCCTTGATCACGGTTTGGCCCAGGCTGACCTGCCCGTCCCCGGCGATGACAACCTGCCCGCCCTTCTTGACGCCAATAATAGTGGTGCCGTGCCATCCGGGAAAATCGCTGTCTGCCATGAATGCCTCCGTTATCCGTGCTGCCATATATGGGCCGGGCACGGGTTCTGCGCAACCGGTTCTAAAAATGCCCAAAAGATATGCAGTAAACGCAAACCGGGGCTGTTGAGTCAGCATTTGTGAGACTCAGCCGCCGGAGTTACATGAGGCTTACAACCGACAACGGGTCGGCTGTTTCTGTTAAAAGGACTAAGCACATGGCAAACGCAATCGCAAAAACCCATGCGCCGCGCGGAGCAGTCACCATCCTGCACGCAGTGGACGCATTCTCTCATGCATTCGAAAACGTTGTCGAATGGTACAAATCATATCAGACACGCAACGAACTGTCGCAACTGAGCGACGAGCAGCTGGAAGACGTCGGGCTGACCCGCGCTGATATCTCCAAGTTCTGATCCAGGATTTGAACACTTATAAGATGAGCCGCTCGATTGAGCGGCTTTTTCTTTTTCAGCTTTCGACGAATTTACCTGCGAGATCAGGCAGATAAGCCTCAACTGCAGCAGTGGCTACGACATGCCGGGTACCCGCCTCGGCATCCTCGACATCCAGTCCCCCTTTGACCGCCCGAACCGAGGCGCGGCCCCGCGGCAGATCCGAGGCGACAAGATCACAATCAACCTTCTCAGGCTGTTGAACGCCAATCGTGACCTCAACGCGCATCTCCTCATGACTGATGCCCAGTTTGGAAAACAGCGTGATGGACGAGTGGTGCAGCGCGTCTTGAACAGCGCGGCGCGCGGCCTTGGTATAGTCCTGACCATACAGGTCGTTGCCGGTCCCCATCTCCAGAATGATGCGTTTTTCCGTCATCGGGCGGGCTCCATATCAAATGAGACAACGATCGCGGCGTTGGCGATCACCGTGCGACCTTCAGAATGGGGTTTGTCGATATCCAAGCCACCATGTGTGACCGTGATGTTGGGCTGGCCGTAAGGGAAAATGGCCTTCAACGCCTGCGAATCCACCCGGTCCGGTTGCTGTACACCGATTTCCGCGTCGATGATCATGGCCTCTTTCGGGAATCCGAACAATTCCGCCATATTGACCGAGTTATGCCAGAGCGCATCCTTGAGCGCGCGCAGCGCTGCTTCGGTATAGTCTTCGCGCCGAAGCGACGTACCCATACCGAATTCCACCAATACCCGAGTTTTGGGCATGTCGCCTCCTTATTCCTGATGACCCGACAATCTGCACGAGTTCTTGCGAATTGAAAGAACCAGTACAGTGAACTGCATCCGGCCAAACCACGAAACCCGAATGTTTGGTGTGTACCGCAGCTATCGACTAGAATTCTGTCTGTTTAAGCACACGATCTATGAAAGGTTTGATTCCATGACGTATTTTCGGCTCATGTCATCATTATTGTTGTTTGGACTTCTGGCGCCAAGCGTATCCGCTGAAGTCATAGAAAACAAAGCGAAATTTATGAACCTGATCGTTGATAAGAAGCTGGTTCAGGGCGAAACCTGGGTGACTATTCACAAGGACGGCACGGTTGAGGGCAAAGGCCCGAAAGGTGGCAGTATCAGCGGCACGTGGGAGTGGAAAGACAGGTATTACTGTCGGAGAATCGTGATCGTCGGTGAAGTGATGCCCCACGACTGTCAGGTGGTTTCAATCGCAGACGACACCGTTACATTTACCCACAAGGACGGCGCGGGAGTATCGGTGAGGTGGACCATCAAGTGAGTCTAAACTCTTGTCACGCAGTGGCTTTCACAAAAAAAGGCGCCCAATGCGGGGCGCCTTTTTGCGTTCGAACAGTAGCGAAGGTCAGATCGACTCGTCGATCCAGCTTTGCAGGGCCGCTTTCGGGGCCGCGCCAGCGCGGTTCGAAACCACCTGACCGTCTTTGAAAATGAACAGCGCCGGAATGCCGCGCACGCCCATGGCCGCGGCTGAGTTTGGGTTGCTGTCGACATCGACCTTGGCAATCTTCACCTTGCCACCATATTCGCTGGCCAGCTCTTCCAAGGCGGGGCCGATCTGCTTACAGGGGCCGCACCACTCGGCCCAGAAATCCACCACGACGGGGATATCGGAATTCTTGACTTCGGCGTCAAAGGTGTCGTCGGTAACGGCTACGGTCGACATGTCTGTCTCCTGACTGGGAATGCTTGGGCTCAGAACCTAGGTGCGGCACCGGGCAAGGTCAAGATATAGGGTTCGGTGTCAGGGCGTCCGTCACCATATCGTGTGGCAACCACATCAGGTGTGCGGTTCGCGTCCACAAGATAGCGGTGCGGATACTGTGATTGGGATAGATTTGCGACAGGGCATGGGCGTAGGCCGCCATCTGGCGCAACAGCCCTTCGGGGCAGGATTCTGGCCCGGTCGGAACAGTCGCATTGGATTTGAAATCAATCACATGCACCTCTGTTTCCGTGATAATCAGCCGGTCGATGACCCCATGCATTCGTGTGCCGTTCAGATCGGCAGAGACCGAAACCTCGGTCAGCGCATCCGAGCCAAAGACCGGTTTCAGATATTCGGCCGTCAGCACCGAAGTGGCCTCAGTCAGCAGATCTTGCCGCTCAACATCTTGCATATCGGCCAGAAGCCGTGCGCAAAGCTGCGGCCATTGATCCTGTGCGGCAGCAGGAAGATGTTCGAGCAACAGGTGCAGCTGCGATCCGCGTCGTTTCGCCGCCTCTTCATCCTGCCCCGCATCTCCGGGCAAGGCCTTCGCACCCCCTAGATCAGAGGGGCTGAGCGTTTCGGCTGGCGCGGGTAGATTTGGCGCGGGGTGGTCAAAAAATACAGGCAAATGCTGTTCGTTGTGCGGGATGCTGCCCTGTTCAACGGCAGGCAAAGCCTCCCAATCTCCATGCGCCAGTCGAAGGGTCTGGGTGCCGGGCACCTGAGTAGCCCCTGCCCGCGCCATCGCGGCCTCAACCATCTGATACCAACTGTTGCCATTCTTGCCTACATCCCCGGCGGCCGCCACTATTAGCCACTTTTCTGCCCGTGTTAGAGCCACATAGAGTAGCCTCAGCCGCTCATTCTCTTCGCGCGTTCTGGCTTCTTGGCGCGCAGCTGCGATCAATGCAGGTGAGGCATCAGAAGGCACTTTCCACAACGGAGTATCGCCCGCCATCATGATCTCGGCATCTCGTGGTGGCTGTCGTTTACCAGTGTCCGGCAGGATTACGATCGGTGATTCCAATCCCTTCGAGCCATGAACGGTCATCACCCGGATCATATTGCCGACTCCGCTCATCTGGCGCTTGATCTCCAGATCGTCGGTTTGCATCCAGACCAGAAAACCGGTGAGGCTTGGGATATCTGTCCGTTCATAGGCCAGCGCCTGCGACAGTAACGCGTTGATACCATCCTCAGCCTCGGCCCCAAGCCGACCCAGCAGTTTGCGTCGCCCGTCATGGCGCGTCAGGATACGTTCGATCAGATCATAAGGACGCAGAAAGTCGGTTTGACCGCGTAGGTCGTTCAGAATCGCAAGCGTTACCGGGAACTCCTCGGCACGATTGCGCAACGCTGCCCATAGATAAGTTTCCTCCCTGCGATGAGCCAGATCGAACAACTGTTGTTCCGTCCAGCCAAACAGTGGGGATTTCAGGACTGTCGCCAGTGACAAGCTGTCTTCGGGTGTGGCCAGAAAGCTAAGCAAAGCAGCCAGATCCTTGACCGCCAATTCCGCGCCCACCTTCAGGCGATCTGCCCCCGCGATGGGCAGGCCCTCGCTTTTGCAGGCGCGAATGATCTCGGCAAACAGGTCCGAGCGGCGTTGGACAAGGATCAGAAAGTCGCGGGGCAGCACTTTGCGCCGGACAAATGTCCCCGACGCATCGCCATCATCGGGAATGGTGGCGCCATCCCTGATCATATCCTTGATCGACCGGGCAACCTGTTCTGCCAGAATGACGGTGTGATGCCGTGCGCCAGGTCGATCAACGGGATCGGTCCAATCGCTGTCATCCTCGTCTTCAACCTTCTCGATCACCGGCCATAGGTCGACGCGCCCAGGAAGATCGGCCTTGAATGCCCGGTGCAAGGCATCCTTGTGGAACCCGGCCTCTACATGGTTTTCGAACAGTATATCGACCAGCCCAAGGATCGCGCTGGACGAGCGGAACGAATATTCCAGCGTTGAATCCCACAGTTTAGAGCCTGATTCTCGGAGTTTTCGTCCAAATTCGGCCTGCATCTGGTCAAAGGCTTGCGGGTCGGCACCTTGGAAGGAATAGATTGACTGTTTCTTGTCGCCGACCACAAAGATCGTGCGCTCAACCCCGGATCGGGCCCCTTCCCCGCTGGTGAATTCTTGTGCCAGCTTTTCGATCACGTCCCACTGATCTGGGCTGGTGTCCTGCGCTTCGTCCACCAGAATGTGATCGATGCCACCGTCGAGCCGGTACAGCACCCATTCCGCCACCGCTGGGTCGTTCAGCACCTGACGTGCGCGCAGGATCAGGTCATCAAAATCCAGCCAACCCCTCACCTGCTTGCACCGCTCGTATTCCGTAAGGAAGGCCGCGGCAAAGCGATGTAATACATGGGTTTTCTGGGCCGCAACCAGCGCCAGTCGTTGTTCCCGCGCGGCTTCGACCCGCAGCATCAGGGCCTCGAGCTGGGGCATCCGATCTGCCAGCACCCCTTCACGCAGCGCCTTGGTTGGAAAGCTGTTGAGTTTTGCGGCAAAGGGCTCTTTCGCGCCCTTACCCGTCAATAGGACGTTTTCAAGTATCGTCAGGTTGCTCAACCTGGCGTCGGTAAAACTGGAAAGCTTGTCGGCGGCCTTGGCATTGTTCCCTCCGCTTTCCGAAAGCGCGGGAAAAATGGACTGGATCAGGTCGACCTCACCACCCAGAAACACGCTGCGCAGCAAGACCTGTTCATCAAAACCTTCAGGCAGATCAAACCGTTGCAGAATGTCCGGCCATTGCAGAACATGCTCAAACTGATTGCGCTTCTGTGCGATGGCGGCGGTCAGTTTGTCAAAGCCGGTATCAGTGACAAACCGGGCAACGTCTTCGATCAATGCGGCTTGGGGGCCTTCGGCAAAGCTCTCAATGATCTCATCACGCAACAACGCCGCAGCCCGGTCTTCCATTTCGGAGAATTGAGGGCTGACCCCCGCCTCAAGCGGGAACCGTCGCAGCAGCGAAGCACAGAAGGAGTGGATCGTTTGGATTTTCAGGCCACCGGGCGTCTCAATAGCGCGGGCAAACAGGGTCCGCGCTTGCGCCAACCGGTCAGGATCGATCATGCCCGACACGCCGAGTTCAACCAACTCATCCTGAAGGGCGCTGTCGCCAAGCATTGCCCATTTGCCAAGACGTTTGAAAAGCCGGTTCTGCATCTCGCTGGCCGCGGCCTTGGTATAGGTCAGGCACAGAATGTGCTGAGGCTGTACGCCATCCAGCAACAAGCGCGCCACCCGGTCGGTCAGCACCCGGGTCTTACCCGAGCCCGCATTGGCCGCCAGCCAGGTCGAAGCGTCCGGGCGCGCGGCCTGAACCTGCCGTTCGGTGGCATCATTGCGGGGGCTCATGTCAGGTCCTCCGGTTCGGTTTCCGCCGAACGATCCCACTCACCAAACCGGGCCAGGTGATCATAGACCCCGATATCTGTGTCCTTGTGCAGCATCCGGCGCGATGAGAATCCCTGATCAGGCTCTAAATAGGCAGAAACAAGCTCTTTCAGCTCTACTAGCACCTTGTTGGTCGGCTCTTTTTGCAGCGGTGCGGGCACTTCTTTATAGGTGCCGCCCATGCCAATGAAGATCGCCTGTGCAACGGGAAGCGGATCGAATCCTTCGATACCGCCCTGCTCGGCCATTGCAGCTTCGATCAGCAGTTGTTTGTCGAATTTGGCTTGCTGACTTTCCGTCGGCGGAGTGCCCGTCTTGTAGTCGATGATACGCAAAGCCCCCTGCCCGCTTCGATCGATTCGGTCGGCACGTCCGGCAATGGTGAAGTCCAGCGGCGTCAACGCCAGGCGCATCCCAACCTCAAAAGCCACAGGCCCGCCATCGGCGCGGCGCTGAATCTCGGCGGATAGAAAGCTATCGGTAATCCGCTCTAGCCGCGCCAGCCACAGCTTTCGGGCAGTTGGCCAGGCAACGTGGTCGTCCAGCAAAGCTTTGGCGCGTTTCAGGAAATTTTCTCGGGTCAATAAAGCCGGATCCAGAACGCTGTCACGCACGAATTGTTCCATCACCTCGTGGATGACGATACCGCGTAGCAGGGCATCTGGCGCCTGAACCAGCGGGTCCAGTTGTCTCAATCGCAGGATATGCCGGGCATATATGGCGTACGGATCGCGGATCAGGCGTTTGATTTCGGTCACCGATAGCCGCCGTGGCCGCGCCGCGACGGGTGGTCGTGGCGACGGGCGGTGCGCGGGTGCGATTCGGGGTGCATGTTCCAGCATCTCTGCCCAATCCAGCCACCGTTGGCCCCGCGCTTGCATTGCTTCTAACGCCCTAGTTCCACCCTGTTCAGGTAGGCCTTGTAACAGGTTGGTCATGCGGTTCAGCCAACGGGATGGTACAGTTTCCGCATCATCCGAGCGGGTAGCGCGGGTCAAAACCACCTCTGCAGCACCTGCCGCCTGCTGGAAGTCATGCGCGGACAGACCGATCCTGCGTTCGGGCAGTAAAAGACCGGCCTCATTGCGCATCTGACGGTTCAGCCAGGGGTCGGGCGCAGCAGCCTCGGGCCAGCTTCCTTCGTTCAAGCCACCCAGAATTAGCAGATCCGCACCCTGAACGCGCGCTTCCAGGGTGCCCCAGATCATCAGATGCGGGTGAGGTGCATCACGGTCGCGGACTTCTTCACCTGCCAACAACGCGCCCAGAAGGTCGGCAAAGTCATGGGCGGTCATCGCACCGCCATGCTGTGCTTCGGCTTCCAAAGTGGAGATCACCGCAAGCGCCTTCTGGCCCGCGTTCTTGTCCCACAATGTGCCAGATTCACCGGTTGCACCTGCCGAGATCATCTCGGCCAGCGTGCGAAGCCGGGCGACCCAGTCCGGCAGTGGCTGTTCGGTGGGGTCGTATTGATCGCAAAATGTCTGGGTAACCCAGCGGACCCAGTCCTCGGGCGCTTCTGTACGAATGGCGAAAGCGGTCAGGCTGGCGCTGTCGGGAAAGGGCGGGCCATAGCGACGCAGGTCAAGCTCAAGATCGCGGGTATGCAGCAGGTGGCTGCCCCGGTCGCCCCCGTCATGGCACAGTGGGTGTTTGAGCAGCGTCAGCAGAGCCTCGCCATCCAGGCGGCGCGCGAACAGCCCGGCGACATGGCGCAGGAACCGCCCGGGCGGAGACAGCTGCAGTGGCAGGCCCGCGCTGTCATCGGGCAGGATATTCCACCGGTCCAGTGCGGCGCTGACCTGCCGGGTTAGCATCCGGTCGGGGGTGATTAGCGCGGCGGTCTGGCCGGTCTCGGCCGCTTGCCGTAGGCGTAGCGCAATGGCCAAGGCCTCGGCCCGGGGCGAGGGCGCCTCGATCAGCGTCACATCCTTGGTCGCACCGTTCAGGTCGGGCAGGAGCGGGCCTTCAGTCATCCATGCGTCGGTGACCGGGGCAGGGCGCAATGCAAGCGAAATCAGCTTGTTACGGGCAGGTGAAGGGGCCTGATCCGTGGTCCATGGCAGGATTTGATCCGGGCCAAGCCCTAGACCAAGCATCAGCTTGCGGAACCGGTATTGAGGATGATCCTCAGATGTCAGCGGGTTATCCAGATTGTGCCAAACATGTTCAGGCTGGTCGAAATCATAGCCAGGCAGCACCAGCGCCCCCTGAGGCAGACGCGCGACCGCCTGCATCAGCATCAGGGTGGTCCCGCGAGACCCGGTAGAGCCTGCCAGAATGACAGGATGTTCGGGCGGCGACGCCTCCCAGCGCGCGATCAGGTTCTCGACCACGCGCCGCTGTCGGGCCTGCGCATCCAGCGCCTCCGAACCGGATTCCATGAACTGATCAGCGATGCCTATAAAGGCCTGTGCCCGCGCCCAATGGCCGGACATGTCGCTGACATCGAGTTGCCTGATCGCATCGGGAGAGACACCTTCCCCCTGCATCTCGTCGATAAGCCCGGCCAGGCTGTCAGATAGATCGAACAGCGAGGACCGGGCCGCCAGATCGGGTTGCTGGTCTAGCAGTTTTGCGATCAGCTGCGTCAGCTCCAGCCTGCGACGCAGAGGCGGGATTGCGGGTGGGATCTGCGCCAGATCGGCGCTTTCGCCAAGATCGGTGACCAAAGAGAGGCGTGGCAAAAGGCAAGCGGGACCCTGATCAAACAGATCGCGCACCCGGCGCGCCATCCGGCGGGTGTTGATCACCAGTTGCACCCGGGCCAGCGCGTCGGGCGGCTGCCCCACAAACCGCTCATGTAGCCCGTCAACCAACACCTTGGGAAAATCCGCTCCCGGAGGAATGGCGAAGACCCGGGGCAAGGCGCTGGGCTCAAACATCGGCAATCAGCCCCTCGGCCAGATCAATACCCTCGGGACGCCCCACATCGCACCAGCGACCGGGGTAAGACAGTGCGAACAGGCGCTTTTGCTGCAGCATTCGATCCCACAATACGTTCAATGAAAACACGTCCTCAGCGATGTCATGTAGCCCTTCGGTTTTCAGAATTTGTACCCCGCCGTAAACAAGACCTGCACCGCGGACGATCCGCCCTGTGCTGTCCTGAGTGAAGTCACCAGGGCCTGTGTGGCCAAGGGTTTGCCCAACTGGAACGCACATCAGCAGCGCATCCATTTTATCCGGATTCCACTGATCCTTCAGCAAGTTCAGCGGGTTGGGCCCAGCCCAGATCGCGTCGCTGTTCAAGGTGAATACGGGATCGGATCCAAGCAGAGGTAGCGCTGCGCGCAGCCCACCACCAGTATCCAGAATGCGCGGTTCTTCCCGCGAAATCATAACGTCGCGGCCCGCCAGATGATCAGCCAACTGATCAGCGTGGTAGTGAAGGTTGGCAACAACCCGAAGCGGCCTGAGCGCATCGACCAGATCCAGTGCGTGATCAATCAGGGGCCGCCCGGCCACCTCGATCAGCGGTTTGGGCCGGTCTTTGGTCAGGGCACCCATGCGAGTACCAAAGCCCGCGGCAAACAGCATTGCAGCTTGGGGGGGGCCGGTCATTGCGCCCTCAGCTTTTCCAGGTTTTCGGGGCTTGGGGCGGGCAGAGCGCTGCGCAACAGGTCTGCCACCGGCACCAACCCGGGATGTTCGAGATCGCGCATCAAATGTGCCCACGCAGCCGGGATCAGGTCGACGTAGTGTGGCTTTCCATAATCGGTCGCCAGCCGTGCAAAACCGCCCAGAATGCGCAGGTTACGCTGAGCGCCCAGAACAGCATATGCGGTGCGGAAATCATGCCCATCGACGCCGGTTGCGGTGATATAGCGGTCGATCATCCGCATCTCGATCCCGGCGGGCACAGTCCGACGCACATCCTGTAGCAGTGACATCAGGTCATAGGCGGGATGCCCCAGCATCGCGCTTTGGAAATCCAGCAGACCGACGCGCGCCAGACCTTCGCGCTCGGGCAGCCAGATCAGGTTTTCTGCGTGGTAATCGCGTTGCACAACAACCCGCGTTCCGCCGGTTTCCCGGTGCAAGATATCCGCAAAGCGCAGCTCGAACCGGGCACGGGCCTCGTCGTCGTGCGATCCAAGAATGCCTTGTGCATATTTCGTGAACGACAGCGCCGCCAATTCGGTCATCATAGCGGGGTCGTAACTGTCGAGCGAAAGCGTCGGCGCCGCGTGAAGATGGACAAGTACATCGGTTGCGGCGTCATACAGCGTGCGCTCAAGCGTCGGATCGTCCCGCAAGACGCGTGCGAACAGATCGTCGCCCAAATCTTCGAGCAACAGAAACCCGTATTCGCAGTCCTCGGCGTAGATTTCCGGCGCACTCAACCCAATGGAACGCAGGTATTTCGACATACGCACGAAGGGTTCAACAGCTTCGCCCTTGTCGGGCGGAGCATCCATCAAAACGGCGGTCCGGCCGGTGGCAGGGTTGGTCAGACGCTCGTACCGGCGGTTCGAGGCATCACCCGCCAAAGGCGTATGCCGTGCGCCGTTCCATGGTGTCTGCGCGATCAAGGCTTCTGCCAGAATGGCCCGGTTCGTCATTGGATCCCCTCCAGCTTGGCGTTCCATTTCGGGTCTGTCCACGACATCTTAAGTTGTCGCGTATCTTGTTCGTTGGCGTCTGTGGTGAACCGGATCAGTAAGGCCGGCTCTGGCGTCAGAGGACCCAGCTTTTCAGGCCACTCGATCAGGCAAATGCCGGCGTCGAAGGCGTCGACCAGCCCCAGCTCTTCGATCTCTTCCACGGCAGAAAGACGATAGAGGTCTGAATGCCAGACCTCTCCAAGCTGCGTCTCGTAAACCTGAACCAGAGTAAAGGTCGGCGAAGGCACATCTTCGGGAGCGGACAGAAGAGATTGGATCAATGCGCGTGCGAAATGGGTTTTGCCGCTGCCGATGGTACCTTCAAGCAGGATAGTATCGCCAGACTGCAATGCGCCACCCAGTTTGGTGGCAACTTCAGCAGTGTCGAATGGGGATTTCGAGGTCAGAGTCAGCGGTGCGTTCATGGCGTCACAATGAACCTGCGCCGGGTCGGCTGCAACCGGTTCAGGCGCTGATTTTTTGTATTTCCGTGATGTTCCTGACCGGGTTGTCCGAGGCGAAACGGACAATTGTTGCCCCGTTTTGCATGGGGCTGACCGTGCAGTTCAAAGAGCCGCCGGATTTTAGGATCAGTTCAGCCGACCATTCGGCCCGATTCTCGCGCGCGGTGACGAATTCGCGGATCTCGCCAAGGATCGGCGTGGCGGTGCAGTGCTCCTGCCATTGGCGTGTGATTTCCAGCACCGTTGCTGGTTCGAATCCTACTTCGCCGCTGTCGCCCCACAACACCTGATAGGCGTAATTTGTGATCGCCAGCGAACCGTCATCCGAAAACACCGCGATGGCATCAGCCAGCTTGTCCAGAATGGATTGCATAAGGTCCGTTTCAGCGCGGAACCGTCGGGTCAGTGTGATTTCGGCGGTGATATCTTCGAACAGGAAAGCCACGGCCCCATCGGGATGCGGGCGACCACTGACGGAATAGACCGATCCTGATGGCAGCGACCAGGTTTCCTGATAGTTCCCGTCCTGTGCCGCCTCCAGAAGGTCGTTCATCTGGCGCCGCCAACTGCGATAGTTCTTAGGCTCGGGCATCATATGCTGGTCGCGAAGCCGGTCAAAAAAGCTGGACAGGCTTGGGCGCAGGCTCAGGAAGTCGGGTGGCAGGGTGGTCAGATCAATCAGCGCTGGATTGAACAGGGCCAGTTGCCGGTTGCGGTCAAAGATCGCTAGGCCAATGGAGAGCTGTGCGAAGGTTTTGGTCATGGTCTGCACAAACTTGCGCTGTGCTGTCTCGGCTTCGACAATCGCGTTGATATCGACCGCGTAACACAACTGATCCTGTTCGTGTGCGACCTGGGTCAGGTCAAACCAGAGCTTGGCATCGCTGTCCCTGACCGGAATCGAGACACGGGTTTTTCGACTCAGCTGCGCCTCGTCCCTGTGAGAAGGAAACAGAGGGTCCGTCAGATCGGCATCCGGTCCCGCGATCTTGCGAACCAACCGTACATAGGCCGCATTGCACCAGCCCACCTTGTCACGGTGATCTATCAGCCAAACAGGGTAGGGCGCCTGCTCCATCGCCAAACGAATTGGATCGCGCTGGTCACGGCGTGGCGCAGGGATGGTCCCCGTCAGATCACGTAATTGAACCCGAATGATACCATCGATCCATTCGCACAGAACCTCGCGCTCGACTGTGCAGTCGATGGCTGAAACGGCGATGTTGCCCCCGGACCGGACAATCTCGGGCGTTTCGGGGAAAGCGGGAAAATCACGTTGCAGCAAACGCCGCAGATCAGCCCAGTTGCTGACGGATTCGTAACCTGCCAGCGCAATATCGGAGTGGCTGATCAACCGGTCGCCATCGAACAGGAAGACAACATCGAACAGCGCTCCGGGCGCTGACAGCCCGAAATCTCTTGTTTTGGCCTGATGGCGTGGCAAGAGCCACAATATCGCAAAGCTGGCCGAAACCACACTGATTGCGGCCAGAACGATCCATTCGGCCATTGCTCCAACCCCCGGGTAAAACGTTTGAATCTATATGAACAACAATGGTTAACGGGGTCTTAACTCAGATCTGGAACGGTTGGTTGGCGCCCGAGGGAACAGGAGTGTCCCCGGTTTGCGCGTCGATCAGCTTGCGCGGCCAAACGACATTGACGATCGCCCCCCTGCGGTCCGGTTGGTCAGTCAGGGTCTGATAAGGGTCCGCGCCATTGGCGAAGCTCAGTTCGGCACCGCTGCGTTCCAGCAGGGTTTTGGCGATGAACAGACCCAGACCCATGCCTTCGTATTCCGGCCGACTACTGCGATCGGCGCGGCGGCGGCGCATGAACGGGTCACCAATCCGACCTATGATGTGGGAGGGGTAGCCGCGACCATCATCCATGATCGAAACGCTGATCCGGTCAGAGGTCCATTCAGCTTCGACCCAGACCGTCGACTGGGCAAAATCCACTGCGTTCTGGATCAGGTTGCGCAGCCCGTGAATGATCTCGGGCTTGCGCAGGATCGAGGGCTGCTGCACATCGCCATCCGCAACTGGTCCCTCGTCGAAATGCACCACTTTACCACGATTGATATGTGGCTCTGCCGCTTCATGGATCACGGTGGACAGAGGCGCCTGACGCAGATGCAAGTCATCTTTCCCAGCTCGGCCCATATCGCGCAGGATGTCGCGGCAGCGGTCAGCCTGTTCGCGGATCAAGGCTGCGTCCTCCATCAGCTCAGGCCGGTCGTCCAGCTCTTCGATCAGTTCTGAACTGGCCAGCTTTATCGTTGCCAGCGGCGTACCCAACTCATGCGCGGCTGCGGCCACCACGCCACCAAGATCAGTCAGCTTTTGCTCGCGCGCCAGCGCCATATGGGTGGCCGAGAGCGCTTCAGACATCGATTGAACTTCGGAACTGATGCGGTGCGAATAGGCGCCGATGAAAACGATGGCGATGATAATCGCCGCCCAGTTTCCGAACAACAAAATATCGGGGATATCCAGCACCAACCCCAGATTGGTTCTCAGCGGGAGGTGGAATTGCGCCAGCAACGTGGTCAGGATCACCGCAACGCTGCCGATGATCAGGGTCGAGCGGGTGCTCATTACATTTGCAGAAATCGTCACCGGGCCCAGCAACAGCAGCGCAAACGGGTTGTTTAGCCCCCCCGTCAGATACAAAAGGATCGACAGCTGCAGCAGATCGAACAGCACCATCAGGAAGTTCTCGAATTCCGACAAGCGCTTGTTTTCGGGAAACAACAGAATGGCCGTGAGGTTACCCATCACCGAAATGCCGATGACGAAATAACACAATGCCAGCTCAAGCTGAACGTCGTAATATTTCTGTGCAACCGTGATGGCCGTGAACTGGCCGATAATGGCGACCCATCGCAGCAGGATCAGCGTGCGCAGCCTGATCCAGGTACTGCGCTCCTGCCCACGCCAAAGACTGGTGTTGGAATTCGTCATCTGTCGATTATGTCCTATTGCGTCGGTCCGACATGTTGATAGGTGTCCCGGCAGAATCGATCAACATCCCCTTTCGTATCAGGATACGCGCCATGGTTCGTCTTTATGCTATTCTCGCAACTGTTGTTCTTGCAATTGGTCTTGGCGCCATGTGGCTGCTGACGCGGGGTGGTGCGGACGACAAATACGCGCAGTGCCGCTCGTCTCAGATTGCGGGTGGGAGCGCCGCAATCGGCGGACCGTTCGAACTGCTTAACGCCAATGGTGAGACGGTAACCGACAAGGATGTGATCACCGAGCCCACGCTTGTCTACTTCGGTTATACCTTCTGCCCGGATGTTTGCCCCTTTGACATGTCGCGCAATGTCGACACGATCGATTTGCTGGCCGAGCGCGGTCAGTCGGTGACGCCGTTGTTCATCTCGATAGACCCGGATCGCGATACCCCCGAGGTCGTGGGCGATTTCGCGTTCAACCTGCATGAACGCGTGATTGGCCTGACCGGATCGCCCGAGCAGATCAAGGCGGCCAGCAAGGCGTACAAGACCTATTACAAGGCCCAAGACAAAAGCGATGAGTATTATTTGGTCGACCACTCGACCTTTACCTATCTGATGACGCCCGAGGACGGGTTTCTGGAATTTTTCAAACGCGATGAAACGGCCGAGCAGATGGCGGACAAGATTGGCTGCTTCCTTGATCAGGCCTGATCCTCAACAGTCGGTTTGACCTTTGGAATGGCGCTGCTATTACTCATGTTTAAGCCAAGAGGCATGAAATAGCGGAAAGACCCACATATGGCAGACAGTTCCCAGCTTGAAATCGGCCCCGACAAATCGCTGCTGCTGGTAGATGATGACGAGCCGTTTCTGAGACGTCTGGCCAAGGCCATGGAAAAACGCGGATTCGAGGTTGAAACCGCGGGTTCCGTCGCCGCAGGCCGCGCCATTTCCACAGCCCGCCCACCTGCCTATGCCGTGGTCGATCTGCGACTTGAAGATGGCAATGGGCTGGACGTGGTTGAAGTGCTGCGCGAAAAACGCCCCGACAGCCGGGTTGTGGTTCTGACCGGTTATGGCGCCATCGCCACCGCCGTTGCGGCGGTCAAAATTGGTGCAACCGACTATCTGTCCAAACCCGCCGACGCCACTGACATCACCAACGCTCTGTTGGCCAAGGGCGACGAACTGCCCCCGCCGCCGGAAAACCCCATGAGCGCCGACCGCGTCCGCTGGGAACATATCCAGCGCGTCTATGAGCTGTGCGACCGGAACGTCTCGGAAACCGCGCGCCGGTTGAACATGCACCGCCGGACGTTGCAGCGGATTCTGGCGAAGCGTAGCCCAAGGTAGACCCGTAAACTTAATAGTGTGTTTTCCCGGGCCGTTCCAAACGACTTTCAGGGCGCGGGTTGAGCCTGAGTTTGGAGCCTCAGCGCGTAATTCTTAAGGCAGGCAGAGTGCGCGCACCCAACTTTAGGCAATAACAGCAACTCATCAACCTTTGCCTGTAGCTTGCCACCCATCGCCAGCATTCGATCATCCACAACGCTGTTCTGGTTGTACTTGTTCCAATACCTTTCACGAAACCGGCTGGACCGGTTGGGTGCATCTGTCGCTTTCGTGCCTTGCCCGCGCTGCCGCTTGAGCGCGAAACTGTCTCGCGTTTTCACCGGGTAGTGAATGACAGCAGCCCAATCGTGTGTAGACAGATGCTCGGGCGCGGCGCCCAGCGCATGTCTTCGTCGCAATCCCGAACGATACATGCGTTCGTGCATCGGCAGGCCCGCAGCATTTACAAATTGCGATCCATCGTTTCGAAAGTCCGGTCGCAAGTAGGGCCGGTGCAGGCCAAACCCCCGTATTTTATCGGACTTTCGAAAAAGCGTTTTGAAGTAGTGATGCAAGTTATGATCTGTATCGGCACGCTTTAGGAACCGTTGCGTGACCAGCCCCGGTTCCCACTTGTCGTTGCCCCCATTTCCAAAGATCAACCAATTCACCGCGACGCCTTCGGCGAAACCGGAACAGCATTCAATGAGACCTGCGACCTGATTTTCATCGTTTGCACAGAAAAGAAACTCATCGCTATCAAGCCACATCAGCCAATCGGCATCGTTAAGCGAAGGATGCGCATAGGCCGTTTCCGCCGCTGTATGCTGTGGTACTTGCCCGGGTTTCAGATCTTGCAGAACATGGGAAATAACCCCGTTTTTATCCAGCGCATCAAGCAGCTCGGCGGTGCCGTCTGTCGAGTCATTGCTGTAAATCAGAATAGGATCAAACCCGACCAGCAGATGATACGCGACCCACTCAAGAATAAACGGCCCCTCATCCTTGGCGCAGGAGAATAGCCCGACCTTCATATCGGCTTGGCCTGAGTGGGTTTGATCATGATCGCGGTTCTTCCTTGCACGGCCTATCTTCTGAAGATGATATTACGTTGAGTTTGAAAGGCATTTTCATAGCCACGATCAGAAAGTGAGGCAAACAGGCGTTCGGCGCTATCACCAAGATTCACGGTTTCCAGCTGTAGATATTGGGGAAGCGCTGCATCTTCTGCGCTTTCAAGAAAAGGCATAAGAATGTTCGGCTCGTGCCCTTCAACATCAAGCTTGGCAAAATCGGCATCATGCAGATGTGTAAGCTCAAGCAGTGTTTGGGTCTGCACCTCAATCGTATCGTATTTTGACAGCTCCAGATACGCTGGGTCGTTTGCCAAACGCGCCTGACCAAGATTGGTGGCCGTGTCGCCCCGCTTTTCAATAATAAGCGTCGCCTCACCAGTTTCGCCTGCGATCGCGAAAGTGTTCAGCTCCACGTTGCCAAATCCGTTCAGAGAGCAATTATTGCTAAGGCGTTCGGCCAGTATCGGATTAGGCTCAAACGCATGAATCCGGGAGTCCGGGCTAAGAATTGACGACAAGAAAAGTGAATACAGACCAAAATTTGCCCCGATATCCAAAACCTTGAGAGTCTTCCCCGCAAAGCTTTCTTTCAGCCAATTCAGCTCAAGCTCTTCCGGAGACCGGCCCTTCTGCCAGAGAGAGAATTCGCTGAAATTGTCATACGGGTGCAGGTGGATTCGAATGCCCCGGTAGGCGATCAACTGTGGCAGCAGTGACTTTCGGATCAGATTGCGCACCCGCCCTCGGCCGGTCAGATTGTACGCTTCACGTAAACACGCGTTGGCATATTCCATCTGCGCGTTCGTGACCGGTATCTGGCTGTCTGCGTCGCTCATCTGAACCTGCGTCCGATTATGGTCTTGTTTTAGCGGAAAATTAGCATAGCCCGAGCTGCTGATCTATTGGCGACCTAAATGCTGCCCAACAATTCCTGATGCCGCGCGGTATAGGCCTGCCGCACCTCAATCGGGGGACGCAGTTTGATCTGCAACCCCTCTAATATTGCCTTGTCCGGACGACCAAAGAACTTTGATGCTTCGGTATCAGAAAAACCCGCGATCTGCGTCGCCTCCATCCAGGCGCTGATCTTGTCCGCCTTCTTGATCTGGCGTTTCACTGTTTTTGGTACCACGGCGGGCAACCCGAAACGTATATGAATCGCAGCAGCCAGCCGGTCGTCTAAATCACCATAATCCGGGCCAACGGCGGATTTCACCGGAGAGATCATGTCACCAATCACATATTCGGGGGCATCGTGTAACAGTGCCGCCAACCGCCATTTCGTCGGTGCATTTGGTGCGATGCGGCCAAAAAGCTCTTCCACCAGCAAGGAATGCTCGGCCACGGAATAGGCAAAATCCCCGTCGGTCTGACCGTTCCACCGCGCCACAAAGGCCAGCCCGTGCGCGATATCTTCGATCTCGATATCCACGGGTGTCGGGTCCAGCAAATCCAGCCGACGGCCCGACAGCATTCTTTGCCACGCTCTGGGTTGTGTTGCCATTTTACCATGCCTTGTGAACTGGGACACGTTCAATTCGCGTTCTTGTGGTATGATGTATCTGTCTGGATCACATGCTGCCAACAATTTCTTGAGCATTCGTGCTTTGAACCTGCGCGATACGATCCCGACATCAAGGACTGAGGGGGGTGCAGACTCCTCCCAGTTGCGCCCTCTCGAAACGAAACTCGTATCGAAAGGAGCTTGCTATGTTCAAGCGTTTGTTTGCAATAACCCTGACCTTCGGAATGGCCGCAACCGCGCCACCCGCCTTTGCCCAGAACTGCGCAGAGCGCGAGCACGTGATTACCAAACTGCAAGACAATTACTCCGAGGAATTAACCTTTGGCGGTCTTCAGAAATCACGTGGCGGGCAGACGGTCATGGAGGTTTGGACCTCGAAGGAAACGGGAAGTTATACCGTTTTGGTGACCCAGGCGAACGGCATGAGTTGTATTGTCGCCGTTGGCACTGATTTTTTTGAAGCGATCCCCAAAATCAAGGCAGAGGGTACGCCAAGCTGATATTTTGTCACCAGACTTCCTGTTTCCGGCCATCCACATTGCCTCCTGTCCCAAGGAATGCTAGGGGCAGCCCGGACCAAGATTTACCGGAGTGGAGAGCCTGATGGCCGGGGACTATATCGTTAAGGACATTTCGCTGGCCGGGTTTGGCCGCAAGGAACTGGATATCGCTGAAACGGAAATGCCGGGCCTGATGGCCCTGCGCGCCGAATACGGTGAAAGCAAGCCGCTGTCTGGCGCGCGGATCGTCGGCTCACTGCATATGACCATCCAGACCGCCGTTCTGATCGAAACACTGGTGGCGCTGGGCGCTGATGTGCGCTGGGCGTCGTGCAACATCTTCTCAACGCAGGACCACGCGGCGGCGGCGATTGCCGAGGCTGATATTCCCGTTTTTGCCATCAAGGGCCAGACGCTGGAAGAGCATTGGGATTATCTGGACAAATCCTTCCTGTTCGACGAAGGCCCCAACATGATCCTGGACGATGGCGGCGACGCGACGCTATACATCCTGCTGGGTGCACGTGCCGAGGCAGGAGAGGACATTATCCCTGTTCCGGGTTCGGAAGAGGAAGAGGTGATCAAGAAGCAGATCGCCAAGCGCATGGCCGCGTCTCCGGGCTGGTTCACCAAAATGCGCGACCAGATCCAAGGCGTCTCTGAAGAAACCACCACCGGTGTAAACCGCCTGTATCAGCTGGTGAAAGATGGCCACCTGCCGTTCCCGGCGATCAACGTGAACGACTCGGTCACCAAGTCGAAGTTCGACAACAAATACGGCTGCAAGGAATCGCTGGTAGACGGTATTCGCCGCGCCACCGACACCATGATGGCCGGTAAGGTTGCCGTGGTCTGCGGCTATGGTGACGTGGGCAAAGGATCGGCGGCTTCGCTGCGTGGCGCAGGCGCCCGCGTGAAAGTGACCGAGGTCGACCCGATTTGCGCGCTGCAAGCGGCCATGGACGGGTTCGAAGTCACCCTGCTGGAAGACGAAGTCGCAAACGCGGATATCTTCATCACCACCACCGGCAACAAGGACGTGATCCGCATCGAGCATATGCGCGAGATGAAGGACATGGCGATCGTCGGCAACATCGGCCATTTCGACAACGAAATTCAGGTGGCCAGCCTGAAGAACCACAAATGGACCAACATCAAGGAACAGGTGGACATGATCGAGATGCCCTCGGGCAACCGCATTATCCTGCTGTCCGAAGGTCGCTTGCTGAACCTTGGCAACGCCACCGGTCACCCCTCGTTCGTGATGTCGGCCTCTTTCACCAACCAAGTCCTGGCCCAGATCGAGCTGTTCACCAAAGGCGATGAATACAAGAACGAAGTCTACATCCTGCCCAAGCATCTGGACGAAAAAGTTGCCCGTCTTCATCTGGACCGGATCGGCGTGAAGCTGACCCAGATGGACAGCGATCAGGCGGCCTATATCGGCGTAAAACCCGAAGGCCCCTACAAGCCGGAACACTACCGCTACTAAGTGCGAAAGACGCATGACCAAAGCTTCTAGACGCCGCCGAATCCTGCTTTCGGCGGCGTCTTTTCTTTTTGGCCTCTTAACGCTGTTGACCGTGTTGGGCGGCGGCGTTTGGTGGCTGCTTGCCCATCCCAATACGCCTGTACCCCCGCACTGGAACCCGCTGCGTGATCTGACCGTGACGGCCCCGGTCACCCCGGTCACCCCTTACCAGTTGAACCGCGCACTGGCGGATGACGCTTTATGCCGTGCAGCCTTGGCCGAGGCTGGAGCTCAGTTTGATCCGCTGGACGATCTGGTGGTGGACCAGAATTGCGGAATCGAGGGACGCGGCCGGTTGTTCGGTCTGGTGAACGCCCGCGTCACTGCAGTCGAGACCCGGTGTGCCACAACTTTGCGGCTTGTCATGTGGGAACACCATGTTGTGCAACCCGCTGCGCAGCAACTACTGGGGACTTCCGTCAGCAGAATGCGCCAGATCGGCAGCTATAACTGCCGCCGGATGCGGACCGCGCAAGGACAAGACAATGGTTGGAGCAGTCACGCCACTGCGGACGCGATCGACATCGTCGGAATGGATCTCTCGGACGGGCGCAGCTTGAACCTGCTGGCAGACTGGGACGCTGACGGGCCCGAGGCCGATTTTCTGCGCCAGATATGGCGCGGAGCCTGTGACTGGTTCCGCGTGGTGCTTGGCCCTGACTACAACCGCTTACATGCCGATCACTTCCACCTGCAGGGGCCCGGCTGGGGCTACTGCCGATAGTACCTCAGCGTAGAGACGGGATAAAATTGCCGCGGCCCTGTGGCGTGAAATCCAGAACATTCCACAGTGGCCAAGCCGCATCCACGTGCCGGGGATGCCAATCGCTGGGTTCAAAGAACAGCTCGGAACTCCAGAAGTGATGAATGCCATCAGGGAGCTGTTGAAAGACATTCAGGATGGGAAGCTGATCACCCCCGTCGGTCTCGGCCAGATAGTCACGTTGGTAATTCGTCCCTAATGCTGAGTAGAGCGGCAGCGCATTCCAACCCATCTCATCCTTGAGCGCCGAGAGTTTTTCGGGCGTATTCTGCGCCACTACGGCAACCGAGGCGTTCTGTATGAGATGGTGGATCTGAGAGTTCAGCCCATCCAGAAACGCCGAACACATAGGGCAGGGGCGTTCCGCGTCGGGTCCGTACATCAGCGAATAGATAATCAGCGTATCCTTATCGCCAAACAGCGACGACATAGGCGCACCCTCGCCTGCCAGATCTCGGAACGCATAATCGTTAGGGGTTTTGCCTCCGGTTGGAAGAGAACGGCGCAAGGCCGCGACCTCTTCAACCTTTGCTCTCAGGTCCCGCTCGGCGGATAGAAGTGCATTACGAGCTGACCGATATTCGGTGGTTTCATTCGGTAACGTTACGGGCATGGGGACCTCCGGGAATCATAATTAACAAAAATGTTAAATAATAAATCTGAAAAAATCAAATCACCGAGTCCCGCGAAGTTCAGCCTAGGGGGAAACCTTGTGATTTTTCCCTTTTGGGAATTCCGCCGACAAGGCTAGTCTCTCGTGCATCGGTAAAAAGTTCCGTGACAATGGATTAAGGAGATTGGGACATGGGCAAACGCGACGAATTGATCGCTAAATACGCTGAAGATCTAAAAGGCAAATGCGGGATGGACCCCGATATGGACCTGCTGACCAAGGTCACCATCGGTTGCGGTCCGGCGATCTATGACGCGGATGCGTCGACAGTGGCGGCCAGCCAGGAAGGCGAGCTTGAGACGGTCAAGAACAACTTCCTCATCAAAAAGCTGGGCCTGTCGGATGGTCCCGAACTGATGGAAGGGATCAACAAGGCCATGGAGACCTATGGCATGTCCGAGCGTAACAAGTACCGCGCTGTCGTCTATTACATGCTGACCAAGCATTTCGGCAAAGAATCGGTCTATAGCTGATCCAGCCAAGAACCATTTCAGCACCCGTCGGTCTTACCGGCGGGTGTTTTGTATTTGATTGAAACTCTAAATACTTGGCGTTTGAAGCGCGGTTCTGAAATCGGCTAAGGTCAGGATATGACCAGGACGGTCAGAACCAACAGATTTCCGTATGCGTGTGGTGAGCTTGGGAGCACGCGGGGTAGGGAAGGTTCTGAAGTCGTCAGGGCCTTCCCTTTTCATTCAATCCGCCTCTGTCTCGCCCAAAGCGCAGATCAACTGCCATTCTGTATCGCTGATCGGCTGCACTGACAGGCGTGAATTCTTGACCAGAACCATTTCATCCAACCGCTCATCCGCCTTGATCTGATCTAGTTTGACCGGAACTGTGAAAGACCGGACGGCTTTGATATCCACGCATTCCCAACGCTCATCATCGGTTGTGCTGTCGGGATGGGCCTCGGCGCAGACCTCGACAATGCCGACAATCGCCTTGTCCTTTTGCGAGTGGTAGAAAAACCCACGATCGCCAATCTGCATCTGACGCATGAAATTGCGGGCCTGGTAGTTGCGCACCCCATCCCATTCCTCGCCCGCGTCCCCCTTGCCGACCTGCTGATCCCAGCTCCAGGTCGAGGGTTCGGATTTGAACAGCCAATACGCCATCAGCCGATGACCTTTTTCCACGGGATCAATTCAACCGAGTCGAACAGGCCGGCCAGCGCGTAGGGGTCATTTGCGGCCCAGGCCTCAGCGGCGGCCAGATTCTCGACATCCAGAATGACCAGCGATCCGATCATCGCATCGCCGTCCAGTAACGGCCCGGCCTGCGCCACAACGCCGGTTTCTTCAATGTAAGCCAGATGGGCGGTGCGGTTGTCCAGCCGGGTCTGTAGGGCACCAGCTTTATCCCGGGCGATCAGGGCGATGAGCATATTATTCCTCCTTGAGTGGGCGACCCAGCAGGGCCTGAATCGCGTCGGTGACACTGTAGGCACCGCTGCTGAGTTTCGCCACCGTTGCGCTGATGGGCATGTCTAACCCTTCGCTCGCTGCGATTTCGGACATGGCCTGCGCAGTGGCGACACCTTCGACGGTTGTCGTGGTGTCAAATGGCTTGTTTAGACCCAAACAAAGGCCAAAACGATAGTTTCGCGACAATTCGGATGAGCAGGTCAGCACCAGATCACCCAGCCCCGATAACCCCATCAGCGTATCGGGCCGTGCCCCGCGCTGGGCGGCAAAGCGCTGCATCTCAGAAAATCCGCGTGTGATCAACGCAGCGCGGGCGCTGTCGCCAAGCCCGGCACCAATGGCCGCGCCGCAACCGATAGCCATCACATTCTTCAGCGCGCCACCCAACTCGGCCCCGATGGTATCGGCGGTTCGATAAAGACGCAGGTTGGCGGTTGTCAGCTCTTGCTGAAGCGCCTCGCCCAATTCGGCTTCAGCACAAGCCAGCGTTAGCGCCGTGGGCAGACCGCGCGCGATGTCGTCGGCAAAGCTGGGCCCGGTTAGCAGGGCCGGTTGTGCGTCTGGCACGGTTTGACGGATCACGGCGACGGGGCCCAGACCCGTGGACAGTTCGATCCCCTTGCAGCAAGCCACCAGAACCTTCCCGCTCAGCCGTGCTGCGTGAAGATTCAGGGCATCACGCAGTTTTTGCATTGGCACGGCAAGCAGCAATACGTCGGACCGCACCGCCTGTTCAATCTCGGCAGTCACCGTGATGTTGGCAGGCAGCGTGACGCCCGGCAGGCGATCGACATTCTCGCGCGATTGCTGCATTTGCTTTGCCTGCTCGGGATTCCGCGACCAAAGCGTAACGGGGCCATCTCCCGCCAATGATATGGCCAAAGCGGTTCCAAAGGCACCTGATCCAAGGACGGTCACGCTCATGCCTTGGCCCCTTTTTTGCCGCTACCCAGCATTGCAGGGCTGGTTTGATCCAAGGGCCAGCGGGGCCGCGCCGTCAGGTCCAACCCATCTCGTGCACCGGTGCGGAATCGTTCCATACCCGCATAGGCGATCATTGCGGCATTATCAGTGCACAAAGCCAGCGGAGGGGCAGTAAATCGGGCGCCCATTTCCGCGGAAACAGTCTCTAATCCTGAGCGAATAGCGGAATTTGCTGCGACACCTCCGGCAACGGCAATAACCGGTTCTGACGGTGATGTCTCAAGATACTGGGCAATCGCGCGGCGGGTTTTCTCAGCCAAGGTATCAACAATAGCCTGCTGAAAACCGGCACACAGATCAGCGCGATCTTGTCGGGTCAGCCCCCCTTTTTCGGCTACGACCTTATCCCTCATCCGCATCAGCGCGGTCTTGAGTCCCGAAAAAGACAGGTCACATCCGGGGCGATCCAGAAGGGGCCGGGGAAAGCGGAAACGTTTGGGATCGCCCGCGCGCGCCTCAGCCTCGACTGAGGGGCCACCGGGTTGCGGCAGGCCCAACAGCCGGGCGGTCTTGTCGAAGGCTTCACCGGGGGCATCATCTATCGTACCGCCCAGTCGGGTAAATTGCTCCGGACCATGCGCAATCAGGTATTGGCAGTGACCACCCGACACCAGCAGCATCAGGTAGGGAAAGGCAATCCCGTCGGTCAGGCGTGGCGTCAGCGCGTGCCCGGCCAGATGGTTCACCCCGATCAGCGGCAGCCCGGTCGCCGCGCTCAGACCCTTTGCGCACATCACACCGGACATCACGCCGCCAATCAGACCTGGCCCGGCGGTGACGGCGATTGCATCCAGATCATCTAAGCCCATATCGGCCTGTGTTAGAGCCTGTTTGATGCAAATATCCAGCTTTTCGGCATGTGCGCGCGCCGCGATCTCGGGCACGACACCTCCATAGGCGCTGTGCAACTCAGTCTGGCCATGCACCACGGATGACAGGATCTCGGCCCCTACGCCTGTGCCCTGCCGCACAACGGCGGCTGCGGTATCGTCGCAGCTGCTTTCCAGTCCAAGGACGGTAAGTGTTTGCACCATAGGCCTGATCCGTTGCATCATGATTGCCAAGCGGGGTATCACCCCGCGCGGATGCAAACAATCCCAAGGCCGAAGGCGCCGACCGTTGTATTTGTTGATGACCCGCCCTCGCGCCGCCTCGGACAGGTTCGTTGCGCAACTGCCGGACCACATTCGGTCGCAAGTCGCGGTTATCCATTCGCCCTTGTTAAAAATCGAACCGCTGGGTGTCATGGTTGAGTCCGATGATTCTGCTGGACTGATCTTTTCCTCGGCAAATGGCGTGAATGCCGCCGCCGTATTGAATGTGGAACGCAGCCTGCCCGCCTATTGCGTTGGTCCGGTGACCACGCAGGCAGCGCAGGCAGCAGGGTGGGAAGCGCAGATGCTGGGTGCGACGGCCGAAGGGCTGGTGGCCAATCTGCTCAAACTCAAGCCAAACAGCCCGCTGCTACATCTGCGCGGAGAACACAGCCGTGGCAACGTCGCCGCGCGTTTGACTGAATCCGGGCTGACCACCCGCGAACAGCCGATTTATCGGCAACAGCTTTTGCCGCTGAGTGATGAGGCTTCCCACGCCGCCGAGGGTGATCAGCCCATCATCGCCCCGCTATTTTCGCCCCGCACAGCGCGACAATTTGCCGATGTCTGGGCCGGATCCGCGCCTCTGTGGCTGGCCGCGATCAGCGAAGCCACAGCGGAACCCCTTAAAACACTGAGTTTCGAGCGGCTGAAGATCGCGGATGAACCGACCCCGGACAAAATGCAGAAAGCCGTGAAAAAACTCGTGAAACACGTGATGCGGGTTGAGAGCGCGCCGGGTGCAGATTAACTTGGGTTAGTCTGTTGTTCATGTGTTTTGGGAATCGATAAGGGGATTAACGCGGTGGCTGATAAGAAGAAACCCGATCAGGAACCGGTCGAAGACCCCAGCGTCGAAGAGGTGGTAGAAGCCGCCGAGACCGAAAGTGATGCAGTCTCGGATGAGAAATCCGTTGACGCGGATAACGCTGCGGACGAATTGACTTCCGAAGCCGAAGCCGAAGCCGAAGCCGAAGCCGAAGCCGAAGCCGAAGCCGAAGCCGAAGCCGAAGCCGAAGCCGAAGCCGAAGCCGAAGCCCTGAACAGGGCCGAGCCGACCGAAGAAAAGGTGATCGAACGCACAGTCGAAAAACGCGGTGGGTTTGTTCCGGCTTTGTTGGGCGGGGTTATTGCTGCAGGCCTCGGATTTGCTGCAGGCAACAGCGGGTTATTGTCTCAAGGAGCAGATAGCTCGGACGCAATTTCCGCACTCGAGTCGAAGCTGGCGGAACAATCCGATCAGATTGCCCAACTGACAAAAACTCTTGCTGAAGGCCCCGATGTCTCGGGCTTGTCAAATCAGATCAAGGCGTTGTCGGATAAGCTTGCTCCGGTCGAAAGCGATCTTACTGCCGTGAAGAGCAGTGTTGATGGCCTGACCGGTAAGGTCGACCCGCTTGAGGAACGCCTGACCGCGCTTGAGAAGCAGCCGCTTGAAGCAAATGTCTCGCCCGAGGCCACAGCCGCGTTCGAGGCAGAATTGAAGAAACTACAGGATTCTCTGGCCGCTCAGCGTAGCGAAGTGGAAAAGATGGTCTCAGACGCGCAGGCTTTAGAGGCTAAAGCTTCGGCCGAGGCGCGCGCGGCGACCAACGCCGCCATCCTGTCGCGTTTGCATGGTCAATTGGATGCCGGTCAACCCTATGAAGATTTGGTCTCTGAACTGAAAGCCGGTGGTGTCGATGTACCCGATGCCTTGGCTGCATCTTCGAAGGACGGAGTTGAGACCCTTTCGGCGCTGCGCAGCTCATTTGCCCCCGCAGCCCGCGCCGCACTGGCGGATGCCCGTGATGCCGATAAAGGCACCGGCTTGGTTGCTTTCTTGCAGCGCCAGACAGGCGCGCGGTCGGTGACCCCGCAAGAGGGCGAAGATCCGGACGCGGTCTTGTCACGCGCTCAAGCGGCGTTGGCGGATGGTGATGTCACTAAGGCGTTGACCGAACTGAAATCCTTGCCCGAAGCGGCGCAGACTGCATTGGCGGATTGGGAGCAGGCGGCGCAGACACGGGCCTCTGCCGTCGAGGCCGCAAATACGCTTGCTTCAAGCCTGAACTCGAACTGAAGGACCTGCCATGCTGTGGTCATTGTTTAAGATCCTTGTTTTTGTTGCGATTATCGGCCTGCTGGCCATGGGTGCTGGGTTCTTGATGGAATCATCCGGCGGCGTGCAGATCACCGTCGCCGGCACCGAATACACACTGGGCCCGCTGCAATCAGTGATCGCGCTGGGCGTGCTGGTGTTTGCGGTCTGGTTGTTCTTCAAGCTGCTTACGCTGCTGATCGCCACGCTGAAATTCCTAAACGGTGATGAAACCGCCCTTTCACGTTATTTCGATCGCAGTCGGGAAAAGCGGGGATATCAGGCGCTGGCGGACGGGTTGATGGCGCTGGCCTCGGGTGAGGGGCGCGTGGCGATGACCAAGGCCAATAAGGCCGAGAAGCTGCTGAACAATCCGGAACTGACCAATTTGCTGGTGGCGCAGGCAGCCGAGATGACCGGTGATACCAAGAAAGCGTCCGAGACTTACAAGAAGCTGGTCACCAACAACGCCACGCGATTTGTCGGTGTGCGCGGGATCATGAAGCAAAAGCTGGCCGAGGGCGATGATGAAACCGCGCGCAAGCTGGCCGAGAAGGCTCTGGCCCTCAAACCCCGGCATGAAGAAACGCAGGATGTGCTGTTGAACCTGCAGACCAAAGCGCAGGATTGGGCCGGTGCGCGGTCCACGTTGACCTCGAAGCTGAAGGCCGGGTATTTGCCGCGCGACGTGTTCAAACGGCGCGACGCAGTCCTGGCTTTGTCCGAGGCCAAAGTGCTGCTGGACGACACGGCGACGGTCGAACAGCAGGAACATGCGATTGAGGCAAACCGCCTTTCACCCGATCTTGTCCCGGCAGCCGCCATGGCCGCGCGCGCCTATATCGAAAAGGGCAAACCGCGTGCAGCCACCAAGATTCTGAAAAAGGCATGGGAAGTACAACCTCACCCCGATCTGGCCCATGCCTTTGCCGAGATTGTGCCAGACGAAACACCTGAACAGCGGATCAAGCGGTTCACCGCTTTGACCCGCATTCATTCAGATAATATGGAAACACGCCTGATTTTGGCCGAGCTGAACATCGTAGCCGAAGACTTCCCCGAAGCGCGACGCGCGCTGGGTGATGTTGTCGAAAAGCAGGGGGATGCACGGGCCTACACGCTGATGGCTGCGATTGAACGGGGCGAGGGCGCCTCGGACGCGGTGGTTCAGGGTTGGCTGGCCAAGGCGTTGAACGCACCGCGCGGGCCGCAATGGGTCTGCACCAATTGCCACGACATTCAGCCTGAATGGGGACCGGTGTGCCAGAACTGCGGCAGCTTCGATACGCTCAGTTGGCAGACGCCTCAGACGCCCGAGATTGCTAGTGTGACGGGTGTGCACATGCTGCCTCTGATCGTTGGCGCGCTTGAGGATCAATCAGAGGCTGAAGAGGCAGAGGAACCTGAAGAAAGTGCTGAAGAGTCACTTGAAGAGCCGGTCGAAGAGGACATGATCGAGGGAAAGGTCGAGCCGGTCACGGAGGAAGTCGCGCGACAGACCTAACGCGCGGTCTCGGCGTTGAAAGCGTCGTTCCGTAGCTTAAACAGCCCGGCCCACCGATTTTGATCAAGGGCGACCAAAGCCATTATGTGCTATCGGCTGTCGTCGGCGACACCGGCACACAAGACGACTAAACCGATCCCGGCGGGTTTTGCACGTCCAGATAACGTTCGGCCGGAATCCTCACGAGACCTTTGATCCCCAAGGCAGTACGGTCCGCGTCATCCAACTGCGCAGTTGCCCGTTCAACCGCTGTAAAAATCGCTTGCTGATCGTTACCCTCCGCAGTGATCAATGGCAGGCTAGGGGTCGGGTCCGTCCACTCCAACACCCGCAGAGATGCGGCAAACTCTTCATACTCAGCCATCAATCGCCAAGAAACCGCATCAAGGGCGGCGATATCTGCGTGACCCTCCGCAACGGACTGCGCCGACTTCAGGTGACCTTCGGTTTGCACACGGTGCTTGAACCAGAAGCCATGCGGCTCAAGATGCCAATAAGGCGCGGCGTAGCCAGATTGCGAAAATGTCTGGTTGTAAGCGAACACCGCTTCCCGAAACGCCATCAGATTTGTGCGTGGATCATCGGCGCGCACGACCAGAGCACTGCGGTAATAGCCGGGCGGGCACCCGTCGAGACCATAGTCTGGCGTGCCAACCAACGCGACCTTATCGTGTAGCCATGTCCGGTACGGCATGCCGCAAGTCTGGCTCAGCACCAGTTCCGGGTGCTGCCAGACCGAGAATTCCTCGACGTCCTGCGACAGATGCTCAGGGCTCTCGATCCCGGCGCGGTTCAGATTGTCACGGATGAGGCTCCAGTATCGCAGATGTGCCTCATCAAGCTGAGGGCGGGCATACATCATCAGGCTTGCGATCATTGCATCTGCCCGAACAGTTCATACAGCTCTATCGTGGTTTTCACCCCGACCTTCTGCTGGATGCGCCCGCGATGAATTTCTACCGTGCGGGGGCTGATACCCAAGGCAGTTGCGATCTCTTTGCTCGACGTGCGCGCGGGGTGGGTCAGAATATGTTGCAAGACCTGCTCCTCGCGGTCGGTCAAAAGTCTGCGCTTGTCCGCAAGCATCTGACGTCGCGATTTCTCGGCGCGCAGACGGTCGCCTATTTCAAACGCGGCCTGTATCCGTTCGATCAGCACCTGCAGGTCAAAGGGTTTTTCCAGAAAATCAATTGCACCTGCCTTGGTGGCCCGCACGGATTCCGGAATGCCGCCATGACCCGAGATGAAAATGACCGGTATGGTCGACTCGCGCCGGTTCAGATGTTCCTGCAATTCCAGCCCGTCCATGCCGGGCATGCCATAGTCCAGGATCAGGCAACCTTTTGCGTCCTCATGCACCTGATTCAGAAATGTCTGCGCATCGGCAAAATGCTCGACCCGTAGTCCGCGTTTGCTGAGCGACCGAGATAAGGCGATGCGCACATCTTCATCGTCATCGACGATATAGACGACCAGCTGTTCAAAGGTCATGCGTGATCCTCCTTGGGCTGATCGCGGCGCTGCAGGGTGAAACAGAAGCGCGCCCCGGACGTCTCAGTAGGCTCGTACCAAATGGCTCCGTCATTGGCTTTGACGATGGTCCGACAAATGGACAGGCCCAGCCCCATCCCGTCGGTCTTCTGGGTGTCAAACGAGTTGAACAAGGTGACACCATCGCTAATCCCGGGCCCGTTATCCTCAACCCGCACCTCGACCAGTTCATCGCTGGTCTTTGTAGTGATGGTGATTTTACCCTTGCCATCCGGATCCAGGGCCAGGGCATCGATCGCGTTGCGCAACAGGTTAACCAGAACCTGAGCGATCTGCGTCCGGTTTCCGATGACAAGAGGAAGGTCGGTTTCTTCATAAAGCAGCTTGATCTCGTGTAACTTCGCCTCGGCGTCCATCAGGCTGACGGTTTGCCGGATCAACCCGTTCAGTTCAAACGGAGTCTGACGTCCGCGATCCTTACGCACCACATCACGCAGGGCGCGGATGATGTCGCCCGCACGGCGCGACTGGCGGTCGATATCCGAAAGGATTTCTATCACCTCAGGATCGGGATCGCCGATTTCATCCAGCGTGATCTTCGCGGCGTCGACATTATAGGAAATCGCGCTTAGCGGTTGGTTCAGCTCATGCGCCAGCCCCGAGGCCATCTCGCCCATCAGGTTGACCCGTGCCACATGGGACAGATCGCGGCTGAGGCGGCTTACTTCATCCTCGGCCTGCTTTCGATCGCTGACGTTGTCGATAATGGCAACCGCATGATCAGGGGTCCCGCTTTCATCGCGGATGAGGATGGCATTGACCCGCAACCAGATGGGGGATCCGTCTTTTCGGATAAACTGGTTCTCGGCGATGAACTCGGAATCCTGCAGCAGGGTTTCGCGGAACTTGACCGCGATCTGCTGTTCGTCTTCCGGCAGGATGTCGGCCAGCGTCATCCTCTCCAATTCATCCGGCTGATATCCCATGATATCGCACAGCTGTTCGTTGGTCCGCAGAAACCGCCCCGTTTCGGGCGAGATCTGCGCCATCCCGCGCGAGGCCAGATCGAAGGTGCGGCCATAGGCGGTTTCGAACCGTTGCCGTTGTCGAACTTCCTGTGTCAGAGCCGCGCCGGTATCTTCCAGCTCGCGATAGGGGCTGTGCAGGCCTTCTTCGGTGGTGATCTCTCCGCTGCGCAATTGCTGGCTCTGGCTGGCGAAGGTGCGCACAGGGGCATAGATCCGGTCGGCCATGGCCAAACCAATTGCGCCCGTCAGAATGGCAATGGCAAGCGCGATCCAGACGCCTTGCGTCCGGTTCTTCTTGATCTCGCCAATAAAGTTGTCCTCGGCCGCATAAAGCCCGATCAACCAACGCAGCCCCGGCTCGGACACCTCGATCAGCATCGCCACATAGTCCTGACCGTTCAGCTGGAAATCGGTATGAACCGGTCCTTCCGTGTCGCTCAGACCGGTTTGCACGACATCTCCGAACGCCTTTTGCGCGATGGGGTCTGCGATTTGGTCCACACGCGTCAGCTCGGGCGCTTCCATATGTGCTTCCTGCCGGATCAGCACCAGCGTTGGATGCGCCAGCACCGCGCCATTTTCGTTCAGAACCAGCGCGGCACCGCGTCGTTCCGACCAGATGTCCAGCAGGAATCCCGACAGGGCGTCGATCTGGATATCGACACCCAAAATGGCACGGATAGCTCCGGTATCGTCCAATATGGGGACACTATAAGTGATCCCCGGCTGGCGCGTGGTGAAGAAGATATAAGGCTCTGTCCAGATCGGTGCTTTGGCTTCGGTCACCATTCTGAACCAAGGCCGGGTGCGCGCCTCATAGGTGTCAGTCTGGGTAGTGGCCGTTTCCAGCAATGTGAACTGATCGTTGCGCCATTGGAAATCGGCGGGATGTTCCGCGGTGCCGGGCAGGAATGGCGGAACGAACTTGGTGCGATAGCGTCCGGGCTCTTCCGCGCGCATGACGTAGACAAACCTGCCCGTCGCATCGGCCAGATACATCCCTGCGAGTTGAGGCGCGACCTGTAGCTGCTGAAAAAAATGGCTTTCCAATACGCCAGGATCGCTGATATCCAGTACGTCATTTTCAGCAAGTCGCCGAGTTGCATCCAAGGCCTGCCGGGCGGGGTTCAGAAAACTTTTGACTTGGCCGATGACATTGACACTGACTTCGTTCAGCGATGTTCGGGATTGCCGCAACAGCGCGTTCTCCGAGCTGACAAAGGTCGACAGGATCACCGAAAGGATGGCGATGAACTGCAGCCCGCCCAAACACAGCGCAAGCGTGGCGCGCAGCGATCTTCGCCTGCGGGCTGGCTCAGTGTGGTCCTGGCGTATTTCTTGTTGCCCTGCGTAGTTCAATTCTTGTCCAAACGACCTTCTGCACGGGTCGGTATCACAGTCACAGAATGTGATCAGTTACCCTCTTTCCCCTATATCTGAATCCAAGCCTATACGTAATCTACCGTATAGACACCTGCTGTTTGGTTTCGCTTTCCTCTTTATCATCGGGGGGCCTGATTCCAGTGCGATTTTTTCTGTTGTGTTCTGAAAGGTTTCAGGCACCCCACAGATCAAAAAAGACTGACAACAGGAGTGTCAAAGTGTTCAAGAAAACCTCAATCACCGCATTTGCCGCGGCGGCCCTGATGGCACCAGCGGCATATGCTGAAGAATTTATCACGATCGGAACTGGCGGCGTTACGGGTGTCTATTACCCGACGGGTGGCGCGATCTGCCGTCTGGTCAACAAGGGCCGGAAAGAGCACGGGGTCCGGTGTTCGGTGGAGTCGACTGGGGGGTCGGTTTACAACATCAACACCATTCGCGAAGGCGAGCTTGAGTTTGGGGTGGCGCAGTCGGACTGGCAGTACCACGCATTCAACGGCAGCTCGAAATTCGAAGAAGCCGGCCCGTTTGAGAACCTGCGTGCCGTGTTCTCGGTACACCCAGAGCCGTTCACGGTTGTGGCGCGTGCCGACGCGGGTATCTCGAATTTCGAAGACCTGAAGGGCAAACGCGTCAATATCGGCAATCCCGGTTCCGGTCAGCGTGGCACCATGGAAGTGCTGCTGGGCGAAATGGGTTGGACCACCGACGATTTCGAACTGGCGACCGAGCTGAAGGCGGCTGAACAGTCCGCTGCCCTGTGCGACAACCAGATCGACGCGATGGTTTACACCGTTGGTCACCCCTCGGGTTCGATCCAGGAAGCCACCACCGCGTGCGACTCGGTTCTGGTGAATGTCAGTGGTGACGCGGTTGACAAGCTGGTGGGCGACAACTCGTTCTACCGTACCGCGACCATCCCCGGTGGCATGTACCGCGGTTCGGATGGTGACACCTCGACCTTTGGTGTGGGCGCGACCTTCGTGACTTCGGCAGATGTGTCGGAAGACGCGGTTTACGCGGTTGTCAGCTCGGTCTTCGAGAACTTCGATGACTTCAAAAAGCTGCACCCGGCATTTGCCAACCTGAAACCGGAAGAAATGATTGCGGATGGCCTGTCGGCACCGCTGCATCCGGGCGCTGAGAAGTACTACAAAGAAAAAGGCTGGATTCAGTAACCAGACCTGACACGGGGCGCCTTTCGGGGCGCCCCGATTCATATCCGGGCTAAACCGGAGACAAGACGGCCGTAAAAACCAAGGCCGAAGGACAGGGAGATACCAACATGAGTTCCGACACACAGGGCAATCGCCCTCTTTCCGAAGAAGAGCTTCAGGAACTGGTTGCCTCATCAGACGCAGGCGCGCGTGATCCGGCGGGTAATGTCGGGCTGTTTCTGGCGATCGTTGCGGTCTTGTGGTCGGTGTTCCAGGTCGTTCTGGCCTCTCCCCTATCGAATTATCTGCTGCCGGGCAGTGTAGTGAACAACTCACGCCAGATTCATCTGGCCTTTGCGATGTTCCTGGCCTTTTCGGCCTATCCGGCACTGAAATCCAGCCCGCGGAACTACATCCCGATTCAGGATTGGATCATGGGGATCGTGGGCGCATTTCTGGCCCTCTATGGCTATTTCTTCTACCAAAAGATCGTCGATGCGGGCGGTCTCGCAGACGACACAGACAAGTGGTTCGCCCTTGTTGGCCTGCTGTTGTTGTTCGAGGCCGCGCGTCGCGCGCTTGGCCCGGCAATGGCGATCATCGCCACGATCTTTCTGGCCTACGTCTTCTTTGGTTCCTCCGAGTGGGTGCCCGAGGTGATCCGATGGAAAGGCGCCAGCCTGCAAAAGGCGATGAGCCATATGTGGATCACGTCCGAAGGCGTCTTTGGCATCGCGCTGGGCGTTTCAACCAAGTTCGTCTTCCTCTTCGTGCTGTTCGGCGCGCTGCTCGATAAGGCGGGCGCGGGCAACTACTTTATCAAGATGGCCTTTGGCGCGCTGGGGCACCTGCGCGGTGGCCCGGCCAAAGCGGCTGTTGTTGGTTCTGCGGCGACCGGCCTGATCTCGGGCTCGTCCATTGCGAACGTTGTCACGACCGGCACCTTCACTATCCCACTGATGAAGCGTGTGGGCTTTTCCAGCGAACAAGCGGGCTCGGTTGAGGTCGCCTCATCCGTGAACGGCCAGATCATGCCACCGGTGATGGGCGCTGCTGCCTTCCTGATGGTGGAATATGTAGGCATCTCATACGTTGAGGTGATCACCCACGCCTTCCTGCCCGCCGCGATTTCTTACATCGCGCTCGTCTACATCGTACACCTTGAAGCGGTGAAGCGGAACATGCCGACGCTGGGCGACCGCGTCGTTTCGATGGGGCGCACAATCGGTGGAATGGCGCTGTTCTTCGTGGGCTTTGCCGGGCTGTGCTATGGCATCCAGTACCCGATCAAAGCGATTGTCGCGCTCATGCCCGATGCGTCGGGTCTGGTCCTGTCGGCGCTGATCGTTTTGGCCTATCTGATCCTGCTTTGGCTGGCTTCCGGAGTAGAGGACTTGGTGCCTGACGATCCTAATGCCAAAGAGGTTGAACTGCCGGTAATTGCCGAAATCTACAAGGCCGGTCTGCATTACCTGCTACCGATCATCGTGTTGGTCTATTTCCTGATGATCGAACAGAAATCACCGGGCCTATCAGCCTTCTGGGCGACTTCGCTGTTGTTCGTGATCCTGCTGACGCAGAAACCGCTCAAGTCGATCTTCCGGGGTGAAAGTGACACAGCGAATGCCTTCAAGGCCGGTGTCGTCGACCTGTGGAACGGGCTGATCGACGGCGCGCGCAACATGATTGGTATCGCGCTGGCCACCGCCACTGCGGGTGTGATCGTGGGCACCGTGACGCTGACCGGCGTGGGCCAAGTGATGGCCGATCTGGTCGAGTTCCTGTCAGGCGGTAACCTGATCGCCATGCTGGCGTTGGTGGGTCTGCTCAGCCTGATCCTCGGGATGGGATTGCCGACCACGGCGAACTATATCGTGGTCAGCTCGCTGATGGCGGGTGTGGTCGTGGAATTGGGCGCGCAGGATGGGCTGATCGTGCCGCTGATCGCGGTGCACCTGTTCGTGTTCTACTTCGGTATCATGGCTGATGTGACACCGCCGGTTGGTCTGGCGAGCTTTGCCGCCGCCGCCGTTTCGGGCGGGGACGCGATCAAGACGGGCTTTACCGCCTTCTTCTACAGCTTGCGCACCGTGGCACTGCCTTTCGTGTTCATCTTCAACACTGACCTGTTGCTGATCGATGTGGGCTGGGTACAGGGAATCTTGGTGGCCGTCTCTGCGACCATCGCGATCCTGATCTTCACTGCCGGCACCATGGGCTGGTTCCTGACCAAGAACCGCATCTATGAAAGCGTGGCGCTGATTCTGATCGCCTTTGCGCTGTTCCGTCCGGATTTCTTCATGAACCGCATCGCACCGCCCTTTGCGCAGATCGAACCGGCACAGCTGACGCAGGCCGTGGGTGAGGCCGCACCGGGCAGCACCATGCGGATCGAGGTTGCAGGTCCTGACTTTGACACCGGCAATATGACCGAAACCACCGTGGTTCTGGACATTCCGGAAGGGGCCGACGGCACAGCGCGTGTCGACGCCCTAGGGCTGATGACGCTGGAAGAGGATGGTCTGGTCAAGCTCGACGAGCCGATGTTCGGTACGCCGGTCGCGGATGAGCTGGACATGTTCGACTATTATGCTGACGATGCCGTTCGCATCACCAGCATTCAGGCCCCGCAAAGCCAGCCCGCGAAAGAGTTGATCTTTATCCCGGCGCTGATCCTGTTGGGTCTTGTCGCCTTCCTCCAGCGTGGCCGTGCCGCAAAACAGGGAGAACCCGCATGACCCAAGCAATTCTGTGCGCCGTGGATATCAGCAATGGCGATCTTGATGTTGCTGTCCTTGAACGCGCCGCAGCGCTGGCCGAAATGGATGGCGCGCGGCTGGATGTCGTGACCGTGACACCCGACTATGGCGAAGGTTTCGTCAGCAGTTTTTTTGAGCCCCACCACCACGAAAAGGTGATTGAAGAGGCTCATGAAAAGCTGGTCGCCCTCTGCGCCGCCACGCTGGGGGAAGAGCGCAACGCCAAGGTCCGTCATGTGGTGGCAACTGGCAGCGCCTATCAGGAGATCCTCAAAACCGCGGAAGGCGCGGGCTCGGATTTGATCGTGATCGGCGCGCATAAGCCTGACTTGAAAGACTATTTGCTTGGTCCGAATGCGGCGCGCGTCGTGAGGCATTCGCACACGTCAGTATATGTTGTGCGGTAAATCGATCGGATTTAAGCTGAGAATCTGCCATTTGAAGCTTGTTACTCAGTAGCCAATCTCGCAGATCCTTACCGGGAGATTTCTATGATGAAGACATTCACGAAAACCGGCGCCGTTCTGGCGTTGGGTGTTGTCGCTTGCGCGGCCAATGCGCAGGACCCTGCGCCGGAATATGGCTATGGTTGGGAGGACAAAAACTCGGTGACTGGCACCGAGTTCATGGTCTCGGCCGCCAATCCCATTGCTGCCAAAGCCGGATATGATGTGCTGGCCGCAGGTGGCACAGCCGCAGATGCGATGATTGCCGTGCAGCTGATGCTCAATCTGGTTGAACCGCAATCATCGGGCATCGGCGGTGGTGCGTTCATGCTGTATTGGGACGCGTCGGCCAAGACACTGACCACCTTTGATGCGCGCGAAAAGGCCCCCGCGAAAGCCACGCCTGAACGGTTCCTGTTGCCGGACGGGGAAAAGATGCCGTGGCCCGAAGCTGTTGTAGGCGGACAATCTGTTGGCGTTCCGGGCATTCTGCGCCTGATGGAAGTGACCCATAACCTCTATGGCAAGAAAGACTGGGCCTCGCTGTTCCAGTCTACCATCGATCAGGCCGAGCAGGGGTTTGAGGTTTCGCCCCGCATGGCAAACTCGATCCAAAGCACGATTGAACGTGAGCGCTCAGTCGGTGTGTTCCCGGCGGGCAAAGCGTATTTCTTCAACGAAGATGACACGCCGCTGCAGGCTGGAACCTTACTACGGAACCCCGAGTTTGCCGAAACCCTGCGCATTCTGGCCGATCAGGGCGCAGGCGCCTTCTATAGCGGCCCCATCGCCGAAGATATCGTGGCGGCAGTGGATGCCACATCCAAGGTGGAAAACAATATCACGCTTGAGGATCTGGCCGACTACCGCGTCAAAATCCGCCCCGCCGTCTGCGCCGATTATCGCGGCTACGATGTCTGCGGAATGGGTCCGCCAACCTCCGGCGGCCTGACCGTAGGGCAGATTCTGGGGATACTCAGCAACTTCGACCTCGAAGGCACTGGGTGGAACGCTGAGATGGCGCATCTCTATGCCGAGGCCGCCAAGCTGGCCTATGCCGACCGCGCGCTTTACATGGCCGACGGCGATTTTATCGATGTACCGGTCAAGGGTCTTCTGGACGCGGACTATCTAAAGCTGCGCTCGGAGATGATCGACCCTGCTGCAGCCAGCGAGAAGCGTCAGGCAGGTGAGCCGCCACGTGATCACACCGCCCTGTTTGCGCCCTCGCAAAACCCGGGTCGTCCCGGCACCAGCCATATCGTGATCCGAGATCAGTACGGCAACGCGCTGTCGATGACGACCACTATTGAGACCGCCTTTGGCAGCCGGGTTTTTGTGCGGGGTTTCCTGCTGAACAACGAACTCACCGATTTCGACCGCGCACCAAAGGATGGCGACCGTCTGGTGGCCAACCGCGTTGAGGGTGGCAAACGCCCGCGCAGCTCGATGTCACCAACCATCGTGATGAAGGATGGTGAGCCCTATCTGCTGATCGGCTCACCCGGTGGTAGCCGCATCATCAACTATGTGGCCAAAACGATCATTGCGATCCTGGATTGGGAAATGGACCCGCAGGATGCCATCGAAGCCGGGCATTTCGTGCATCGCAACGGGTCTGCGATGGATCTGGAGCAGGGGACATCCGCTGCTGAATTCGCTGATGCTCTGACAGCCAAGGGGCATGAGGTCAAACAGGTCGATCTCAACAGTGGGCTTCACGCCATCCTGATCAAGGATGGCCAGCTGATCGGAGCGGCTGATCCGCGCCGCGAAGGCGTGGCACTAGGCCAATAAAGGCGAACTGCAAAAGGGCTGTTGGACAATTGTACCACGCAGCCCTTTTCTCTTGCTTTAACAGCATACTCGTCCGATAGGGCGGTATGTTCAAAAGCCGCGCAATAACCTTCATTCTGATCACACTGATGATCGATGCCATCGGTATTGGCATCGTGTTCCCGATCATGCCCGACCTGATGGATCGCGTCGGTGCGGGCAATACCGGACAAGGAGCTTTTTGGGGTGGGCTGCTGATGGCCGCCTATGCCGGGGCGCTGTTCCTGTGCGGACCTATTGTCGGCAGCATTTCAGATGCGGTCGGGCGCAGGCCGATCCTGATCGCGGCACTGACCATGTTGGCGCTGGATTATGTGATCATGGCGCTGGCCGAAACGTTTTGGCTGCTTCTTCTGGGACGGACGCTCGCGGGGCTTGCGGGGGCGACCTATATCACCGCAACGGCTTACATTGCTGACATATCATCACCGACCGAGAAGGCGGCGAATTTCGGTCTGATCGGGGCGGCCTTCGGGATTGGGTTTGTGCTTGGCCCGGCCATCGGCGGCATCGCTGCCGGGATCAGCATTACTGCGCCGTTCTGGATCGCTGCGGTCTTGTCCGCCGCCAACGCCCTGTTCGGAGTCTTCGTCCTGCCCGAGAGCCTGAAACCAGAAAAACGCCGCCCCTTTGGCAAGCGCGACCTGAACCCGTTCAAATCGATCTTTGACGCCTTCCGCTTTCCGGGGCTGGCAGTGCCGCTGCTGTGCATTTTCATCTTTGAATTTGCCAACATGGTCTACCCCACCCTCTGGGCCTTCTGGATACGAGAGGTGTTTGGCTGGTCCACGCTGTATATCGGCCTGTCGCTGGCCGCATACGGCGTGCTGTTGGCCTTCGTCCAAGCCGGACTGATGCCGGTCTTCATTCGCTGGATCGGCGATTACCGAACCCTGCTGCTGGGGATGGTATCGGCATTGGTCGGAATGATCGGCTTTGGGTTTACCGTAACGGTTACGGCCCTTGTCATCTTTATTCTGCTTGCCGCGCTGTCCGACCTCGTGCCTGCCTTGATCACGGCTATGGCCTCGAACCAGGCGGACGAAGACCGGCAGGGCGTGGTGCAGGGAGTCATCGCGTCACTGTCTTCTGTCGCTGCGGTTCTGTCGCCTTTGGTGATGACCGGCATCTTTCAGGCGTCGGTCGATGGCGAAGGCACTTATCTGCCCGGCGCACCGTTCTTTTTCTCGGCGGCTCTGGTCTTGGTGATGATGCCGTTGGTGTTCCGTCTGCGCGGGCACGCATCGGTCTGAAACGAAAAACGCACCCGCAGCGGACTGCGAGTGCGTTGAATTTTCAAGGCACGAGGCGCTTACTGAATTTCACCCATGCAGAGATATTTCATCTCAAGGAAATCCTCGATCCCGTATTTCGAACCCTCACGGCCTAGACCGGATTGTTTGACACCGCCGAACGGGGCGACTTCGGTCGAGATCAGGCCAGTGTTAATGCCCACCATGCCCGATTCCAGCGCCTCGGCCACACGCCAGACGCGCGCCAGATCGCGGCTGTAGAAATACGAGGCCAGGCCGAACTCGCTGTCATTGGCCATGCTGACGACGTCGTCTTCTTCCTCGAATTTGAACAGCGGAGCGACGGGGCCGAAGGTTTCGTCCTTTGCCACAACCATGTCGCGGGTTACGCCAGTCAGAACGGTGGGTTCAAAGAATGTCCCACCCAGATCCGAGCGTTTGCCGCCCAGCGTTACAGTCGCCCCTTTGGAAACCGCGTCCGAGATATGTTCTTCAACTTTGTCGACCGCCGCCTGATTGATCAGGGGACCTGTGGTGATGCCGTCGCCAAAGCCGTCGCCGACATTCAAAGATTTTGTCTTCTCGGCCAGCTTGGCAGCAAACTCGTCATAGACGCCCGCCTGCACATAGATGCGGTTGGCACAGACGCAGGTCTGGCCATTGTTGCGGAACTTCGCGATCATCGCGCCATCCACGGCGGCATCCACGTCGGCATCGTCAAAGACGATGAATGGTGCGTTACCGCCCAGTTCCAGCGACATCTTCTTGATGGTGCCCGCCGCCTGACGCATCAGGATCTGTCCTACACGGGTCGAGCCGGTGAAGGTGATCTTGGCGACCTTGTCGTTGGTGCAAAGCTCATTACCGACGCCTGAGCTGTCGGTGCCCGGGATCACGTTGAACACGCCCGCCGGTATACCTGCACGTTCACCCAAAACCGCCATCGCCGTCGCCGACAGCGGCGTCAGCGTCGCTGGGCGCGCCACAAAGGTACAGCCCACGGCCAGCGCCGGGCCAACTTTTCGCGCGATCATCGCGTTTGGGAAATTCCAAGGCGTGATTGATCCCACTACGCCCACGGGCTGCTTCAGCACCACGATACGCTTGTCGCGCTGGTGGCCGGGGATGACGTCGCCGTATACACGCTTGGCCTCTTCCGAGAACCACTCGATAAAGGACGCGCCATATAGGATTTCACCGCGCGCTTCGGGCCAGGGTTTTCCCATCTCGGCGGTCAGGATGGTCGCCAGATCGTCTGCGTTTTCGACCATCAGGTCGAACCATTTGCGCAGAATGGCGGCGCGTTCCTTGCCAGTCTGAGCAGCCCATTCCTTCTTCGCAGCGTAAGCTGCATCGATGGTCTGTGTTGTGCCTTCGATGCTGACATCTGTCACATTGGCGATCAGATCACCGGTTGCAGGGTTGTAGACAGGGAACGTTGCCTCTCCTTCGACCCATTCACCGTTGATATAGGCGCGGGGTTCCAGAAGGCTGGGATCTTTCAGCTCCAGCTTGGTCACTTTGGTATCCAGCATGTTCAGGCTCCTTTGGCAGCGTCGATCGAGGCTTCGAGGATATCCATGGCCTCGGCGAAGATTTCGTCCTGCACCGTCAACGGCGCGAGGAAACGAATTACGTTCCCATATACGCCACATGTCAGCAGGATCAATCCACGCTTCAATGCCTCGACCCGTATGGCGTTTGCCATATCGGGATTCGGGGCGCTGCCGTCGGTCGTGTTGAACTCGGCCGCAACCATAAGGCCCGGACCACGAATATCTACGATCTCGGGCGTGCGGGAACGGATCGATTCCAGACGCTGTTTCAAGCGCGAGCCCAGCTCATTGGCGCGCGTGCACAGGTCTTCTTCCTCGATCACATCCATCACAGCATGGGCGGCGGCGATCCCCAGCGGGTTGCCGCCATAGGTTCCGCCCAAACCACCCGGGTGCGCGGCGTCCATCAGCTCAGCACGACCGGTGACGGCGGCCAGCGGCAGACCACCGGCCAGACCTTTGGCCATAGTGGTGATATCAGCAGAGACGTCATAAGCGTCCATCGCGAACAGGTTGCCAGTGCGGGCAAAGCCGGTCTGTACCTCATCGGCAATCAGAACGATGCCATGTTCGTCGCAAAGCGCGCGCAGACCACGCATCAACTCAGCCGGAGCGGGGTAGAAGCCACCTTCGCCCTGAACCGGTTCGATGATGATCGCGGCCACCCGGCCCGGATCAAGATCGGCCTTGAACAGTTTAGTCAAAGCACCCAGCGAATCTTCGGTCGAGGTGCCATGCAGATCGATCGGGAACGGGACGTGATAGGTATCGGGCATCATCGCGCCGAAGCCCGCTTTATAGGGCTGAACCTTGCCGGTCAGTGACATGCCCATGAAGGTGCGGCCGTGAAAAGCGCCGCCAAAGGCCACTACAGCCGGGCGGCCAGTGGCAGCACGCGCGATCTTGACGGCATTCTCGACCGCCTCGGCACCTGTTGTGACAAAGACGGTTTTCTTAGTGAAGTCGCCGGGCACCTTCTCGTTCAGGCGCTCGGCCAGACGGATGTAATTCTCATAAGGCAGAACTTGATGGCAGGTATGGGTGAAGTTTGCGGCCTGTTTCTGAACAGCCTCCATCACCTTGGGGTGGCAATGCCCGGTGTTCACAACGGCGATGCCTGCGGCGAAATCGATATAGCGTTTGCCTTCGACATCCCAGACCTCGGAATTCACGGCACGGTCCACATAGACTTGCGTTTGCATCCCCACGCCCTGCGCGATCGAGGTATTCCGGCGTTCAGCAATCTGAGCGTTCAGCATCTTGCGTCCTTTCCCGTTTCCGGGCGCAGTGCCCGTATGTTTGACTGCGCGACTGTAGTATCTGCGCCTGCAAGCGAAAGCCTGTTTCTTGTGATTCATAAGCCATTGATTTACCGTCCCGGCAGGATCAAGTGTTGCGGATACTGAACATGAAGAACACCAGCCAAGAGGATTTGACCCTCGGATTGCGCCTGCGAACCTTGCGAGAGCGTGCAGGCTTATCTCAGCGGGCGCTGGCCAAGAAGTCGGATGTGCCGAACTCAACCATCTCGCTGATCGAGTCGGGCAAGATGAATCCATCGGTTGGTGCGTTACGGCGTATTCTGCAAGGCATACCGATTGGCATGTCCGATTTCTTTTCCTTCGAAATCGAATCTGAGCAGACCGTGTTTTACGCCTCAGAAGAACTTACTGAGATCGGAAAGGGTGGGCTGTCTCTGCGGCAGGTAGGATCAAACCTGCATGGTCGCGCGATGATGATCTTGCAGGAAACTTACGAGTTAGGGGCTGACACCGGTCGCGTGATGTACGGGCATGAGGCGGAAGAGGGCGGTATTGTCATCTCGGGTCGGGTGGAGGTGACCGTGGGCGATAAGCGCAAGGTACTGGGACCAGGCGATGCTTATTATTTCGACAGTCGCACCCCGCACCGGTTCAGGCAGGTCGGCCCCGAAGTTTGCCGGGTCATCAGCGCCTGTACTCCGCCTACATTCTAAGCATCACGGCAGAAATTTCAGCACTATGCATCATAGTGTTGCAGTATCTCCTGGTTTGATCCACAGTATGATGCATAGTGCGGGAAATTCCTGCAGATAATCCAGGGTGTCCGCCGCCCAATTCAGAGAGTACCGGAATGAAAAAGAAACCTGCCACTCTGCCACGTGGCTATCGCACCTGCACCGCATCGCTTGCCGTCGCCGACGTCGATGCCGCGCTAACTTTCTACGAAAGTGCCTTTGATGCGAAGATACAGGCCTATGACGCGGATGAGGCCCCCGGCTTTGCCTCGATCAAGATCGGCAACTCGATGCTGTTTGTCACCGCCGGATGGGGTGCGCACGGCCCCGCCATTCCGGGCACAGTCACTCCGATTGGGCATCATATGTATGTCGAAGATGTGGACACTGCCCTTGCAGCCGCGTTGGAAAGCGGTGCCAGCCTGATCGCTGAGGCGGCGGACACCTATTGGGGCGAACGCTGCGCCACGATTGCCGATCCGTTCGGTCATGTCTGGACGTTGGCGACCCGCGTCGAAAACCTGAAGCCAGCGGATATCAGTGAACGGCGCAAAGCGCTGCTGGACGCGGCGCAGATCGAGGCTGCATGAACGACGCCCCCCTTCCCACATTCACGATCCGTCAAAACGATCTGGCCATTCTCGCGGCTGAGGGTCGCATCGGCGACTATCCGGTCGCCGTTCGCACGGCGCGTGAGGTGATCAGCGGCGGCTTTGCCAACCACTCGGCGCATCCCAATACCTGGACTGTATACTTTCTGGTCGATGGCCAATGGGCGCTGGTCGAATCCACGCGCGGGCTGCGGCGGGAGTGGTCCAGCCTTGATCGGCTTGAGAAATGGCTGCGCAGTTGCGGATTCCGGTTCTTCTGGGTTCGCAACGACATCGATTTTGTGGAACCGCAGGCAGAAGATACCGCCGAGGAAGCCGCAGTATGAAGGCAGTCGCCTCGGAAAACCATAGCCTGAGGACAGCAGGCTTGCGTGACCACACGGTTTTATGTTCCGATGAAGAACGCCGGATCAAATCGGCGGTCGCAATCGGCAAGAAAATGAGAAGAAACGAAAAATGACCCCTTTTGCGATAACCGGAATCCAGATGCATGTCGGTGCGTTGCAGTCGAATGTCGACGCGATGCTGCACCGGATCGACATTATGATGGCACGGTTCCCCTGGACCCAGATGGCCCTGTTCAGCGAACTGGCGCCTCATGGTCCGCTCGACCGGTTTGCCCAGCCCTTTCCCAATGACGACCTGTCGCGCTTTCAGGATGCCGCTCGGCGTTATGGGATCTGGCTGATCCCCGGATCGATGTTCGAAAAGCACGAAGATGGACGGATTTTCAACACCTCGGTGGTGATCAACCCCGAAGGTGAGATCGTCTCAAAATACTCCAAGATGTTCCCGTTCAAACCTTATGAACAGAACATCGCCTCGGGTACCGAATTCTGCATCTTTGATGTGCCGGATGTGGGCCGGTTTGGCCTGTCGATCTGCTACGATATCTGGTTCCCCGAAACCACCCGCCACCTGACTAGCCAAGGGGTCGAGGTTCTGCTGCACCCGGTTCTGACCGGCACAACCGACCGCGAGGCCGAGCTGTCGATCGCCAAAGCGACCGCTGCGCAGTTCCAATGCTATGTGTTTGACGTGAACGGGCTGGCCGCCGGGGGCGTGGGCCGCTCACTGGTCGTTGATCCCTCGGCCACCGTGCTGCACCAGTCTGCGGGACAGGAGGATATCTTCCCTATCGAGATCGATCTTGATCAGGTCCGCCGCCAACGCGAGGTCGGACTGAAAGGTCTGGGGCAGGTTCTCAAAAGCTTCCGCGACCGCGAGGCGGAGTTCCCGGTCTATGACCGTACCAGCGGGGCGGATGCCTATCTGCACACGCTAGGCCCGCTGCGCATTCCGCAGAAAGGCGACGTTGCGGGCGTCGCTGCATCCGACCCCAGAACGGCGCTGGGATATACTGAAGACGCCGCGACCAAGCCCGACAATCTGTATCTCTACAAAGGGCGCTCTGGCACAGACTGATACCGGCCCAGCTTTTCGGTATCGGCAGAAAGGAAAAATTTCATGCACGGCATTTCCGATAGCGAAAAGCTCCACACCATCTCGGACTACTACAGCGCCTCGCAACTGAGGGCAGACCGATGGAGCGCGCTGCGGGAAACGGCCGAGTCTCTGGATCAGGGCGGTAACGAAAAAGATCGGGACCGGGCACGGCAGTTGCTGCAGGCGCTGGCCCCGATCGAGGTGTATTTCGCTTTTCCGGGCGGATCGGCGTTCGACTATCTGCGTCGTTTGCTGGACCATGGAAACTTTGGCGATTTCTCAACCGCCGTGCGCCGGGTGTCGCGGGCGCTGACCTCAGGGGCCTATCGTCGCCGCTCGATCCCGCTGATCGCGGATGAGACCGAGGTTGATGAGTTCGAGGACGAGTCCACCCAAAGCCATGAAGCCCGCGCGCTGGGCCGACCTTATTTCGAAGTGATGATCGTTGACAAGGTCAACGAACATCAGGAACGGTTCCTGCAAACCAGCCTGCAACGGATGCGCCGCAGCGAAGATCCGTTTATTTATGAAACCGTTGTCGTTCCCAGTGTCGAGGATGCGCTGATCGGGGTTCTGTTCAACCAGAATGTACAGGCGGTCATTGTTCGCCCGGGCCTTAGCCTGAAGTCCAAGAACGAAACCAATGTTTTGGGCCGCTATATCAGCCTCTATGGCGAGGGCGCCGATCTTGATGCGCTGTCCCCCTCGGAATACGGCCCTGAAACCTGCCGCAGGATCGGCATGCTGCGCCCCGAGCTGGACGCTTATCTAATCACCGACCGTTCGGCGGAAGATATTGCCGGTCTCGATCTGGGCCTGTGCCGGCGGGTCTTCTACAATCAGGAAGACTTTCTGGAATTGCACCTGAACATCCTGCGCGGGGTGCAGCGGCGCTATAAGACACCGTTCTTCACGGCGCTCAAGGAATACTCAAAACAGCCCACGGGCGTGTTCCACGCGATGCCGATCAGCCGGGGTAAATCGATTAGTCGCAGCCACTGGATTCAGGACATGGGGGCGTTCTACGGATCAAATATCTTCATGGCGGAAACTTCGGCCACGTCTGGCGGGCTGGATTCGCTGCTGGAGCCGAAGGGCCCGATAAAAGAGGCGCAAGAGGCTGCCGCACGCGCATTCGGCTCTAAACAGACGTTTTTTGCGACTAACGGCACCTCGACCTGCAACAAAATCGTTGTGCAAGCACTGGTACGGCCCGGAGATATCGTGCTGATCGACCGCGATTGCCACAAATCGCACCACTACGGCATGGTGCTGGCTGGGGCGAGCGTCGTCTATATGGACAGCTATCCGCTGCACGATTACTCGATGTATGGCGCGGTGCCAATCCGAGAGATCAAGCACAAACTGTTGGCCCTACGCGCTGCTGGGAAGCTTGATCGTGTGCGGATGGTGCTGCTGACCAACTGTACATTCGATGGCATCGTCTACAATGTGCAGCGGGTGATGCAGGAATGTCTCGCGATCAAGAAAGACCTGGTTTTCCTGTGGGATGAGGCGTGGTTCGCCTATGCAAGGTTTGCGCCCAATTCTCGTGTGCGCACGGCAATGCGGTCGGCCAATATCCTGCGCGAACAGTTCCGTTCGACGGAACATGCCGAGGCCTACGAGGCCCAACAGGCGGCTCTCGAAGGTGCAGATGACGAAACATTGCTAAACGCCCGCCTGATCGCGCCGCCTGACGCGCGGGTCCGGGTCTATGCGACGCAATCAACCCACAAGACGCTGACCTCATTGCGGCAGGGTTCGATGATCCATGTCAACGACCAGCAGTTCAAAGGCGCGGTGGAAGAGGCCTTTCACGAGGCCTATATGACCCACACCTCGACCTCGCCCAACTATCAGATCATCGCCTCGCTGGATGTGGGCCGCAGGCAGGTCGAGATCGAAGGGTACGAGTTCGTCCAGCGGCAGGTCGAAAGCGCGATGGCGATCCGCCGGGCCGTGACGACCCATCCGCTGCTCAGGAAGTATTTCAAGCTGGTCACAGCGGGTGACATGATCCCCGAGCAATATCGCGAAAGCGGCATGACCAGCTATTTCGATCCCGATCAGGGCTGGGCCGATGTCTGGGATTGCTGGGCGCGGGACGAATTTGTTCTGGATGCCACACGTATCACGCTGCATGTGGGCGCGACCGGTTGGGATGGCGATACCTTCAAGACCAAGATCCTGATGGATAAATACGGCATCCAGATCAACAAAACCTCGCGTAATACCGTGTTGTTCATGACCAATATCGGCACCACGCGCAGTTCGGTCGCCTATCTGATCGAGGTGCTGGTCGAGATCGCCAAGGAACTCGACGATCTGATGGACGATGCGTCCAAGATGGAGAAGCTGGCCTTCGAAAAGCGCGTCAGCAACCTGAGCGAACACGTCCCACCTCTGCCCGATTTTAGTCGGTTCCACGATGCGTTCCGCTGTGAGGCAGGTACCGAAGCCGGTGACATCCGTACGGCGTTTTTCCTGTCCTATGACGAAGACAATTGCGATTATGTCGAACCCGACAAGGAGATGTTGGAACGGCTCGAAGCCGGGGAAGAGATGGTCTCGGCCACCTTCGTGATTCCCTATCCGCCGGGCTTTCCCATTTTGGTACCGGGGCAGGTGATCAGCCCCGAAATCCTCAAATTCATGCAGGAACTGGACGTCTCGGAAATCCATGGATTCCGTGCCGATCTGGGCCTGCGCATTTTTACCGAAGACGCTTTGAAGTCAGTAAAGAACCCCTAAGGGGTCAGGGAGGACAACAATCATGCCAAAGAAGGTGCTGAAAAACATCTCGGAAATCCGCCGGTATTTCCATACCAACAAGGACCCGATCTATTTTGTATCGGCAACCAATTTCAACCTGTTGGGGCTGGATGAATGGGTGATGAACTTCACCTATATCTGCTACATGGATTGCTTTGACGGGCGACATCCGAACGTGTTTGTGCCTTCGGAAATGCCGCATGATGAGTTTCAGTCCATCGAAGACATCAACAATTATCTGCTGCAGCACAAAGAGGTCATCGACCTGGTCAAGCGGCGCGGCGGCAAGCCCAAGTTTGTCTTCCTGATGTTCGACGAGACGACCGAGAAGCTGGTCAAGGAGCTGGGCGGTCAGCTGTGGTTCCCCAAAGCCAAGCTGCGCACCAAATGTGACAACAAGATCGAAACTGTCCGTATCGGCAATAAGGCGGGTGTGCCTTCGGTGCCCAACACGCTGAGCGTTGTCAAAAGCTATGATCACCTGAAAAAGATCTGCGAAAAGGCCGGATTGGGGAATGATCTGGTGCTACAATCCGCCTTCGGCGACAGTGGCCATACGACGTTTTTCATCAAGTCCGAGGCCGATTTCAACAAGCACAAAGACGAGATCATCGGCGAAGGCGAGATCAAGATAATGAAGCGGATCGACTGTCGCGGGGCGGCGATCGAGGCTTGTGCGACCTCGGAGGGTACCATCGTTGGCCCGCTGATGACTGAGCTTGTGGGCTTCAAGGAACTTACCCCCTATCGCGGCGGCTGGTGCGGGAATGAGATTTTCTCAACCGCCTTTCCACCGAAAGCACGTGAACAGGCGCGGCAATTGACCTTCCAATTCGGGGAAGAGCTGCGCAAATCAGGCTATCGCGGCTATTTCGAACTCGACTTCCTGATCGATAAGAAAACCGACGAACTGTGGTTGGGCGAATTGAACCCCCGTATCACTGGCGCCAGCTCGATGACCAACCACGCGGCCTTTGCGCACGCAGATGCGCCACTGTTTCTGTTCCATCTACTTGAGTTTTCAAAGAAGCCCTTCGAGCTGGATGTCGAGGAACTGAATGCCCGCTGGGCGGATCCGGACATGATCGACAGCTGGTCGCAAATGGTAATCAAACACACCGATGACAGTGTCGACCGGATCACGCAGGCCCCACAATCGGGCATCTACAAGATGCTGGAAGATGGCCGCGTCGTGTTCGACCGGTTCGACTATCACCGCCGCGCGGTGGGCGAGAACGAAGCGTTCTTCCTGCGTATCTCGAATGTCGGTGATTACCGCTATGAGGGCGCTGATTTGGGTATCCTCGTGACTCGCGGGCGGTCAATGACCAAGGGCTTTAAACTGACGGACAAATCGAAGAAGTGGATTCATGGGATCACTTCGGCTTATACGGCTGAACCGCTGCCCGCGGCACAGCCGATGGAAGACCCCGCGTTCAAAATTATGTAGAAAGCCCTATGGCGCTTGTTTTTCGCTCAATTGACGAGGAACAGCCCGGTCCCAAGCTGGCCGGGCTGTTTGCCGAATACTGGCCCGCCTACCACAAATGGTGGGCGCAAGAGGGGTATTCGGCCCGCCCCACCTATCGCGAATGCCTCCGCGCGTTGCAAAAACACATGCCCGAGATTCTGCCGCTGTACGAAGAGATCGTCGAACTGGTCGGCGGCAGCGATAGCCAGGCACGGTTTCTCAGCTTTTACTGCCCGCCGAAATATCTTTCGGGCTGCAGCCAGGCGATTTGGCGTGGCAAGACACCGTTTCTGGTGCGCAATTACGACTACCATCCAAAAACCTTTGACGCTGCTCTGCTGAAAACCCAATGGGGCGGGCGCGGGATCATCGGGATGAGCGACGGCGTTCTGGGTCTGCTTGATGGCATCAACGATGCCGGTCTGACGGTCTCGCTCACCTTTGGCGGGCGGCGCGAGGTCGGCGACGGCTTTGGCGTGCCGCTGATCCTGCGCTATGTCCTTCAAACCTGCGAGACCACTGCGCAAGCGGTTGACTGCCTGTGCCGCATCCCTTGTCATATGAGCTATAACGTCACCGTTCTGGATGCGAAACACAATCACAGCACGGTGTACCTTGCCCCGGACCGGCACCCGCAAATCTCGGACCAACCAGTGGCGACAAACCATCAGGGCCATGTCGAATGGTCCACCCATGCGCGCTTTACGGCCACCGTGGAACGCGAAAGGTTCTTGCTCAACCGTCTCAACCAGCACCCGGAAAGCGAGAAGCGGTTTATCGATGCGTTCCTGCGTCCGCCGCTTTATTCAACGGCTTTCAGATCAGGTTTCGGCACGCTCTATACTGCGGTCTATCGGCCTGCGAAGAAGCAGTTGCAACTGCTTTGGCCCGGTGCCAGCTGGGACTTGTCCTTCGATGGCTTCAAAGAGGGTGAGCTGAGCCTGATGTTGCCCGACGAGGCCGAGCCTGCAGTCTGACAAGCGCGGTCGCCCTTCTAAACTTCTTGCTCTTGGACGGGCGACGCAATAATGGGAGCGCGACGCGCGGCAGTTTCAAACAAGGCCCGGCGGGATCAACACCACATATTTCTATGACGCGATAGGACCACGGAAAGCATGACCGGTACCTCCCCAAATTGGCTAAGATTGCTTCCTTACTTCGCCACCGCATTGGTGATGGTCCTGGTCTGGTCCTGGTATCTGACTGATCTGGGTGTTGGGAACATCTATCACTACGATGAATTCTACACTTATGACCGCAGTACAGGCTTTGCGCGCAATGGGGACTGGCTGGCGGTTTATTCCAACAACGAACCTAGCCTGAAAAAACCGCCCATGCAGTATTGGATGTCTGCACTGCTGATGGAGTTTGGCGTATCTGATATTCTGGCCTTGCGCCTGCCGTCGATGATCTTTGCGCTGGGCGCGCTGATGGCAACGGCCGTACTGGCGCGGGTGATGATCCCGGACAGCCCCTGGGCTATGCTGCCTTCGGTCCTGCTGGTGGCCACGTCGCTTCAGTTCTGGCAACACGCCACATCCGCGATGCTTGATACCGGTGCGGTTTTCTTTTCGACCCTTGGAATTGCAGCCCTGTTGGCAGCGTTGGAAAAGCCGAAATACTGGCCCTATTTCGGCGCAACTCTGGTGTTGGCCGCCTTGCAGAAAAGCCCAACCCCGCTGGCCTTTCTAGCGCTGGCACTACTGACGCTGAAGTTGACCAACAGATGGCAGACGGAACCGTTCAGCGAGATCTGGCAGAACAGAACGTTTCGCCGGACGCTCAAAATTGCGATCCCGCTGGCCTTCGCCTGGCCGATCCTGCAAGAGCTTCGGTTCCTCTTTGGCGACTCGCTTGATGGCAACATCAAAGGCGAGATGCTGGATCGTTTTCGCCCATCGCTCAGCGATCGCGGCTTCGGGAAGCTCTATGATCTGATCATCGCGGGCGAGCCGTGGTTGCGGCTGCTGGGTTTTGTCGGCATCTGCGCTCTGCCATTTCTGCAAAAGCGGCCCAGACTTCTTGCTGCAACAGGTATAGCCGCGTTCTTCATTATCATGATGTGGGCCGCAGCCGGCAAGGTTTATGCACGCTACACCCTGCTGATCCTGCCGATGCTGATGGTCGCCGCAACCGGTTTGTTGTTTTCGGTCGAGCGCCTGCGCTGGGCCGGGATGGTGGCCGCGCTGGGTCTGGTCTTTGTTGCAGGCGGCCTGTTCTATGACCGCGATGCCACCGATCTGGGCAAGGGTCGCGTGCGTTTGGGCGTGCCCGAGGCCGAGATTCTGACCCCTTTGGGTGCAATGCTGCAGCCGGATGAAACCCTGCTGCTCTGCGCCTATGACCGCAAGTTGCGCGTACCACCCGGGGCCGCATCGGTCTTTGCTTCCAACGGTAGGCGCTTTGTCTATCTGAGACGGCTGGAGCTGCACAAATACCTCGACAGGTTCGGCTATACCACCGGCCCGCTGCGAGGGCTCTGTTCGGAGGGTGAGTTGTCTGAGCTGGCACCTGACCTGATCGGGCTCGAGACGCAGCCAACTGCGGTTGAGGGTTTGGTCTATTGGTCGGCAACCGGTGTCACGCCCGCCCCTGAATAGGAGACACGGTGCAATCCGCCCCATCGCTGAACAATGCCCCAACAAGTTGCGCAGATGTTGGCCTGCGATGCGGTGGCCACTTGAATTTTCGCCGTTGATCCCGCAAAAGCCCTGAGACTGAAACAAGTAAAGCTACCCACCATGCATGCTGATCATGATGCCAACGCTGACAATCGACCCACTGTGTCGATCGTGATTCCCATGCATAACGAACAGGGGGCTGTTCCTGGTCTTATCCAGGGCATCTGCACTGCTGCGACCGAATTGCCCGCGTTCGAGATTGTCGCGGTTGATGACGGATCGACCGATGGCACTTTTGCGGCGCTGCAACAGATGCAGAAAGACTGTCCGCAACTGCGCATCCTGCAGCACAAAACGGCCGGTGGCCAAAGTGCTGCCGTGCATTCCGGCGTCAAGGAGGCACGCGCGGATATCTGCTGTACGCTGGATGGCGACGGACAGAACCCGCCGGAAGAGTTGCCAAAGATCTGGGCGCCGCTGGTGTCGGGTGGCGATGCCTCGATTGGCCTGGTGGCGGGGCAACGGGTTGGCCGGCAAGACACTGCGTCAAAGAAGCTTGCCTCGCGCTTTGCCAATGCACTGCGGGGCTGGATGCTGAAAGACGGCACCCGTGACACCGGCTGCGGTTTCAAGGCGTTCCGACGGCAGGCTTTCCTCGATCTGCCCTTTTTTAATCATATGCACCGTTATCTGCCCGCCCTGTTTAAGGCCTATGGCTGGAATATCGCGCTGGTGGATGTCGCGCATCAGCAGCGTTTGTCGGGCGAATCCAAATACACCAATTTCGGTCGGGCCATGGTCGGCATCTGGGATCTGTTCGGCGTCGTCTGGCTGACCCGCCGCGCCAAATCCGTTTCCGCAACCGAGGCGTCCCGGTCATGAAAGAAACCATTCTGGAAATCCTGCACGTCGACAGCCCGACCGAGGCGCTCTGGGTCTTTATCGGTCTGGCCGGTCAGCTGATGTTCAGCGCCCGGTTTATCGTGCAATGGATCACGTCCGAGCGCGCCAAGAAATCCGTTATCCCGATGGCGTTCTGGTACCTTTCGATCGGCGGCGGGCTTATCCTGCTGAGCTATGCGATCTATCGCCGTGACCCGGTCTTTATTCTGGGTCAGTCGATGGGCCTGTCCATCTACCTGCGCAACATCTTCCTTATTCGCGCTGAAAACCGCTGATTGATCGTAACGCTTCTTTACGACCTGCCACCCATTACAAGTTTGTCGGCTGCACCCGTTCAGCGGGTAGCGGCCTACAGCTGCGTTGTGTGAACAACCTCTTATTGTTTCTGAAATTTTCGTGCTAGTATCCCGCGAATAGATTTTCAGAATTGTACTCGGAGGATATTTTCTCTTGCCCGATAGCTCACCCCGGTTGTTCAGATTGCGCCCTCTGGAAAAGGCGGATCTGGGAACAGTTGCGCGCTGGTTTCAGGATATCCATGACCTGGCACTGTTCGACCGTACGTCGCGCATTCCTCAGAACCTGGTACAGACCGAACAATATTGGGAAGACGCGATAAACGCCTCAAAGGACTGCTGCAAATGCTGGTTCGCAATCGAATCTGACAGTGGTGATCTGGTGGGAATGACCGGGCTTGAAGCAATTTCCAGCGTCAACAGGGATGCGGTGGTTCCGGTTTTTGTCGACAAATCCATCCGTCGACATGGCGTGGCGGTGCGTTCGGTTGCGCTGATGCTGGATTTCGCATTCCGGCAATTGGGGCTGAACCGTATCACCTCGTATTACCGGGCCGACAATCACAGCAGCCGCGATCTGATCCAGCGAATCGGCTGCGAGATCGAGGGCACGATGCGTCAAGCCTGGTTCGCGGATGGGCAGTTCCATGACATGGTTGTCGTCGGCATGTTGCAGCAGGACTGGATCGCGCGTCGAGAGGTGCTCGCGCAGGAGTTAGGCGCCCAAACAGTGGTCAGTTTTGATGCCTCTGGGTGGTCTTGGCCCCCCGATTCCGGTGCAGATACCTAAAATGTTACGTATTCTGAGTCATTTTTTGCTAAAACAGTCCTGTCGGATTCGACATGACAACACAATTGAGTATTGCCAGTGAACACGACCGGTTCGGACGCATCAATAAAACAGAAACTAGGCGCGGTGCTTTTTGCCGACGTTGTCGGCTATTCCCGCCTGATGAGCGAGAACGAGATGGATACGTATAACGCGTTGAAGTCTTTGCTTTCGCAGCTTGAATCGGCTTGCTCAAAGTATCAGGGCAAAATCATCGAAGTGCGCGGTGACGGCATCCTTGCTTTATTCGACACGGCGACCAGTGCAGTAGAGTTCAGCATCGAACTGCATCGGATCGCTGCGGAACATAATCAAGCGCGCGATGATGAGCACAACATCAAATTCCGCGCTGGCGTTCACATGGGCGAAGTTCTGATGGACGAACGCGGCATCCATGGTGACAACGTCAATATCGCTGCCCGCCTGCAGGAGATTGCCGAGCCAGAACGGGTTTATGTCAGCGCAGCCGTCTATGAACAGATCCGTAACCGCCTGCGCTATGGCTATGAATTCCTCGGTCCCAAGCAGCTCAAGAACATTATGTCTCCGGTCGCGACCTACTGTGTCCGAACCGAGGTCGAGGGTGCAACAATGGCCGCAACCCTACGTCCTGAAATGCAGCTGGAAGTGCTTGAAAGGCCCGATAACCCGTCGGTTGCGGTGCTGCCCTTTACTAGCCAAGGCGGGGATGAAGATGACAGCTGGGTCGCCGAAGGGCTGACCGACGACATCATCATGAACCTGTCCAAGTTCCGGAACCTGTTCATCATTGCCCGGAATTCCTCGTTCTTCTTCAAGACCCAGTCGATGTCGCCGCAAGAGGCCGCTCGGCGTCTGAACGTGCGCTATATCGCGCGCGGCAGTGTGCGCCGCTCGTCCAGTCGTATCCGGATCACGGCCGAGCTAATCGACGCCAACACCGAACGCACCATCTGGGGTGAACGGTTCGACCGTAAGCTCGATGATATCTTCGACATCCTGGATGAGGTGACCGAGTGCATCGTTGCCGCCACCGCAGTCATGATCGAGTCGCATGAAAAGCTGCGCATGGTGCAGGCAATCCCGTCAGACCTGCGGGCTTATGGTTCGGTTCTGCAGGGGCAGCACCATATTTTCAAATACACCCGCAACGACAACCGCAAGGCGCAGCATTGCTACGAATCCGCGCTTGAGCGCGACGGCGGCTATGCTCGGGCTGCAGCAGCCCTGTCACGCACGCTCAACATCGATTGGCGCTATTCCTGGACCGAAGACCCAAACAGCGCGCTGGACAAGGCGCTGTCGCTGGCTCAGCGTGCGGTGGAGCTTGACCCCACAGACGCGCGCGGGTTTGGAGAGCTGGGCTATGTGCAGCTTTATCGTAAAGAGCATGACTCGGCGATCGAATCCTACAAACGCGCCCTGCAGCTTAACCCCAACGATGCGGACATGCATTCGGACTACGCCGATGCGCTGGCCCATTGGGGCGACAACGAAACCGCCATCAAACATCTGCAGCAGGCGATGCGCCTGAACCCCTATTTCCCCGATCAGTACCTGTGGCATCTGGGCGGGGCCTATTACAATCTCAAACGCTATGACGACGTGATCTCATGCGTGAACAAGATGAACAACCCGACCGAGGGGCAGCGCGTGCTGGCTGCCAGCTATGCCCATAAGGGCGAGCTGGAAATGGCCCGCCAGATCGCCGACAAACACCGCGCAGCGCATCCCAATTTCTCATTGTCGCGCTGGGCCAAGGTTCAGCCAGACCGCCTGTCCGACGACACGCAGCATTTTGTCGAGGGGCTCAAAAAGGCCGGGTTCTGAGCTGCTGCCCGATCTCGCCTATAAAAATCAACTCGCCTGTTCGCGGTCGAACTGCATGCGTAGTCGCCTGACTTCATCCATCTGCTCATGCGACCAGAAGACAAGCGGTTTCAGCATTTCAAGCAGGCTTCGGCCCAAAGGTGTCAATTCATAAGACACTGCCACTGGCGGTCCGGGATCGACGGTGCGGGTCAAATAGCCATCACGTTGCAATCCGCGCAGGTTTTCGGTCAACACACTTTGTGTGATGTCTCCGATACAGCGCTTGAGATCGCCAAAGCGTTTCGGCTCATCCTCCAGCGCAAGGATGATGATCATCCGCCATTTGCCCGTCACATTGGACAGTACGGAACGGATTGAGCAGTTGGAAGCTTCTGCCTTGTTGGCAACACCAATTGGTAGCATATCAATCTCTGGTATTGTTTCAAAACTTAATCGCACAATAGCGTCACGTTGGCCTCGGTACAACTCCCTGAAAATTCGGGCAGTAGCCTCAAGCATACCAGGTCATTTTAAAGTACGTAATTGAAATGTAGTATGGGTTTGCTACCACGTATCCAGTAGATACGAATCACAGGAAATCAACATGTCCCCCAAAGAACTTGTAATCGCACTTTTTACGGCTGCCTTTGCTGAACATGACCCGCAAGCAGCGCTACAGCTCGTTACCCCGGACTATATTCAGCACAACCCGCAAGTCCCGACCGGAGCCGAAGGCCTGGCCGGCCTGATCCCTTTGGTCGAACAATCCGGGATGACTGCAACTACCCTCCGGGTCATCGCCGAGGGCGATATGGTTGTATTGCACAGCACGTTCGACAACGCGGACGCTTTTGGTGCACCGACCCTCGCCGCCTTTGACATATTCCGCGTCGAGAATGGCAAAGTTGCTGAACATTGGGACAATTTGCAGCCCGTTCCCGAAACAACAGTGTCGGGCCGTGGCATGACAGATGGGCCGACCGAGATCACCGATCTTGAGAAAACAGAAGAAAACAAGGCGCTGGTTCTGGGGTTTGTGCGTGACGTTCTGGGCGGTGCCGCGCCTGAGAAAGCTCCGATGTATTCCGAGGTCTATATGCAGCACAATCCAATGCTTGCCGATGGGATCGATGGCCTGATCGAGGGCACCAAAGCCTGGGCAGAGCAGGGGAATGTGATCACCAAATTCGAGCCGCAGATTGTGGTGGCCGAAGGCAACTTTGTCTTTGTCGCCTCAGATGCCACCGTCAGCGGGAACCCTTGGGCCTTCTTCGACCTATGGCGCGTCGAAGATGGAAAGATCGTTGAACATTGGGACGTCGTTTCGCCTACGCCAGCCGAAATGGCGCACGAAAACGGCAAGTTCTGATCTTCGAAAGGGATGGCGGGTCAGGCATAAATGGCCCGCCAACCCAAAGCAGACGTTGGAATAAAACCAAACGTCAATCGGTCAGGATCATTTCAGCCTTCCTATTCACCACGTGCCTTTGCGCCGCTGACTTTGGCACCTGACACCTTAGCACCGGACACCTTGGCCCCGCTGACCTTCGCGCCCGAGACCTTGGCCCCGCTCACCTTGGCGCCCGAGACCTTGGCTCCGGACATCATCGGTGCGTCATACTCAAAGTAGACGTCCAGCAGCACGTCTTCGATCTGACCGGCTGCGATATCCATGCGGATGGTGTAATCGGCCTGATCGTAGTTCCAGACGCGGATGTCATTGGCCATCTGGTAATCCGCTGCCGCGACGCCCGAAACCGAGGGGTTCATCGGCGCGCGTGCGGCCTGTTGTGTGGTGTCCGGCGCGTTAGCGTCATTGCTGGTCTGCAGCTTGAAGCCATGGGGCAGGTTGCCACCCGTCGCGCTCTCGCCTTCGCCATGCACCAGAAAGATCGTGGGTTCTGGCATCTCGTAATAGGTGCCGTCATAGGCGAAGCCGTAAATCCGGGCCAGTCGTGCATCGCCTCCGAACTGGTCCCCGATGAAATTATTGACGCCGCGACCCCTCCGGCGGCCATCCTGTTCGATGAACAGCTGCTCCGAGTGACGGTTCGCGATCTGCTGCCAGTGGGTATGTTTGAACTGACGTCCGCGGCGTATATAGACAAACGAGTCGTGCGGAACCTTCTTCCGCTTGTCGAACTTGAACTTGTCGCCGTCCTTGATGACCTTGTAGATGCCGGACTTTTCGTTTGCCGCATCCCCGACCTGGACCAGAACACGATCGTCTTCCCGGACATGTACGCCGTCGATTTTGGTGAATTTCTTACTGAAGTCGTAGTCTTCCTCAACCTCTTCGGCCAACCGGACCGAGCGTTGTTTCAGTTTTAAATCACTTAACTCTCGCCCAAACAGTAATACCTCGGAAAAACTGAGTAAGGACTCAGACATATCACTTTCTCCCTATCGGGGGTCGACGCTGCCGATTGCCTCGCCTGTCCCGGTTTGCGCATTCAGTGCGCGTTGAATGTCACTATTATCACCCCGTGCGCGTAACCTGCCACAATAGCGGGGGAAAAACAAAGACTTTAAGGTTCATTCACCTCGGGTGACAGCGTACGAACCGACGCGGCATGGCTCGTCCCGTCGGGCTTGGTCAAACGGGGGCCGGGCGCTGTCAATCCGATGTGGCGCATGCGGAAATTGCCTTCGATAATCTGCCGGAATGCGCCGCCGGTGACCTCGTGATCGACCATGACCAAGGCGCGTTCAACGCCGAAGTAGCTCAGCATATCGGGGTCCAATTTCTCCCACGCATCTGCAAGATAGGACCCCAGCAAATCACGCGCTTCGATCAGGGCAACCCGAAAGCCTTCGGGGTCGGCTGCGTAATGTTCGTCGAACAGGTCCTGCATGATCGCATTGTATTCGTCGGTCCCTTCCAACTCGTCCGAGAGCTCCTCCATCTCCGGGTCGATCACGTCATGTGCTACCAGTCGTTCGTGGTAGATATCGACCAGAATATCGAACATCGCCCCGGTCAATGGTTCCGACAGGGCGTGTTCGCTGGACCATCCATGCGAGAATTCAGAAAGCGTCCGGTCATTGGCGGCGATCCGAATTTGCGAGTTCTGCGACAGCTCGGCAAAGCGGCTCAGCCGGTTATAGGTATAAAGGTTGCCGCGCGTGTTTTTCAGCAATTCATCCACGACCGAGCCGAAATGCAGCGACGCCAACAGCGCCACCATATCGGCCGCCGATTCATGGAACCCATAATATTCGCCGGTCGCATCCTCTTCGGATGGCATGCCGACCACGCTGTAGATGATGGCATGGCCGATCTCATGCGCGACCACATCGAAGTTCAGGCTATAGGGGCGGTATTCGTCACCGATATCGCGAGTGCCACCGGTTTCCAGAAATCCCCAACCGATATGCGCGTTATCTAGACTTGGCAGCAACGATAGCTCAAGCCGCTCGAAATCACGCGCGAAATGCCAGGGGATCGGGCGATTAAAATAGCCCTCCCACACATCCATGGTGAAATGGGCCGCTCCGAACAGATGGGCGGCTTCAAAGGCCGGGTCCTCGGGATCGATATGGATGAAATTGCCAAACTCATCGGGCTCGGGCGGCGGCAGGATATAGCCGTCCCATGCGGGCAGATACATCTCGGGGCCGTCTTCACCCTCGATCATCGCGCCATAGGGGGTCGTTTTGTCGACCGGGTACATCGCATACATGCGGGGGCCCGATGGGCCTGGGCCTATGGTCCCTTGCGGGGCCGATATTTCGACCAGTTCGGGCTTAGAATTCGGCTCTAAAAAGGGCGATTGCGGATATAGTAAGAACCGCGTGCCGGGGGGGTCATTCTCTGAATAGTCGGGCCAGATTGCCATTTTTCCCTCCCGTTATCCGCCTGCGCGCAGACCTGTTGCCAAGCCTGGCTCTTGATCAACCTGATCGCCGCTGGTGTGGCAAAACAGGAACTCGGCTTCAATCAGATCGACCAAGGCATCGCGCCCCTCAAGGCCATGCCCGATCGCGTAGGAGTCAAGATCATCCGGCACCCTCTGGTCAAGACGTGTTTCAAAATACCAGACCAAGGCACGCGTTCGAATTGCGGCGTTGCTCGGGTCCAGCGGCAGCGCCGCTTTGCGCTGGGCCCGGTCGCGCAACGCGCTGTAGTCGCCCGAGCGTCGAAGCTCGGCTAGCAAAGCGGCATCCATTGTCTCGGCCAGCGTTTGGATTGCGATATCGACACGGGATTTGTCGGCCAGCATCGCCTCGTACTGCACAAGGGTCAGGTCATTTTCTTCCAGCCATTCGAGCAAATCCGCATGGCGGGGTAGCCGGGCCTCCAGCCGATGTTCGGTCATCTGCTTGACCACGGCGTCTTTATCCGGGTCCAACCCCTGTCGGCGGGTCTCGTCCTTAGACAGCAAGCCTAACGCTGCGCGATCACGCAGATGCGCGTAGAGAACCGGATCAAGCCGCAGCTCATCCACTAGCGCCCGCGCCTCGCTATCCTGTTGTGCGGCTTCCCGATCCACACGAGCGCAGAGGTCACGCCAGACCAGCGTCCGTTCGGTGCGATGTGAGTCTGACACATTCGTTCCAGCATTCAGAAAGCGGGCCATCTCAGCCAGCATCGCGCGGGCGTCATCCCCTTTCGCATCCACCTGTCCCTCGGGCAACCATCGTTGAAAGGGTTGCGGGTCCGAAACGCCCTCAAGGATGCGATCCCAAACCCGGTCACGGTAGTGCAGGTCTTTCGCCTTTTGCTGCAACGCGTCGCCCGTCTCAGACGACAACACACCCGCTGTCTTGGCTTGCGCAATGGTGGCGCGGATCGAGACCATAGGCTCGCTCAGCGGTGGAAAGCCAAGCTCGGCAGGGCCGTGCAGCACCGCTACCTCGTCATCATCTTCGATGGCACCATTCAGGTAACCCTCAAAAATCTGGCCGATCCCGATCATCCCGAAATCCGCCAGCTCTGCCGCGCGCAGCGCACCCATGCTGGCACTACCAAAGACCGGTATACCTTGCTCCAAGGCCCACAGGATTTCCTTGTGCCAGACCGAGGGCACCCCGTCGAAATACCCGTCTATAATCCCGATCGCACGCGGCTTTTCCCGCACTGCCCGATACACATCGCCCTGCTGAACCGGGGGTAGAATAGTGGCGTTCAGATGTTCGCGTACGGCTTCGGCCCGTAGCGTCGGCCCGACAAAAACAACCACACTCATGACATCACCGCTCGCGCACGGGGGCCTGCGACAAAGTCGGGATCGTCATGGGGCGCTTCCAAGCCCGGTATCACCGCGCGCACCACTGCGATGTCAATTTCGGGTCGCGACAGATCAACAGTGACCACCTGATCTATGCCTGCCTCGGACAGGCGCGCCAGCAACAAAGACAGGTCATCCGTGAAAGATCCGGTCACGTAGGTTGGGCATTCGGTGAAATCACCGATGGGCGCCGAGCCATCGATCAGTTCGCGGATGTATCCGCTGCGCCAGTTCCGGGCAGTGTCTGAGAACTCTTCCGGGTCCAGATCATCGCGCGCCCCTGAGATATAGGTCAGCCGTGTTTGCGCCGCTTCGGTCAGCGCCCGCAGTAGGGCAATGGCGCGATCCGGGTGGCAGCCGTCGCCGATGCCGATATGGCCCGTCGTGCCTCCGCCCTCACAGATCGCGCAGCGAAAGCTGGCGATGCCGATGTCCGAGGTCGTGTCCCAGATTCCCAAATCAAGCCCCGCCGCAGAAATCTGTTCCATCGCCTGAAGGCAACGCGGGTCGTCCACTGTACGGGGATTAACACGCGGGGTTGCGCCCTGATGGTGCCACAGCGTTGTGGCGTCACGCTCGATCAACTCGCAGATCGCGTGGCAACTGGCTTCGGTCACGTTGTTACCGGACGCCAGCCCGTTTGTCGTTCGCGGAAACGCCCGCTGCCCAGCCACGGGCGAGGTGGTATAATCGGTGTCCACCATCTCATACGGCACCCAGCAGGGCTGGCCCGAGGGCAGATCGCGCCCCAGCACCCACAGTATCGCCTGATGAGGGTCGAACTGCCCGCCGGTGACGCTGGGCAGACGGTCGGCATCGACCACATACTCCACCGCCAGATCAGCAAAGCTGGACAGCCGTAGCGGCAGTTCGATCCGCTCTGCGTGCCAGGATTCAATCGCTTCCATCACGCCCGAAGCCCGGGCTGCGCTCAGCGACAGCCCCTTGCCCAGCGACACCGCGACCGAGCGCGAGTTTGGCCGCGTCACCATCACTGTCGGCAATCCAACCCGGTCCAGTCCCGTCAGGTTGGCGATCCGGGTTATGCCCATCTGCTTGAGGAATGGTTTGACGATGGCCAGGGTCTCTTCCGGGTCGCGCAGCCGGTGGGTGTCTAGCACATAAGACTTCTGCGAATTCCCGGACATCCAAATGACCTTGCCAAATATCTGATAAACCATCGTAACCCGCCGGGCGGATCATGTTGGCGTCAGGATGCGGGATGAATGCGTAGTGGTCAACCGCGCACCGGCCCGGCAATCCACGCTTGCATGACCCGCGCGCTGCCGTTAAACGAGCTTCCGCATCGCCTCAATAGCTCAGCTGGTAGAGCAGGTCCTTCGTAAGGACAAGGTCGGGGGTTCGAGTCCCTCTTGAGGCACCATCCTCTTGCGAAAAGTCTTACCCGCGCTCAGATACTCAGCTCGATACGCGCGCCCAGAAACCGCGATACCATCGCGTTTGTTTTGGCACGTGGGGTCAGGCATAGGGCGGTTGAGAGCCCGTCTGCCAATGCTGCCTGCGGGGCTGAGATTGATACAGCCTGATAGGTCGCACCCAACCCTTTCGGGTTCAGGATATGCCCCTGATCGCCCTGCAGCATGGTGCCTTCGGGGGCCGAGGTTGCGACGGCGCGGTCCTGCAGTGTGATCCGTTTGGCGACAGCACCGTCGGGCTTGGCCAGCCCGACGCGCCACGGCTCGCCATTGCTCCGCTGGCCAAGGGCGGCGACCTCGCCCATATCCACCAGCACATCGCGCAGATCGAAGGATCGCATCAAAGCGGCAATCCGGTCAGTGATCGCACCTTGAGCAATCCCGTTCAGGGTAATCGCCGAGCGTCCGGGTTGCGGCAGGCGGATCTCACCGGCGCTTACGTGAACCTTGTCCCAACCAATCGTCTGGCGCGCGTGTTCCACTTGCGACCCCGCCGCGCCACTGGCGAGCGCTAGCCACAGAGGCTGGATCGTCGGATCAAACACCCCGCCCGAAGCGTCGTGAAGCGTGGAACACAGGCTCAGCACCTCCAGCAGCTCAGGCGCCGGGGTGACCAGGTGGCCGATCCGGTTAAGCTGACTGATCTGCGAGTGCGTCCGGTAGAGGCTGAATATATCCTCCAGCCGATTCAGCTCTGCCTCGACCGCAGCAAAGATCGGCGCGGCCTGTGCGCCCGTCGAGCCTTCCAGCCTCAGGCTGGCGGGTGCGCCCAGCGCGATACCGCGCCATTGGGCGACGTTGCCAGCAGCAGCGGGTACGGCGGCGCAGGCGGCTGAGATGGCCAGGAAACGGCGGCGGGTCAGAATGGTCATGCGGGCGTCTCCAGCGCGAGGTTCAAATCGACGGGGCCCAGCACTTCGGCATCGGGAATATCAGACAGTGGCAGGGCGACGCCGCCATATTCGGCAATGAACGCCTCTGCCGCGGCGGGGTCGCCAAAGGGCACGATTTCGCGCGCACCCATGCCGCCGGCCACATCGGCGCCGACGACAAAGGTCGCACCATCGGCGGCGATCCAGTTGGAAATCCCCGGTTGCCGCCAGCTGGGCGCGACGCTCATGTCACTGACATAAACAGCGGTAATCTTCGCATCGCGTTCGGGGCTTTTCAGATAGGCCAGCATGTCGCGCACCTGCGCAAAAAACAAAGGCGCGGGATAGCCTTCCAGATGGATCTGCCCTTTGGGCCCGCCATGTTCCGCGATGTTCATCTGGCAGAAATAACTCAGCGCATCCGGGGTGAGATCAACCGGGTCGGGGGCCTCGGCCACCTCTTCTTTGCAGGCCGTCAACGCGACCAGAGCGATCAGGGCAAGGTATCTCATGGCTCAACTCTCCGAAATGCGAGACGCGCGAGGGCAAAGCCCAGCACCGGCCAGATCAGCAGCGAGGCAGGCGCGGCCCAGACCGGCAGGGCCTGCGCCGCCCCGGTCATGCCCGAGGCTATCGCGACGCCCTCGGTTGCGGCGATGTTCCACAAACGGAATGCGTCGGCCGGGTTGGCCACCATCACCCACGGAAAGACGGATTGGGTGAAGGTGCCGCCCTTGTCCATGACGACGGCCCCCAACAGGCCCAGATCATAGAGGACGACAAAAACCAGCCAGAGCCCGGCCGACAAACCTGCCGCCGCCGTGGCCCCCTTTGCCAGGGCGGACAGCAAGTATCCAAGCGCCAGAAAGACAGCGCCCAGCAGGATAGATGTGAGGATCAGGCGGACCAGAGCCATCAGGCTTTCCGGACCCGCGCCACCAAAGAAGGCGGCCACTGCGCCAGCGGTGCCGAAACCGATGGTCATGGCAAAGGCCAGCGCGGCCAGATGGGCGGTGAACTTGCCCAACAGGATTTCTCCGCGCCCGGCCGGGTAAGACAGCAGCAGTGACAGGCTGCCGCGATCCACGTCGCCCGCGATGGCGTCAAAGGCGATCATCAGCGCCAAGAGCGGTGCAAGATAGACCGAAAGCGTGGTCATCGAGGCCACCGAGACGGTCAGCATGTCGACTCCCAACGTGCCGGTTGGTGCGCTGCCCGCAAAGGTCAGCGCCAAGGCGAACAGAACCATGATCAGCGTGGCGACCAGCAGCCAGCGGTTGCGGCGCAGGATCAGCATTTCAGTGCGGGTGATGGCGAGGAAGCGGGTCATTGCAAATCCTCCTGTGCGTAGTGGCGATAGAGGTCTTCCAGCTTGGGCGGGGTCATTTCCACATCCGCCACCGCGTCGCCCAACCCGGCGATCCGGCGCAGCGCCTCCATCTTGTCTTCGGGTGCGCAGAGCAATTCAACGGATGCACCATTGATCCGGTTGCCACCCAGTTCGGCGGCCAGCACATCAGGATTGGCACTGGCGCGCACCTTCAGGCGGATCGGCAGACCGGCCAGAGCCGACAAATTGTTCAGGGTGTCATCAGCGACCATCCGGCCCTTGCGCATGATGGCGATGCGATCAGTACGGGCCTCGACCTCGGTCAGCGCATGGCTGGCGATTAGAACGGCGGTGCCTTGGGCAGCCAGCTCGTCGATGATGGCATAAAGGTCCTGCCGCGAGATCGGGTCCAGCCCGCTTGTCGGCTCATCCAGCAAAGCCACTTTCGGTTGACCCAACAGCACCTGCGCCAGACCCAGACGTTGCCGCATGCCTTTGGAATAGGTACCGATCCGGCGGTCCAATGCGTCGCTGAGACCAACGCGCTCCAACAGGCCAAGCACGTCGGCCTTTGCACCTGAAAGCTGCGCAAACAGGGTCAACTGCTCGCGCCCTGTCAAAGCGGGATGAAACGACACCGCTTCGGGCAGATAGGCCGTCTCGCGACGCGCCTGCGCGCTGCCGGGGGTGGCATCTCCGATCCGAATGGCTCCGCCATGGATCGGCGTCAGGCCGAGGATAGATTTGATCAGCGTCGACTTGCCCGCACCGTTATGGCCCAACAGCGCAACGCGCTGACCGGGGGCAAGAGACAGGGTGATATCGTCAAGAACGCGGTTTTTTCCACGGTCCTTGAGAACATGGTCGATTGACAGGGCCTTATCCGTCATGAGGCACCTTTTTCATAGCTGGGGGTTCAGGGGCTTGCATCAATGGGTTGCTGTCCATCACACCCCCCGGCAACAGCGCCGGGAAGGCCGATTGAGACCAGCGCACCAGCTGCACGGCAGGGGAGCCGAGCAACAATTTGGCTGAGGGTTGGGTCCACAGCACATGGTCCATACTGTCATTGGGGCGATAGGGGGCATCGGCAATGCCGTTGCCATCCACATCATAAGCGGCGAAATCGGACCAGTAGTTGCCGCGCCCGTCCTCGGACCACTCGACCCATTTGGTCGAGACATATTTCACCTGCGTCCGGTTCCCGATGAATGAATTGCCAACGATGCGGTTGCGCTCGCTGCCAGCGGTAAAGTGGATGCCGATGCCGCACCCCTCAAACCAGTTATCAGTGAACTCGTTCTTGTTCGAGTTATAGAGGAAGGTGCATTTTTCCTTGGCACCTTTCACTACGTTTCCGGTGATGGTGCTTTTGTTGGCATAGTTCAGCATGACGCCATGTTCGCGGTCGCCGATCGAGACGTTATCGGCCACGGTCACATTGGTCGTGAACATCACCGCGTAGCCCAGATCATTGCCGATCGAGACGTTGTCGCTGACCACCGAATTGTCGGCATACATGTAATGCACGGCAAAACGCAGATCGCGAAACAGGTTGCCGGTGAAGGTGTTCTTCTTCGACGAGTTTACAAAGATTCCGTCGCGGCCATAGCGGATATCGTTGTCCTCAACCACCGCACCCGGCGCGTTCCAGACATAGACGCCATTGCCACGCTCGTTCATGCGCTGGTCTTGCCGCCCTTCAATCCGGTTTCGCCGGACGATACTGTCCTTGGCCCCATGGATGTCGATGCCATAGAGATTGCCCAGCAGCACATTGTCTTCGACCACCGGCGCATGGGCCGTCTTGGTCAACTGGATGCCGCTGTCGATCCCGTCATGGTCCGAGCCCGATCCGATCACCGTCAGCCCGCGCACCGTCACACCCGGCCCGGTCACGGTGATGACGCTGCCTTCGCCTTGTCCGTCGATGGTGGCCTGTCCCAGCCCGTCAATCGTGACGGGCCGGTCCAGAACCAGCGTTTCTGTGTAAACGCCGGGGCTCAGGCGGAGGGTGTCCCCATCCGCCGCCTGCGCCAGTATCTCGTTGATGGCCCCTGCCCGGTTGGGCACATCCCAATCCGCCGCCCAAAGGGGCGAGCCGAGCAGGAGCGGTATGAGCAGGGACCAACGCATGGTTATGCGCTCCGCGGCTCAACGAACATCCGGCCGCGCATCTCCATATGCAGCGCGTGGCAGAACCACTGGCAATAGAACCAATGCACGCCCGGACGGTCGGCAATGAAGGTGACCGACGCGGTGGCTTGCGGCGCAACCTCCATCGCGATGCCGAAGTTCGACAGACACAACCCGTGGGTCACGTCATCCACGTCATCCAGGTTGGTGACATACAACGTTACCTCGTCACCCTGTTTGACGGTGAACTTCTCAAGGCTGAACACCGGCGCGGTCGAGGTCATGTAGACCCGCACCTTGTTGCCATCGCGGATCGGCTCCTCGGCACCCTCTTCCAGATCTACACCATCAGCCTCGGCCTGTTTGCGGGCATCTTCCCACATCGGGTCGTTGCGATCCCAGACATTGACCGGGTTCACTTTGGACCGGTGCACGAGGATCGAGTCATGCGGTTCCGCAAAGGTCGGCCCGTCATGGACCACCTTCATCTTATCACCCGAGATATCGATCAACTGCTCGTTTTCCGGCTTCAGCGGCCCGACGTTCAGGAAGCGGTCTTTCGAGAACTTGTTCATCGAAATCAGCCACTTGCCATCAGCCTCAGCCGTTTCGCCCATCGAGGTCGAATTGTGGCCCGGCTGATAATGCACATCCACTTTGTCGAGGATCGGATCAACATCCGCACCACCGTAGGCTTCGATGGCCTTGGCGATGTCCCACTTCACCACCTGGCTGTCCAGGAACAGGGTGGTGTAGGCGTTGCCTTTGCCATCAAACGCGGTGTGAAGCGGGCCAAGACCCAGCTGCGGTTCCGCCACGATGGCCGAGCGTGGATCGGCATTGTCGGCAAACAGCGCATCGACCTTTTCCACATCGATCACGGATACGGTCGGGGACAGCTTGCCGTTGATCATGATGTGTTTCTTGTCGGGTGCTGCGTTCACTCCGTGCGGCGAGTTCGGGATCGGGATGTAACGGGTCAGGTTACCGCCCGCCTCTTTGCGCCCGTCCACGACCTTGACGCCGTTCAGCTCCTGATAGTTGCCAGCAGCAATCGCGTCTTCGATGCCTTTCAGGTTGAACACGACCACGTGGTCCAGCTCATTCTCGGTCATCTCGGCCAGGTTCATACCCATTTCCGAGTTATACGAGGTCGAGAATGCGTATTTGCCCTGATAGTCGCAGTCAGTGTTGTCGAGGTTGCCCGACACCATCACCTGCCATGCGATCTCCATAGTATCACCGTCGATGGCGGTGAAGATGTTCACGTATTGCGACGGATCGTCGAGGATTTCGCCATCATTGACCAGCGGTGCCTCGTGTTCGCCATTGGCGAAGATATAGCCGGTGCGCGGGTATTTCTGCGGACGCAGACCGTGGATGTCATGCGCGTTCGGGATTTCGATGATCTTGTCGCATTTCATCACGTCGCAACGGATGCGCGCGACGCGTGTGTTGGCCTTGTCATTCATGAACAGATAGCGGCCATCATAGGTGCCATCGGTGAAGGACATGTGCGGGTGGTGCAGGTCGCCATTGTCATAGGTGACTTTGCCATTGGCGGCCAGGTACTGCTTGGTCTCGGGCAGCAGCCCTTCGGTCAGGATCTTCAGCGACTCGTTGGTCTGGCCCCAGCCGGTGGCCGAGCAGCGGTTGAATACCGGAATGCGCATCAACTCGCGCATCGACGGCACGCCGAGGATACGCACCTCGCCGGTCTGACCCGAGGACCAGAAGCCGTAATATTCGTCCAACTCGCCGGGCTCCAGCGCGGCATTGGCGGCGGCGCTGGCCTCTTTCGCGGTCATCAGGGTGCTGCCCAGACCGGTTCCGGCCAACACGGCGCCGGTTGCAGATGCACCCAGCAGTCCGCGGCGTGTGACGTTCAGTTTCTTATCGTGTTCCGACATGATCGTTCCTCCTTTTTAGGAAACGGTTTGCGGTTTGGCGTTCGGATGGTTCGCCGGTGGTTGTCCGAGGGGGGTTTTCGGTTGAACCGACCCTGTCTTGGCCCGCCGTTTCAACTGGCGGATAACGACGGGACATTTGTCCTCGGACTGGTAGAGCACCTGACAATGCAGGCAGGTGACGCACTCGTTCGGATTGATCTCACCGGTGGGGTGGATCGCCTGAACGGGGCATTCGTTGGCGCAGGTCTGACAGGGGGTGCCGCAATCCTTGTAGCGGCGCAGCCAGTCGAACATGCGGATACGGGCAGGGATCGCCAGCGCACCACCCAAGGGGCAGAGATAGCGGCAATAGAACCGTTCGATGAACAGCCCGATCCCCAGCAGGGTCAGCGCAAAGACTACGAAGGGCCAGTCGCGCATGAATTTCAGAATGATCGCGGTCTTGAACGGCTCGACCTCGGCATAGGTCTCAGCCAGCGGGATCGAGACAAAACTGATCCCGAACAACACGAGGAAGATCATGTATTTCGCAGGCCAGAGCCGCTCATTCAGGCCCCAGGGCAGTGTCCACTGCGGCACCTTGAAGGCCCGCGCGATCTTGTTGGTCAGTTCCTGCAGCGCGCCGAACGGGCACAGCCAGCCGCAATAAGCACCCCGACCCCAGAACAGCAGCGCGGCAGCGACAGCGAACCATTGGATGAAGACCAACGGGTCCAGCAAGAAGGCATCCCAGGAGAATCCCGTGCGCAAGCTGCCTGCCAGCGCCATCAGGTTCACCACGCTCAGCTGCGCATTGGCGTACCAGCCGATGAAGAACAGCGTCATGGTCAGGTATCCGATGCGGAACCAATAGAAGACGCGGGCGTTCATGGTGGCGTGGAACTGGAAGAAGAATGTCGCCGTCAGCACCAAAAGCATGACGCCCAGCACCCCGATCTCAACCGTGCGATCCTTCCAGATGCGTTTCCAAAGCGCGGCCTTGGCTGCTGCCTCGCCGGTGGCGTCATCGACGACTACAGGGGCCGTAACGGGCAGCAGATACTGCTCGGGCAGTTTGTAGCCCAGATCGAAGGTCAGAAAGGTCTTCTCAACCGCGCCCACAGCCCGCTGCGCCAACAGTTGCAGGCGGAAGGGCTCGGCCGGATCAAACTCGGCCTCAGCGGGGATCTTGAAGATGTCCAACTCGGTAAAGGTGGGCGCATCCGCTGCCGCAACCTTGCCCAACCGGCGCTGTTGCTTGTCAAAGAACCGGACCGAATTGTCGCCCTGGATCAGCTGTATCCGGTCAAAGATACCGCCCCGGACATAGCCCGAGCCCTTGAAGCTGTAGGCCCCACGCCCCAGCACCAGAATGGCCTGCTCGCCTTCGTCCAGCCAGTCGACCATGTTTTGATATTCGGCCTCACCCAGCAGCGACTTGCCGATCGACGGCACGGATACCAACGCCATATGCATATCAATATAGGTGTCATCGGGTTCGCCGGGTTCAGGGCGTTTGATGGCGCGCTGATCTCCGGTGGCTTCGAACGCAGCGTTGACCTGCCCGATATCCAGCGTTAGTCGCCGGACCGAGCCGTCGCCGGACAGGGTGGTCCAGTCGTATACCGCATCCTGCGCCAGATCGACTTCGCGTTTCGGCCCATCGGCCTGCAGCGGAGACAAACCGCCCAACCCCAGCGCCCGCGCCACCTTGATGCCACCGCGCACAAGACTGTCATCAATCACCATGATCGTGACGGTGGCCCCCGAGATGATATCGAGGTCATGCCCCTCACCGCCGGTTTCAGCCTCAACCTTCAAGTCCAGACCGGCATAGCCTTCGGTCAGCTCAACCATGCGCGCGTTGGGGATGCCAATCAGAACGATGGGCTCCGAGTGTTTGACCAGTTGCACACCGGTTAGCACCGCTTGATCATCGATGGCGGCGACCACATGGATCGGTTTGCCGGAATAGCCGGTGGTGCCAACGAAGTCAGAGGTTAGGAAGGCCCAGGCAACGGTCTCGCCGGCCTTCAGAACGGGTGCAACCGGAACGTCATCGCGGACCGGCCCAATGGCATCAGCACCGGGGGCCAGATCGGCGGGTTCAATCTCGGGCAGGAAGCTGGCGAGGCTGTCGGCATTGGCACTGATCGCCATCAGGCAGGACAGGGCAAGGGCCAGCATTATGTGGATTGCGCGACTTACGACCACGGCGCACCTCCGATACTTAGGGTGGACACCATGGTCGCGCGCAGGGCGCGTTCAGCAGTTTCTTGGGTCGGGCGCGGAGGTCCCCGGGTTTCGGGCCACAGCATATGCGACTTGTACAACATGGAAGATTTGCTGTTCTGAAGCTGTACAACACGGAAGTTTCCGATTTGCGGTACCTGCACCAGCTCGGGTGCAGGCGCTGCACTGGTGACAGCGCACAGCGCGCAATCGGCGCATTTTGGGCAGTACGCGGTCGGGTCTTCGGTATCCTCCTCAAGATCAACTTCAACCCAGACCGCGCCGCCTTCCGAGCAGATCTCCATCCAGACACTTTCACCGGGACTCGCCAGCGCCGGTCCAAAGGTCTGCAACAACAGAAGGAATATGCCTGCCAACCCACATGCCGCGCGAGTTGCGCGTACAGGGAGATTGTGCAGAGGGATCAGGGCAGGCATGGAGTCTCCGACTCGGAAAGCTATGCCTTTGGGGTATTGGATTCTACCGAGTCGCGACTTGACTTAGGTTAGGTGAAGCAAATTTCTGATTTTCTTTTTAAATCAATCGTCTGCCTCATCCATCAGGCCACGCACCCAGCGCCCTGCCAGCCATGAGGCGGGCACGCCCAAGGGGATGGACCATAAGATCGCAGGTACTGGTTCAATGGCACCAAACCCCGCGCTGTGCAGGATCAGTCCAGCCAGAAACAGGTTGATGGCCACGGTCAGAGCCGTGGCTGGGTAAAGCAGGATGGCCAGCTTCCAGACCGGCCATTCGCCTTCAGTGGCTGGTGCCTTCCGAGAAGGTGATTTTGTTCCAGACATTGTACTTCCCAGACGGTTTGCGCATCGGCAGGCGGCGGACCTCTTCCAGCGTTTGCGCGTCATAGACGATCACCGCGCCGTCATCTTCCCAGATCGAAACCAGCGCGTGACTGCCATCCTTGGTGAATTCTACATGCGCCACGGTTTTGCCCGGCGCGGGGCGCAAAGTTTTCACGATTTCAAGGCTTTGCTTGTCGATCACGTGCATGGCATCCTTGTTCGGGCCAAAGAACACATCGGCCCAGACGTAAGGCGAGTTCTCATGGCTGCGCATGAAAAATCCTGGCCCTTCGGTTTTGATCCGCTTGACGGTTTCCCATGTTCCCATGTCGATCACCGAGACCGTGCCATCGGTCAGATGCGGCGTAGCCATCACGGTGGTGTCGCCTTGCTGCCAGGTGATCCCCGAACCTAAGTGAGGCATACCCGGCAGGTCCAGATCTGCGATCTTATGACCGATCACCAGATCAATCACCTGCCCGCCCTTGCCATCACGCGAGGCGCCCATAACGTATTCATAACTTTGATCGAAAAAGAAATCGTCCAGATAATCAGGCGTGGTGATCTTGCGCACGGGGAACGGGTCGGGGTTCTTGAACTGCCCCTCGATGCGGAAATCGTGGCCTATACCGGATTGCGGCGGGTTGGCCCCGTAGAACACCTCCCAAATCTCGGGGACATCCTTCAGCGCCAGAACAAAGCTTTCGCGCGGCGGTGCCTGATAAACGGCGGAAACACGGCTGGGAACGCCCTTTTTGCTTTTGACTTCAATGACTTTCGCGACCGACAAGTCCTCTGTCGACAGCAGGGTCAGCGAGTTCGGTAAATAGTTCGCTACCGCCACCCATTTGCCGTCACCCGACATGGCGATGTTGCGGCTGTTTAACCCCGCGCGCACGCGGCCCACCTGTTTCAGCGCCCAGATATCATATTTCTGCACCCAGCCATCGCGCGACATGATGAAGACATAGCGCCCATCGGGGCTGAACTTCGGCCCACCATGCACGGCGAACGGGGTTTCGAACCGATCCAGAACCTCGAACGTATCGCCGTCCAGCACGCTGACATGATGATCGCCTGTTTCCACCACCAGCGTGATGTTCATCGGGTCGCTGTCCCAGACAGGCGCGTCAACCGATACGTACTCATCATCCAGAGTCCGGCTGGCCATGATATCGGCCTCGCCCCATTCGGGATCGGTCTCCAGCGGAGATTTCAACCATCCCGCCAGTTCCTCGATCTGCAACGCGTCCAACTCGTGCGAAAACGCAGGCATCTGGGTGGCCGTACGCCCTTCGGCAATCACCGCCGCCACGCGTGGCCCACGCATCCGTTTCAACGTCTCGGGGATCAGCGCCGGACCGACCCCACCCAGACGGTTTTCGCCATGACATGAGGCACAGAATTCAGCATAATCCGAAGGTGCATCAGCCCAAGCTGCGCCGGTCAGCAGCAGCGAGCAGAATGTGCCGATTTTCAAGGTGTCAAAAGAATTGATGCGCCGGATCATGGCTTTTCCCTCGGAACGGCGTGACCTGCAGACGCTCGCCTGCGCCCTGCACGCCGATTTCTTCGTTTGATAGATAGCAGGCCGGGTCCTCGGCCCACGGGTCGCCGGTCAGTTGCAGAGCACGGATGCGGGTGTTGCCGCCGCAGACATCCTTTAACTGACAGGCCCCGCAACGCCCCTTCAAAGGACGCGGACGGGTACGCAGCATCGCCAGCATCGGGTCATCGCTGGTCCACAGCTCGGAAAACGGTTTGGTCTTCACATTGCCGACCGTGTAATCGGACCAATAGGTGTCGGGATGCACGCGGCCCAGATTGTCGATATTGGCCACGCCCAGCCCGCTGGAGTTTCCACCCCACGCCGCCAGATGCTCTCGCACATGCGCTGCCTTATCGTCGTCGAAATGCGCCCGGACCCAGTTCAGGAAATACCCGGCATCGGCATCGTTATTGCCAGTCACGATATCCAGCGAACGACCGCCCGAGACGGCTTCCCACGCACGTTCCAACAACAAATCCAAACCCTTACGGGTGCGCAAATGCTCGGCATCCTCGCCTCGGTTCTTGTCACCGCGCCCGGCATAGACGAGGTGAGACAGGTAGAACTTGTCGACACCCTCGTCGTCGCACAGTTGCAGCAGGTCAGGCAGGTGGTGCTGTGTGCCCTCGGTCAGGCAGAAACGCAGACCCACTTTGATGCCGCGCTTCTTACATTCGCGAACACCGCGCAGGGCGTCGGCAAAGGCCCCTTCGACGCCCCGGAACCAGTCGTTTGTGGCCCCGATCCCGTCCAGCGAAATGCCGACATAGTTGAAGCCCACGTCGGCGATCATGTCGGCGGTTTCGTCGTAAATCCGCGTACCGTTGGTCGACAGTGCCAGCATCGGCACCAGATCGCGGGCGCGTTTGGCGATGTCGAAGAAATCGAACCGGTCCAGCGGTTCCCCACCCGAGAGGATCAGGGCCGGGATGCGGAATTGGCCCAGATCCTCAAGGGTTACCATGGCTTGCTCGTGACTGAGCTCACCGGGGAACGCGACATCTGCTGAAACGGTGTAACAGTGGCGGCATTTCAGATTGCAGCGCCGCGTCAGGTTCCAGATTACTACCGGCTTCACCGGGCCGGGACGGCGTCTGCGCACCGGTGTCGGTTTGACGAGCTGCTGCATGTATTCGGTCAGGCGGAACATGTCTCAGCCTTTCTTTTTCAACCGCAGCCCTGTCTTCTTCAGGATGCGCGTGGAATAGAGGATGTCCTTGGCCCGGCAGGCACCACCCAAAATTGCGGTGATCTCGGCGCGTTTTTCCTCGACCTCGTCCCGGTCAGAACCGTGGACCATGGCGAACAGGTTATATGGCCAATCGGGCAGGGCGCGGGGACGTTCGTAGCAGTGGGTGACAAAGGGCAGCCCCCCGATCTGAGTGCCCAATTCCGCAATCTGGCTGTCGTCTACATCCCAAACAGTCATCCCGTTTGCCGTCATCCCCAGCTTGTAGTGGTTCGGAGCGGCGGCGATGCGGCGGATAACACCATGGGATTTCAGCTCTGCCAGACGATACAAAAGGGCATCCTCGTCCAACCCAAGCGTTTCGGCAACGGCTGCGTAAGGCGCAGGCACAAGCGGCAGACCGCTTTGCAGCGCTTCGATAATCTCTCTATCCTGAACGTCGATCATGCTGCCACCCGGAAGCCGATGAAAAATTCCTGTAGTTTGGGGAAACGGAGAACTTCGATCTCCGTTTCCCGTTCGATCGCATCAGCGGCGGCTTCGATCCCCTCAGGCGTTTCGGTGGCCAGCACGAACCACATGTTCAGCCGGTGCGTACGCTCATAATTATGGGCAACCTCGGCGTGCGCATTGACTTTGGTCAGGACGGTATCGAATTCATCCTCTGGCACTGCCATGGCGCACAGGCAGAACGCTCCACCCATTGCAGCGGCGTCGATAAACGGGCCGAAACGTGTGATGATCCGCTGCTCTTTCATTCGTGCGAGACGGGTTAGGAGTTCGTCTTCGGCAATCCCAAGTTCCTTGGCTACACTGGCAAAGGGATGCGCGGTCAGCGGCAGGTCATCCTGCATCCGGTTCAGGATTGCGCGGTCGGTTGCGTCCATAATCATGCTGCGGCCTCTTTCGGTTGGATCAACGCGCCGGTCTGTTTGAAACAACGGGTCGAGAACAGCACTTTGTTCCGTGCGCCTGCCAGTTCGGGCAGAGCGGCGGCTGCGGCCAGAACCTCCATCGCTTCGGGGCGCGAGCGTGCATGGATCATGGAATAGAGGCGATAGGGCCAGACATCCTTGACCGGGTTGCGCTCATAGCACAGCGTCACGCCGGGATAGGCCGCCAGCGCCGGTCCAGCCGTGTCCACCTGTTCGGGCGGCATGTCCCAAACAACCATCGCATTGGCTGACCAGCCGAGCGCCCGGTGGCGCACGATAACCCCGAGACGAGAGATTATACCTGCTGTTTGCAGCGCTTCGATACGCCCCATTACGTCGGAATCATCTCTGCCCAGCGTTTGTGCCAATGCGGCATAAGGAATCTCAGTCAGGGTCAGGCCCGAGCTGAGCGCCTGCAGCAACTCGCGATCTCCGGTCTGCATGGCTGAGCGATCCACCTTACGAAGGCCAGGAACATTGCGTGTTTTTCCCGACATACGAAAGCCCAAATCGACGTTGAATGGACGTACGAGGCGCAGGTCCAGAACCCGCAGTCCGGAACGCTGCGATATCCGTGCAAGGGTGTCATCGACATGGGTGCGATCCGGGCCGGTTGCGACGAACCAGAGGTTCCAGTCATCCTCCCGCTGGTAGTTGTGGTTCACGCCCGGTTCGGCGTCGATCAGGGCTGCAATCTCTTCCAACCGATGTTCGGGGGCCGCAACAGCGGCCAAGGTGCTGGCCGAAACCGCGCCCGGAGCGATGGTGGCACCCACGCGTGTAATCCGCCCGGTGGCCTGCATGCGAGTAAGGCGATCAATCACCTCGGCTTCGTCCAGCCCTAGCAAAGACGCCAACACCTGAAACGGACGCTCTGTTATCGGAAAGTCGCGCTGAAACTCGTCCAGCAAACGGCGGTCGATGGGATCGGTGATGTGTTGCATGTCAAAGCCCCATTCTGTGCGCCCGAGCGGTGAAGAAAATGCCGGATGGGCTGTCGGCGTCGATCTCGCGCAGTTTTTCAAACGTTTGCGTGTCGTAGACCATTACTTTGTTGGCGTCGCGCACGCTGATCCAGACCTCATGCCCTCGCGGAGTGAACTCCATATGCAGTACGGCAGGGCCGGGTTTGAATTCGTGAATGATCTCCTTGGTCACAGAATCAATAACCTGAATGGTGTCGTTCAGAGGGTGGGCAAAGTTCACCCAAACCTGCCGCCCGTCAGGACGGGCCATGGCAAAGACCGGCTGACCATGGGTCTGCGTACGTCCGGTTTCGGTCAGAGTGTCGGCGTCGATCCACAGCACCTCGTGATGGCCGACGGCGGGCAGCACAAATTCGCGCCCGGTCAGCGCCCAGCCTTCGAGGTGAGGCATCTTGTAGACCGGCATCTCCTCTTGCCCGCGCCCATAGTTGGGCAGCACGCGGATGGGTTCGGGCGTCTCGGCCCAAAGGTCCAGCGCGGTCAGGCCATCCTCGCCAAACAAGCCGGTGATATAGGTGCGGCCATTTGCGGTGATCAGCGCGTCGTAAGGATTCTTGCCCATGTCGGGGATCTTGGTGATCGCGGGTGCGCCGTTGGAGAAATCAGCAATCCAGGTCTCGCCCGTGTCCCACATGGTAAAAACAAACCGGCGGCCGGGTGCATCGACCAATCCGATGGTTTTGCTGTCGGTAGGAATGTCCGCGACCATCTCTAGCGTGTCCGCATCGAAGACGCGCACACCGCCAGGTTCATAATTCGATACAGCGACCAGCTCGCCGTCATCCGAAATGGCACCGCCAATGGCGTTGCCCGCCTGCACGACCCGGTTCACGATCTGGCGGGTGACGATATCCACCTTAGTCAGGCCGCCGTCTCGTCCAAATACATAGGCAAAGCGTTCATCGGGTGAATAGACCAGCGAGGCATGGGACAGATCGCCCAGACCTTCGATCCGCGCCAGCGCTGCGCGGTCGGATTGGTCCACCAGAAGAACCGAGCCCTTGGCGCGTTCGATCACAAGTCCTAGGTCGCCGGTCGCCGTGGGTTCAGCCTGGGCGGTGGTCATCATAAGGGTGGCGGCGAGGGTAAGGATGAGCTGTTTCATTGTGCCTCCTGTGCCAGCAGGTAACGGGCGATCCATTCGGCCTCTTCTTCGCTGATCAAGGGCCGCCATGGGGGCATCGCGGTGTCGGGGATGCCGTCGAGGATCACGCCGGTCAGTACCTCGGCATCGTAGTGTTCCAGTGTTTTGGACCGCAGATCGGGGCCGAGGCCGCCTTTCAGCGATAACCCATGGCATGAGCCGCAATCCTGATGGACAAGGCGTTTCAGTGCGTTGGGGTCAAGCGTGTCAGCAGCGAAGGCCGTGGTGGCAACAAGCACTGCGGAAGTGAGAACAGCACGTGCTGCCCATCCTTTGCGTCCTCTCACAGCCGGTTGCTGTGCCGGCCTTCCGGAACCGAACTTAGCCATGCGCCTGCTCCAAAAGGTCGGCCACAGGCCGTTCTGCATAAAGTGAAACTACCTTGCCGATGATGAACAGCGTGGGCGCCTTTAGCCCGGCCTTGCGCACATCAGCGGCCAGCCGATCCAGCCGGGATACCATCCGGCGCTCATCAGGTGTGGTCGCTTTGCCAACCGCCAAAACCGGAGTTGAGCCGGGCAGGTTCTCGGTCATCAGTCCCATGGCGATCTGGCCGATATTGGCGACGCCCATATAGACGACTAAGGTCGAGTCCGGGTCGGCCAGACGTTTCCAATCCAGATCCAGCACCTTGTCGGCCTGTCGGTGCCCGGTGACATATTGCACCGATGTCGCCAACCCGCGATGGGTCAGCGGCACACCTGTCGAACAGGATGCCCCCTGCGCTGCGGTAATGCCCGGCGCGTATTCGACTGGGATGCCGTTTGCCATCAGGTGCGCGGCCTCTTCCGAGCCGCGTCCGAAGATCATCGGATCGCCGCCCTTAAGGCGAGCAACGGTGTGACCGGCGCTGGCTTCCTCGACGAGGATTTCGTTGATGCGATCCTGCGGCACGGTATGACACTTGGGGGCCTTCCCAACCGGGATCAGCCGTGCGCCATCAGCGTGCAGATTGAGGATATCGGCCGAGACCAGACGGTCATAGACCACCACGTCCGCCTCTTGCAGCATCCGCAGCGCGCGCAGGGTCATCAGTTCGGGGTCACCGGGGCCTGCGCCAATCAGAAAAACCTTACCGCTCATGTGCAAACTCGCTTGGTCTGAATGTCTTCGGAGCCCGGAATTCCTGCGCGATCAGGGGACGTTGCTGGGTGAGCCGGGCGTGTCATGCGGCCAGACTGGCGTAATCGGAAAGGAACCTCCTTGACTAAAGTTAAGGAGCGCGGGAATTGCCCCGCGCTCCTTTCGGCTTGCCTGTATGATTGCCTCGGCTCAGGGTTCGACGGTGATCATGCCGATCATGTTCTGTGTCTCCCAATGTGGGCCACACAGATAGTCCTGCGGACCCGGGGTGAGGAAGGTCAGGTCAACCGTCTCCTCAGGAAACAAACGATCGCTTTCGGGCTCGCTGCCGTCTTTCAGTAGGACCGAGTGACTGGTGCGCTTATCGACATTCACCCAGCGCACGGTTGTGCCCGGTTTCACGGTTAGCTCGGCTGGGCAGAACGTGTATTTGTACATCAGCACCACATCGGCATCCTCAACGGCGGAGGAGGGCTGACCGAACAGCTCGACATAGCGCTCTTCGGCTTCGGCACACAGCGCGGCGGTGTCCTCTGCCCATGCGGGCGCGGCCAGAAGCAGCAGCGCAGGGAGAAGGTGTTGGGGTTTCATTGTCCAAGTCTCCTCTTTTAAGCGGAAGGGGCCGGATTGCCCGGCCCCTCTTCCTTATTGTTTGACGACGTTGATGAAGGCATTGTCGTCGTCCAATGCCAGGCTGGTATCCAGCGTCACGTGGTGGAACCGTGCGGCGGCAAAGTCATCGTGGATGGCAAAGCCCACCGTATAGGTCTGACCGGCCTCCAGCGGCACGTCACCAGCTGCGCCCGAGTTCAATGGGCGCGTGAAGACCACGGTCCACATACCTGCATCAAGGCTGGCCGAGGCGGCGATCTCACCGTCATTGACCACGCGCTGTTCCAGCAGATAGCCGTTGGTGGCGCTGCCGTCCGCGTAGACGCGCATCAGATCCAGATAGGTGCCATCGGCCAGATACTGCTCGATCTGATCGGCGGCCTGCAGCTTGTCCCAGCCACCCAGCGCCTTACCGCGGCGGCCTTTGATCTCGACCTCGGTGCGGCTTTCGCTGATGTATTTGGTCACAGTGTCCTGCGTGCTCAGCCAACCCGAGACATCGCCGTTTGCGGCAATCGCATCGGCACCCGGATCAAAGGGCATATAGGAGTTGTCCGCGTGGCACGAGGCCCAGCAGCCGACCTGATCGCCCAGCTCAATCCCAGTGCCGGTGATCATCATGGCCACCTTGATCTGGTTGTCCGGGTCCATCTTGCCGCCATCGACAAAGGGGGCGGGGTTGTGGCCCGCATCCGGCCATTGCAGACGGATATACAGGGTCTCATCATCATGCGCGGCTTGAACGGTGGCGTCTATCACGCCGCGTTTGCCCGGGATCGGGGTTGGTTCCAGATCCCCACCGGCCACGATCTTGTTGCCGATCGCGTCCAGTTCGGCAGCGTGACAGGTGGTGCACTTGTCTCCGCCCTTGGTCAAAGGACGTGCTCCGCCGTGGGATCTGCCGTTCTGAACCCATTCAAACGAGGCCTGACCGGGATAGAACAGTTTCATATCTGCACCGGGGACTGCGGCCCAATCGATATTTGTGCCAACATCGCTGCCGCCACCTGCCGGGGCTGCGGCATCTTCGCCAGAAGCTTTGGCACGCTCTTCCGCGACGGCTGCGTCAACCGCTGCTGCGATCTGGGCCTGTACGGCCTCTTGCTGGGCTACACGCGCGGCTTTCTCAGCCTCGGCATCGGCAGCTTCCTTGGCTTCGATGCGTTCGAGACTTGCCAGGTATTCGGCCGGGATTTCGCGAATGAAATCTGGGTTCGGCGCTTCAAGCTTTTCCAGATACTCTTCGTCGGCCCGGTCGCGGGCGTCCGAGTGCGCAATCCCCTTGTGGCAGTCAATACAGGTCTGACCGACGGTCATCGCGTTTAGGTGCTGCTGACGGGCGCGGGGTTTCTGGAACTCGGGCATCATCGACTCGAAGTCATGGCAGTTGCGGCACTCGCGCGAGTCCGTGGATTTCATCCGCTCCCATTCGTTCATAGCCAGATGTACGCGCTTGGCTTCAAACTTTTCGCGCGTGTTTATGGTGCCGACCACCTTGCCATACAGTTCTTTGGACGCCTTGATCTTGCGGATGATCTTGTGAGTCCAATCCTTGGGCACGTGACAGTCGGAACAGACCGCGCCTACGCCCGAACGGTTCACGTCGTGGATTGTGCCGGTGTATTCTTCGTAAACGAAATCTCGCATCTCGTGGCACGAAACGCAGAATTCCTTGGTGTTGGTAGCTTCCATAGCGGTGTTGAACCCGCCCCAGAAGATGATGCCGGCGGCAAAGGCCGCAGCGATCCCGGCCACGGGCATTCCCCACAGGAAATACCGGCGCCAGATTGGTTTTTTCTTTTCCGGTTCGGAGGTCATATCCGGTCTCCGTTTTGGCTTCTTTTTCTGGCCCTGGATGTCAGGCCTGTGGATTTGGCTGATGAGTCAAACGAGGAAAGGGCGGGCGAGGGGCCCGCCCTTTCCGGTGCTGAGTACAAAACCCGTCAGGTGACGTGGTTCGAACGGTTGTAGACGTTGAACTTGCCGGTGGGTGCAAACAGTCCTTTCACGCGGCCGATCTCTTCCAGCGTCTTGGCGTCGAAGATCACGATCTCACCATTTGGCTCTTTCGAGGTCGAGCGGTTCCACTTGGACACCCAGACCTCGGATCCGTCTTGGTTGAACTCGAAGTGGACGGCGACGTTGCCTTCCTCTTCTGTGATCTGGATCGTTTTCACGATCTCACCGGTTGCCTTGTCGATGACCTGCACCGATTGCTGGATCTCAGGCTCGGGGTGCTTGGTCTGGTCGGCCCAGATGTAGTCCGAGTTCGGATGGGTCCGGATGAACAGACCGGGTCCGTCGGTTTCCACCTCGTAGCAGACCTTCCAGGCATCGTCCGGGCGGCCTTCGGGGTCGTTGCCCCAAACGGTAACCGTGCCTTCGCCCAAGTGGGTCGTACCGGCAACAGGACCGCAATTCGGGTCATCCCAGTTGGCGCCCGGGCCGGGGTGCGGCAGCGGCGCGGTATCGATCATAGCTTCCAGCTTGTGAGTCTCGGTATCGACCACGACCATCTTGTTCGACGCGTTAGCGGCGATCTGGAAATAACGGCCGGTCGGATCAAAGAACCCGTCATGCAGGAACTTTGCGCTGTCGATCTTGTCGATCCGCAGGTTGTCCAGATCGGAGTAGTCCACCTGCCAAAGCTGACCGAGCTCCTTGACGGCCACGATCCATGTGGGCTCGTTCGGGGTGGTGTAGATGGCGGCCACGCGGGCCTCTTCCACATAATCCCCGTCCACGTTGTAACCCCGGGTCGAGACAACCTTTTTCGGCTCCATGGTTTCGGCGTCGACGATGGCGAAATGAGGGGGCCAGTAGGCGCCACCGATGACGTATTTACCGTCACCCGATACCGCCACGTCGCGCGCGTCATAACCAATGGTAACCTCGGCAACCAGCATGTTCTCGGGGTTCTGCCACAGGTCGATCTTGGTCATCTTCCCGTCGCGGCCCATGGTGTACCAGAAGCGGCCCGGATTTTCGGGTTCTTCCAGTTTATGGTGCTCGGACGCTTTCAGGACGTGCACGGCGTAACCGGTCGGGATATGCGCCAGCACCTCTTTGGTGTCGCCGTCGATCACGGCCACTTTGCCCACGTCACGTTCGATGACGACAAAGAAGTTTTCCCAGTTGCGGCCATGCAGCGGCTCGGTCGGGTAATCTTCGGGTTCGACATAGACCTTGCGGGTCGCCATCATCTGTTCAAGCGACATTTCCGGCGGTTGGGGCGGCTCCATCTGGATGTAGGTCGCCATATCGCGGATTTCTTCTTCGGACATCACGTCCGAGAAGTTGTTCATCCCGCCTTCGGTGCCCCATGCGATGATTTTTTCCAGTCGCTCCTGCCCCAGTTTCAGGGTGCCAGACTCGGTTACGGTACCATCGTCATTCTTCGTTTCAACCAGAGGCTCAAGGCTTTTGCCGGTTGCCCCTTTGCGCAACACACCGTGACAACCGGCGCAGCGCTCAAAGTAAAGTTGTTTTGATGATTCAAAGGCTTCCTTGCTCAGGGTTGGCTCTTCGGCAAAGACTGGCGCAGCGACGCTGCCCAGCAACATTGCCAAACCGACCCCTAAGGCGCGGCCAGTTCTGTTGTAGCTGATTCCAAGTGACATGATCACTCTCCATTTGCTGGTGAGGCAGGTCCTAGGGTGAAACATCACGCGTTTGTCATCCTTGACGAAAGTCAACGGAACGCGCGCAAATTGGAAATTGACGGGCTATAATGAGCCATAAAACAAAGGGAAAACCTGAGTTTCAGGGACATGTTTTTCGGATGCTTGATTTCGGTTAAGTCCATCACTGGTCGGCCTTGCTAAACCTGTTCCAACAGCCATTGAGGCCGAGGAGAACAGGCATGTCGGCAGTGATCGCGCGCGTATTGGGCGAGGGGTTTCGCATCTTTTTCCTGTCCGCCGGACTTTTTGGTCTGTTCGCGGGAGGCGCGTGGGGTTTTTGGTTGATGACGCAGACCGGGTTGGTCGGATACGAAGACCCAACCTATTCCATGAGTCCCCCAATGTGGCACGCGCATGAGATGATCTTTGGCTATGCCACAGCAGCTCTGGGCGGGTTCTTTCTGACGGCTGTTCCCAACTGGACCGGGACCCCAGAGGCGCGCGCCCGGTTCATCATGCTGGCTGCAGGTCTCTGGTTGGCCGGGCGGGTAGCGATGTGGTTCTCCGGTGCGCTGCCGCCTGTTCTGGTCGCTGTGTTCGATCTGGTCTTTGTTCCAATTCTGGCGGCAAAGATTGCTACTCAGCTGATCCGACGCCCCAAACCGCAGAACATGGTATTCCTTTTGCTGCTCAGTGCGATCTGGATTGCCAACTTGTTAACCCATTTAGAGTGGATCGGTGTGACCAGCGATACGCTGGACATCGGATTGCGGACGGGGTTGCTGACGCTCTGTAGCCTAATCGCGATACTTGGTGGGCGCATTACGCCAGCTTTCACCCGAAATGCGATGAAACGCGCGGGAGAGCCCGAATCCAACTGGCCTATTTCGGTAGGAGCGTTTGATAAAGCCGCCATGGGGCTTGCACTGTCACTGCCGCTGAGCGTGCTCGTCTTTGGAATCGGACCTGTATCAGGCGCTATCGCGCTGATGCTTGGCGTTGCTCAGATCCTGCGCATGGCACGTTGGCGCGCACGCTGGGCACTGCGGCAGCCGATCCTGATCGCGTTGCATCTGGGGCTGGGCATGCTGGCGCTGGGCCTGATCCTGTGGGGGCTGGCAGTGCTGGGGTTCGGCAGCGAGATCGGGGCGCTGCATATTTTGGGCATTGGTTGCGTCGGCGGCATGACCCTTGCCGTGATGAGTCGGGCCGCCCTCGGCCATAGTGGCCGTGCCCTCGTGGCCTCGCCACCCATGGCGATCGCTTACGGTTTGATGGCGGCAGCCGCAGTTTTGCGCTGGGTCGGGTCGGCGTTTGACCAGGGATATCTGGTTGCGATGCTGGCCTCAGATGGGCTGTGGATCTGCGCCATCGTCTTGTATCTGGTTGCGATGTGGCCCGCGTTGACCGGGCCACGTCTAGCGGCCTGAGCAACGGTTCTTAGATTAAGAAGGTCGGAGCAACGCCCTGTCATTTTTAATATGCCGTTGCAGCAAAGTATGGATTTGTCTTCCGCGTTTTGGAATCTGGCGGGCTGCGATTGGTTGATGGTCTGGCAAAGCTAACTCTGGGAAGAGCGCAACAATTTCGGCCAGCGCCTCGGGCTGTATTCCTTTCAAGGCTTGCTTGCCTGTGAATAGGCTTTCTGACGGCGCGCCTTCCGCAAGCACGATCTCATGCCGGTCGAACAGAATATGGAAATACACCACGCCCTGAGCTGTCTCGTCGACGGTTATGCCATGTATGCCGACCAGCTTATGGGCTGGGACCAGAACCTCCTCGCTGTCGAACATGCGAACGGCGATACTCGAACGGATCAACATGCGATGCTGCGGCGAGACCAACAGATCACGTCGCGGCAGGTTGCTTCCCAGGCTGCCCGCTGTGATTCGGATCGGGCGCAGCTTGGGATTGAGCGCAAATTCAGACCTATCCAGAGCGCGCGCGCCGATCCAGCGAATTGGTTGTGGTCCATGATCCAAGGTGACAACCTTGTCACCAGCGGAAAGCGTTTCTATCGCGACATCACCATCAGGTGTCGCGATAAGCGTTCCGGCGGAGAAACAAGGAACATCAACGATGGAACCGGGGTCAGTCGTGTCCGGTGCGTTGCTCGGTGTAACGTTGACGACGCTCATCGAATACGTCACCCCGGGATCTAGGGGCTCAGAGGTTATGTAGCCAGCGTTGGTTCCTTCAACCTCGACAAGGTACACAGTGATTGTCCCACCGCCGGGATTCGTCAGAATGTAGGATTCTTCCAGATAGATGTCGCCGCTCAGAAACGTTGTCGAACCATCAAGGTTTGTTACCGTTCCGATCTGTGTATCGTCGTCGCCATTTTCGTTGTTGAATCTGTCGCCGTTGAAAACATCCCCGGTATCGGGAACTGGCGGGCCAAACCCATTTCGAATGAAACCACCGGCCTCGTCCTCAACATTGAATACCCTTCGGTCCGTCGCGGGGTCATAGCTTGCGTCCAGGGTGATCGTATCAGGCCCAATTGTATTCACCGTAATGACGCCGGGTGCGTATCCGATGTATGAGTAGTTCGCCATTCTTTAACCACCACGCTTCAGGTGCCATCTACGCACCTCTATTCACCAATATATCGAGAACGCTCGCTTCAACTGTTCGAACGTCCGGAAACATGCTGTTCTAAGTACTATTTTTCAAGGCAATCTGAGGGCATTTTAGTGATACTGACGCAATTATGACCACAGGTGTCCAATTCCGCGCTTACTTTGGCATGCTTGACTTTCGTTAAGGCAGCCCTGCGACCCACCCGCCATTGTCATCAGACTAGCTAATCTGCGCAAAGGAGAGCGCAATGCGAGAAGTCATGACAAAGAGCATGGCTCGCAACATATTCTATGGCGGGTCACTGTTCTTCATCCTCATCTTCCTGGCCCTGTCGGCCCACTCGCACTGGTACATCGTCAACTCCGAGAATTCGGCGAAGCTTGATGACAGTGTGGTTCGGGGCAAACATGTCTGGGAAAAACATGCCTGCATCAACTGTCACACGATCCTGGGCGAGGGCGCCTACTACGCGCCGGAAGTCGGGAATGTGATGACCCGCTGGGGTGTGCTGGACGACCCGGAATCGGCCTTTGAAGCGCTCAAGGGCTGGATGGAGGCGCAGCCGACCGGCATTCCCGGTCGTCGGCAGATGCCCAATTTCAACCTCAGCGACGAAGAGATCCGCGATCTGACCAACTTCTTGATCTGGACGGACAACATCGATGCGCAGGGCTGGCCGCCCAACGAGGCAGGCTGAGAAAGGGAACGGAGCAATGAAATACGAATCCCAAAAAATCGCCTACGCCTACTTCGCAGTAGCGATGGCCCTGTTCGCGGTACAGGTAATCGGCGGCCTGCTGGCCGGTTTCATCTATGTATTCCCGAACTTCCTGAGTGAGCTTCTGCCGTTCAATATCGTACGGATGCTGCACACCAACTCTCTGATCGTCTGGCTGCTGCTGGGCTTCTTCGGTGCGGCCTACTTCCTGATCCCCGAAGAGACCGAGCGCGAGATCCATTCGACCAAGCTGGCCTATCTGCAGTTGATTATTCTTGTGGTTGGTACGCTGGGCGTGGTCGTGACCTATGTCTTCAACCTGTTCGAAGGCAACTGGCTGCTGGGCAAAGAGGGGCGCGAGTTCCTTGAACAACCCAAATGGGTCAAGGCGGGCATCGTCGTGGCCGCGCTGATGTTCCTTTACAACGTGTCACTGACCGTTCTGAAGGGCAAGAAGACGGCGATTTCGAGCATCCTTGTTCTGGGCCTCTGGGGTCTGGCGCTTCTGTTCCTGTTTGCTTTCTACAACCCGGGCAACCTGTCGCTCGACAAGCAATACTGGTGGTATGTCGTCCACCTATGGGTCGAAGGCGTATGGGAGCTGATCATGGCCTCGATCCTGGCCTACCTGATGCTGAAGCTTACGGGCGTTGACCGTGAGGTGGTCGAGAAATGGCTCTATGTCATCGTCGCCGCCGCGCTGTTCTCGGGCATCCTTGGGACAGGTCACCACTACTATTGGATCGGTACACCCGGCTATTGGCAGTGGATCGGTTCGATCTTCTCAAGCCTCGAGGTGATCCCGTTCTTCGCGATGATGGCCTTTGCCTTCGTCATGGTCTGGAAGGGCCGTCGTGACCACCCTAACAAGGCTGCTCTGCTGTGGTCACTGGGCTGTGCAACGCTTGCCTTCTTCGGTGCCGGTGTCTGGGGCTTCCTGCACACGCTGCACGGGGTGAACTACTATACCCATGGCACGCAGATTACCGCAGCCCACGGTCACCTGGCTTTCTACGGTGCTTATGTCTGCCTCAACCTGGCGATCTTCAGCTATGCGATGCCGATCCTGAAGAACCGTGATCCCTACAATCAGGTTCTGAACATGGGCTCGTTCTGGCTTATGACCAGCGGCATGGTCTTCATGACCTTCGTCCTGACCTTCGGTGGTACCGTGCAGACTCACATGCAACGTGTGGTCGGTGACTACTTCATGGACGTGCAGGACCAGATCGCGATCTTCTACTGGATGCGTCTTGGCTCTGGTGTGGTCGTGGTCCTTGGTGCGCTGCTGTTCATCTACTCGATCTGGGTGCCCCGGAAAGAGGTGATTGAACCCGGTGCCTCTGAAACCCCGGCGGAGTAATGGATATGGATGGCTCCATGAAACTGAATGAGGGGGCGGCGAACGCCCCCTTCTACCTCGCCCAAAGCGATGAATGCGATGTGTTCACCGCCGCCTACAACAACGACCTGCCGGTTTTGCTGAAAGGTCCAACAGGTTGCGGTAAGACCCGCTTTGTGGCCCATATGGCCGCCAAGCTTGGCCGCCCGCTTTACACCGTGGCCTGCCACGATGACCTCGCCGCCGCCGACCTGATCGGTCGCTACCTTTTGAAGGGCGGCGAAACCGTCTGGGTTGATGGCCCTCTGACTCGTGCGGTGCGAGAAGGCGCGATCTGCTACCTTGATGAGGTGGTCGAAGCCCGCAAGGACGTCACCGTTGTGCTGCACCCGCTGACCGATGACCGGCGCATCCTGCCGATCGACCGCACCGGTGAAGAGCTTGAGGCCGCGCCCGGCTTCATGCTGGTGGCCTCGTACAACCCCGGATACCAGAATATCCTGAAAACCCTGAAACCCTCGACCAGGCAGCGGTTCATCTCGCTGGAATTCGACTTTCCTTCGCCCGAGATGGAGGCCGAAGTCGTCGCGCAAGAAAGCGGTCTGCCGCTTGAACGCTGTAAACCGCTGGTACGCCTTGCAGGTAAGTTGCGCGGGCTTAAGGGTCAGGACCTTGAGGAAGGCGTGTCCACCCGGCTGGTCGTTTATGCCGCGACGCTGATCGCACAGGGCATGTCCACCGACCGCGCCATCCTCGCCGCAATGATCGAACCTCTGACTGATGATGAGGATATCAAACGCGGGCTCCTCGATCTTGTCACGGCTGTCTTTGGGTGAGGCCGGCCGATGGTCAGGATCGATTTTGAGCCATGGGAACCCGAAGAAACGATCGGGAAACTGTGGCACACCCTTGCCAGTCGCCTTGATGCACCTGAAGTGCATGATGGAGCCGCGGTCGACCTCTCAGAGGTCGCAGGGCGGCTGGCAGTCCTCTTTCGAGGACTTGGGGGTAGTCCGGGCGTAGAATTGCGCCCGGTCTCGCCCGAGATTTCGCGCCACCGTCTGGGGTGGCGTCGTCGTCTGGCAACCGAGGCCGAGATGATGCCGCGTGCGTCGTTCGATGGCGAAGTTCTGCGTTTGCCGGATCGGCTGGCGGTGTTTCCCGCGCGTGAAGCCAACGGTGCGCTTTATGTCTGGCTGGCCGCCGCCGCTGCACATGCCGGAACTCGTATCGACGAAGACGACCCGTTGCGCGCCGACCTGCATGCGCTTGTTGCCGCCCGACAGATGGTCGAGGCGGCGTTGCACAACGCCCCCGGCCTGCGCCCGCTATATGCGGAACTGTGTAAGGGCGTGCTGTATCAACGCGACATTTCCGGGCTGCCACCCGTCGAGGCAGCGGTTGAAGAATTGGTCCGCCACATGCTGGGTGACCCCGCGCCTTTGTCGCCAAAGGCTGAACATCTTCTAGCGTTGGATGACGACCTCACTGCCCCGCGCGGCTATCAGCATTTCCGGCCTGTCCCGCTGTGGCCCGAGTTGCGCCCGGTCGGGTTCTCCGAACATAACGAAGTGGAGAACCCCGAAACCGAAGGACCACCTGAGGAATCCGGCGAAAAAACTCACCGTGCCCGCCGCCGCAAATCGGATCAGGCCAACCGCAGCGACAGTTTCATCCTGCACAAGTTCGAAGCGATCCTCAGTTGGGCCGAGTTCCTGAACATCAACCGGCGCATCGACGATGACGATCCTGATAACGCCAAGAAAGCCGCCGATGATCAGGAAGAGATTGGCTTGGGTCAGATCTCGAAGGCGCCGCCGACCAAACTGAAACTTCATCTGGACCTCGCTCCGGAGGACGTGAACCGCGAACGCCTGTCGGGACGGGTTTTGTATCCCGAATGGGACGTGCGCATCGGCCAATACTTGCCCGATCATGTCAACGTTCTGACCTCGGATGCCGAGATTCGCGAAGATGCCGCCGAGTTCGGCAAAGACCCCGCCACTGCCCGCCGCATCCGCGCCGTGAAACGCCAGTTCGAGGCGCTGCGCCCGGGCCGCGTGATGACACGCGGTCATCTGGATGGTGACCAATTGGATATCGAGGCAGCCGTTCGGGCGCAGGTAGACCGTTGTGCCAATGGCGAAGGCACCGAACGCATTTGGATGCAATCGCGCCCCGAGGCGCGCGATCTGGCGGTGTCTATCCTGCTGGATGTCAGCCGCTCGACCGAAAGCGCCGTCACAGGCCGCGCCGTGATCGACATTGAACGCGAGGCTCTTGCGGCACTCGCCTGGGGTTTGAACGCCTGCGGCGACGATTTCGCCATCCACGCCTTCAGCTCGCTGAAACGCCAGCGGGTTTACGTGCAGCGCTGTAAACGCTTCGATGAGCCGATGGGTGGTTTGGTGGAACAGCGCATAGCCTCGCTGCGCCCCGGCCACTATACCCGCCTCGGCGCCGCAATCCGCCATTGTTCCGCCGATCTGGCCTGCCAATCGCGCAAACGCCGGTTGCTGTTGATCATCACTGACGGCAAACCCAACGACCTGGACCATTACGAGGGTCGCCACGGTATCGAAGACACCTGCATGGCCGTGCGCGAGGCGCGTCGGGCAGGGCAATCGGTCTTTGGCGTTACCATCGACAAAACCGGCAAAAGCTGGTTCCCGCGCATGTTCGGTCAAGGCGGCTTCGCCGTCATCCCCGACCCGCACCGGCTGTTCATGGCCCTGCCTCAGATCTACCGCCAACTGGTTGGAGCATGAGTGACGCCTCATTGATCGATGAGCTTCCGGGCGAGCTGCTGATGTGGGTTCTGATCATCTCGGAATTGCTGGTTTTCGGTGCGGGCCTGATTGCCTTTATGGGCGTGCGCCTGACCGACCCGACAGGATTTGCCGAGGCTCAATCGCACCTTTACCGGACAGGGGCGGCGCTCAACACGGTGGTGCTGGTCACCTCGGGCTATCTGGCGGCGCAGGCGCTGCAGTGGCGAAAAATCGCGCGCCGGGGCGTGGCTCGAATGGCCTTGATCACTGCCGCCGTGCTGGGTGTCGTGTTCCTGATCATCAAAGGTGCGGAATACGCGGGCAAAGCCGCACAGGGGATCACCTATGAGACCCACCCATTTTTCCTGTTCTATTATCTGCTGACCGGGTTTCACGCCGCACATGTGTTGGCAGGGGTCGGTATCCTGCTGCTGGTCGCCTGGCGTGACGATCCACGCAACATTGAGGCAGGTGCGCAGTTCTGGCACATGGTCGATCTGGTCTGGATCATGCTTTTCCCCGTGATCTACCTGCTGGGATAATTCCGATGCCTGCAGCACCATCTTTTCCCAAATACTGGCGAAGGGCGCTCCATAATTCGCTCACACGTGCATGGCTGACCCTTTTGGTGCTCAGCGTCGCATCAGCACTGCTGACTGTGCTGCCCATCCCGCCATCCGTTCTGGCGGGGTGTATTCTGGTTCTCGCACTGGCGAAATGTCGCGTTATCCTGGCTTGTTATCTTGATCTCGTAAACAGCCCGGCCTGGCTGCGAGGTTTCACCATGGTGCTGACGGGCTTTGCCATCATTGTCTTCGCCCTCTACCTGATCTGACTCAAAAAACGCCGCCTCCGGGGAGACGGCGAAGTATTACGCTAGGGGGCGCTTCTTGGTTACTGGGCTGCCATCGGCATGCGCGCAATCTGACAGCGTTGCCAGAGGGTGGACAGCGCGCCAACCAGATGCTCGATATCCTCATCCGTATGTACCGGAGACGGCGTGATCCGCAGACGCTCGGTCCCTTTAGGTACGGTGGGATAATTGATCGGCTGAATGTAGATGCCGAACTCTTCCAGCAGCGTGTCCGAGATAAACTTGCACTTCACCGGATCGCCAACCATCACCGGGATGATGTGGCTGGGGTTAGGAATATGAGGAATACCTTCCGCATCCAAACGGGCCCGAACCTGCGCTACACGGGCTTTCTGCAGGTCGCGTTCAGCATTCGATTGTTTCAGATGCCGGATCGAGGCCGCGGCCCCGGCCGCGATCGATGGTGGCAGGGCGGTGGTAAAAATAAACCCGCTGGCGAAGCTGCGCACGAAATCGCACAGCGCAGCCGATGCAGCGATATACCCGCCTACCACACCGAACGCTTTACCAAGCGTCCCTTCGATCACCGTCAGGCGATCCATGAGGCCTTCTCGTTCAGCGATACCACCGCCGCGTGGCCCATAGAGGCCAACGGCATGAACCTCATCCAGATAGGTCATCGCGCCGTATTTGTCGGCGAGATCGCAAATCTCTTTGATGGGGGCGATGTCACCATCCATCGAATAGACCGACTCGAACGCGATCATCTTCGGCGCATCGGAATCAGCTGCGGCCAGTTTCGCTTCAAGGTCATCCAGATCGTTGTGTTTCCAGATCACCTTCTGCGCCCGCGAGTGGCGGATGCCTTCGATCATCGAGGCATGGTTCAGTGCATCAGAGAATACGATCAGGCCGGGGATTTTCGCGGCGAGAGTGCCAAGGGCTGCCCAATTCGAAACATACCCGGAAGTAAACAGAAGCGCGGCTTCCTTTCCATGCAGATCGGCCAGTTCGGCCTCAAGCAGCACGTGGTCGTGAGTGGTGCCTGATATGTTTCGCGTGCCCCCGGCCCCCGCGCCACAGCGATCCAATGCGTCATGCATTGCATCGATAACAGATGGGTGCTGACCCATGCCAAGATAGTCATTCGAACACCAGATCCGCACATTTCGCTGGACAGATCCATCCGTCTGACGTGCGTTCGGGAAAGAACCACAGCGACGTTGCAAGTCTATGAAAACACGATAGTTCCCTTCATCCCGAAGGTCACTGAGGCTTTGATTGAAATAACGCTCGTAGTCCATGTTACGTGCTCCCCGGAATACTGGCTTTGAGCCGAGAATAGGGCAGCGAACCAAGCCGCAACATGACAATAGTCAAGTTTAGACAACATAAAACTATGGTGCACAACTGCCGGCTCTGGCATAGCGTGGAACAGGGATGGACAGACCGCGCCCATGCGCCGGCAGGAAATAACAGGGGTATTCTCTTGTCTCACGAAGCACAAAAAGCGATCGCACGTCAGTCGCTGCTGCTGCGCAGTTTACCGGAACAGCATGTGGAAACACTGCTGAGCCACGCGATCTGGCGTCAGTATGACCGTGGTGAGACAATATTCCTGCAGGAGGAAAAAGCGCAGGCCATCCACGTCGTGCTTGAGGGTTGGGTCAAGCTGTTCCGCATGACCCCCACCGGGGCCGAAGCCGTCGTGAGCGTCTTCAAACGTGGTGACAGCTTTGGTGAGGCCGTAGCTCTGCGTAACGTTCCCTATCCTGTTTCCGCCGAGGCCGTATCGGCCTGTGATGTCATGCATATCCCCAGTCCGATCCTGATCTCATTGATGAGAGAGGACCCTGAGATCGGTATTTCTATTCTGGCCGCGACCTTTACCCATCTTCACTCGTTGGTGGCGCAGCTAGAGCAACTCAAGGCTCAGACCGGAGCGCAACGCGTGGCCGAGTTTTTGTTGAATCTCTGCGACAGCGACAAAGGCGGATGCGAGGTTTTGCTGCCCTACGACAAGATGCTCATCGCAGGCCGTCTGGGGATGAAGCCGGAAAGCCTGAGCCGGGCGTTTTCGCGGCTCAAGGCGGTGGGTGTGAAGATCAACCGCAACCACGCCGAAATCTCGGATATCGCGCTTTTGCGGGACTATGCGGAAAGCGATCCGGCGGAAAACTGGGGGCGGTGACCCCGGAATTGCCGCCGGGCCCGACCAACCACTTCAGACGGTTGCGCCCTTGCGGCGAATGGCGGTGCCCAGACTTCCGGCGCAGAGACCAACGATAATTGCGATCAGCAGCGCTATCGTTCCAACGTGGGAAATCTGCCAACCGGCAAAGAGCAGAGGCGCGATCAGGCCAACCAATCCACCCATCAGTGCGCCCAACCAGTATTGGCGCGTCATCATTCCCAGTGCCAGACCCAGAATGCCGGGCAGACCCAGTACGTTACCGCCGATGGTTCCAAGTATCTCTAACATCTCAGTCCCCACCTTGTTCCGAGCTTTTGTTCAGGAACGCGCGGATGTCGTCCCCTGATGCTGCAGCGTGTTCCTGCAGAACCTCACCATCTACCTCTTTCGCAATCTTCTCATACGTTTCCAAATAATTGGGTGGGAGACTGTGTGCGATGCCCTGGTGGCAATCGATGCAGGTCATGCCGGTGTCGATTGCGCGCTGGTGTTCGCTGGCTGCGCGGGTTTCCTGAAGGGTGAAGTCCATATAGTCAAAGTTGTGGCAGTTGCGGCATTCGCGGCTGTCGGATTCCTTCATCTTCTTCCATACGACCGACGCCATGGAAAGACGATGGTCCTCATACTTCTCTTTCGTGCTGATGGTGCCTGCCAGTTCGTGGTAGACGTCCTTCACGGCCATGATCTTGGCCTTGATCTTGTGGTTCCACTCGTCCGGGACGTGGCAATCGGAACAGATGGCCCGCACGCCGGAATCGTTATTGTAATGGACCGTTTCCCGATATTCGCCCAGATTGGTTTCCATCGTGTGGCAGGATACGCAGAACTCTTCCGTGTTGGTCAATTCCAGTGCCCAGTGGAACCCACCCCAGAACAGGATGCCTGCCAGAAACCCGGCCAGTAGTGTAAAGCCGACACTGAGGACGGCGATCGGGCTCCAGAACCAGGTCCAGAGGCGCCGGATGAGTCCTTGTTTTTCTTGGGAGTCGGACATGTCGCGCTCTCCTTTTCGACCTGTGTTCAGTTTCCGGAGGAAGGTTCAAAAGTGTTATCGACCAGAGGCAGCGCATCGGCCTGTGGTACGTGGCACTGATTGCAGAAATACCGTGTGCCGGCGATCTGATCCAACTCTCGCCCTTCGCGGTCCAGATAGTGAGTCATCGACAACGTCGGAGCGTTGCGTTCACCAGCCTTGGTCCAGTCATGGCAGGAGAGGCACTGATTGGTACGCAGGTCGATCTGGTACTGTTCGATCGAATGTGGGATCAGCGGCGGCTGCTGGCGATAATTGCGCTGCATACGGCCTTCGACTGTCCGATGCACCTGATCCAGGACGGCGGGTTCATCGACTTCGGCACCGCGTAGGCTGTTAACTCCGGCAGACTGCGCGAGGGCCAGGCCACCGAGGAGCAGCGGCGGGATCAGGGCAAGGCCCACTAGGATCGGCTTTTTCATCTTCTCACTCCTTCAAAAAGGTCTTGAGGCGCGCGGCTGGGGCGCGGCGGTTGATTCCGGCGGCGCGACGGTCAGGGCGTCGAACCGATGGGTGAATTTGAAAACGTCTTCAGCGCAGACATCGATGCAGCGACCGCAATTGGTGCAGTCGGGCGACAGGATCAGCGGGTTGTCTTTGCCTTTCAGCGCCGGAGAGATCACATGGTTTTCTGGGCAAACCGCGTAGCAGTCCATGCAATCGTCACAGGCGTTGCGATTGGCGGCGCTGACCCGCAGCATCGCCTTGCTGCCCACCAGTCCGTAGAATGCGCCTACGGGGCAGACATGGCCGCACCATCCATGGCGCGAGACAAGCAAGTCAAACAGGAAGATCGCGGCGACCATCGCCCAGACGAAGCCCATGCCAAAGATCAACCCGCGATGCAGCATGGTGATCGGGTTGACCAGTTCCCAAGCAATTGCGCCAGTCAGGCCAGAGACGATCAGCACAGTGGCCATGATCCACAGCCGCGTTCCGCGTTTGGGCTGCCAGCCTTTTTGCAGACCCAGCTTGCGGTGCAGCCAGTGCGCGCCGTCGGTTACAGGGTTGATCGGGCAGACCCACGAGCAATAGACGCGGCCTCCGACCAACGCGTAGGTCGCCAGAACGATGACGGCACCAATGGCGGCGGTCAGCTCGGGCCAGTGCCCTGCGATCAGACTTTGCAGCAAGACGAACGGATCGGTCAGGGGCAGTACGCCTAGGGTCAGCGACCCGGCCAGAGTGCCCTGCACGATCCAGATGCCGAACCACGGGCCCAACAGGAACAGTACCAGGAAGAACACTTGGCTGGCGCGGCGCAGCAGCAGGTATTTATGGGCACTCAGCCAACCTTTGGCGGCGATAGCTTCATGCCCCAGCGGCATGTTTGTGCGGACGGTCATTGAGTGACCTCCGGCAATTTGAATCTGGGCTCAAACCCGCCCGGTGCGACAAGGTTATCGGTGCCCGGTCCCGGCAGGCGATCAGGCAAATCGATGATACCTTCGACGACGGGCGCGCCTTTGGCTTCTTTCTCTTCCCAGCCCTTGCGGTAGTGATCGGCGCTGCTGCCCCGAGCCAATCGGGCGGGCAGCACCTTGATCGCCGCTTCGGGCAGAACGCAGCTTTTCTCGCAAACGCCGCAGCCGGTGCAATGATCGGCGTGAACGGTTGGAATGAAGATTGCATGACTGCCCGAGCGGGCGTTGTGTTCGGTCTCCAGCGTAATGGCCTCGTCGATGACGGGGCAGACGCGGTAACAGACATCGCAGCGCAGGCCGAAGAAGTTCAGGCAGTTTTCCTGATCGACCAGAACGGCGACACCCATCTTGGCGTCGTCGATATTGTCCAGGCCGGGGTCCAGCGCCCCGGTCGGGCAGGCAGCGACACAGGGGATGTCGTCGCACATTTCGCAGGGAACATCACGGGCGGTGAAATACGGCGTGCCGGTGGCCACCGCATCGACACCCAGCTCGGCCAGTTTCAGCGTGTCATAGGGACATTCCCGCACGCACAAACCGCAGCGAATGCAGGCTGATAGAAAGTCTTTTTCCGGCAAGGCACCGGGAGGTCGCAATGCTTCGGCCGGCAACGCCCGTGCGTCCCGCGCCAGCCAGGCCAGCAAGGACCCTGCTGCGACGCAGCCACCCGCTGCGCGCGCCGAGTCCTGCAGGAACCGGCGCCGCTGCGGCGAAAGGGGTGTGCCAACACGAGACATGGGGACGACCTTTGCCTTGCCAGCCTTTTACGCGCGCTCGACCTTACAGGCGCATTTCTTGAAGTCGGTCTCTTTCGACAGCGGGCAGGTTGCGTCTAGCGTCAGCTTGTTGGTTAGCTGGCCTTCGTCGAACCACGGCATGAACACCAGACCACGCGGTACTTTGTTCCGGCCTCGGGTTTCGACACGGCTGTTGACCTCGCCGCGGCGGGTAGACAGAACGATCTCCTGTCCGCGCCGCAGACCACGCTCGCGCGCATCATCCGGGTGCATGTAGACAACGGCGGCGGGATAGGAGCGGTGCAATTCGGGCACGCGGCGGGTCATCGAACCTGAATGCCAATGTTCCAGCACACGCCCGGTGCAGAGCCACAGGTTGAATTCCTCATCCGGTACCTCGGGGGCGGGTTCGTATGGCGCGAAGATGATCTTGGCCTTGCCGTCCTTATGGCCATAGAATTTCACGTCTTCGCCTTCAGGCACATACGGATCATAGCCTTCTCGGAAGCGGTACAGTGTTTCCTTGCCATCCACGACTGGCCAGCGCAGGCCACGCGCCTGGTGGTAGGTTTCGAATGGGGCCAGATCGTGCGCGTGGCCGCGCCCAAACTCGGCATATTCCTCGAACAGGCCCTTTTGCACGTAGTAGCCAAAGTGCTCGGACTCGTCGTTGTCGAATCCTTCTGCGGTCTCTGACAGCGGGAACTTGTCGATCGTGCCATTGGCGAACAGCACGTCATACATGGTCTTACCACGATGTTCTGGCATGGTGGCCAGCAGTTCCTCACCCCAAACCTCTTCAACGGTGAAGCGTTTGGAGAACTCCATCAACTGCCACAGATCGGATTTCGCTTCGCCCGGAGCTTTGACCTGTTGCCGCCAGAATTGGGTGCGACGCTCGGCGTTGCCATAGGCGCCTTCCTTCTCGACCCACATGGCGGTAGGCAGGATCAGGTCAGCCGACAGGGCTGTTACAGTAGGATAGGGATCGGAGACGGCAATGAAGTTCTCCGGGTTGCGATAGCCGGGATAGCCTTCTTCGTTGATATTGGGCGCGGCCTGCATGTTGTTGGTGCACTGCACCCAATAGGCATTCAGATCGCCGTCCTTCAGCTTGCGGTGCTGCAAAACGGCGTGGAATCCGGGTTTGGGTGGGATGGTGCCCGCAGGAATTTTCCACGCGGTCTCGCAAATCTCGCGGTGTTTGTCGTTTGCCACAACCATATCAGCCGGCAGACGGTGAGCGAAGGTTCCGACCTCACGTGCCGTACCACAGGCCGAAGGTTGACCGGTCAGCGAGAAGGGCGAGTTTCCGGGTTCGGAAATCTTACCCACCAGCAGGTGCACATTGTACATCAGCGAGTTCACCCACGATCCGCGAGTGTGCTGGTTGAAGCCCATGGTCCACAGACTCATCACTTTGCGGTTGGGGTCGGCATATTGCTGGGCCAGACGCTCAAGCTGAGCGGCAGGAACACCGGAGAGTTCCGATGTGTATTCCAGCGTGTATTCCGATACCGCTTCTGCATATTCTTCGAAGCTGATCGGCTCCATCTTGCCAGAGTTTGGATTCTCTGCCTCTTCCTGCAGCGGGTTGTTATCGCGCAGTCCATAGCCAATATCGGTGGCGGTCTTGGTGATGTTGACGTGTTTGTTGACGAACTCTTCGTTCACCGCGCCGTTCTGGATAATGTAGTTGGCGATATAGTTCAGGATCGCCAGATCGGTCTGCGGCGCAAAGACCATTCCATTGTCTGCCAACTCGAACGAGCGGTGTTCATAGGTCGACAGTACATGCACTTCGGATCCCGGTTTGGTCAGACGTGTGTCGGTCAGGCGTGACCACAGAATCGGGTGCATCTCGGCCATGTTCGAGCCCCAGAGCACGAATGTGTCTGCGTGCTCGAAATCGTCATAGCAGCCCATTGGTTCATCAATGCCGAAGGTGCGCATGAAGCCGACAACCGCCGAGGCCATACAGTGGCGCGCGTTGGGGTCGATGTTGTTGGATCGGAAACCGGCTTTCATCATCTTGGCAGCAGCGTAGCCCTCCCAAACGGTCCACTGGCCCGAACCGAACATGCCGACACTGGTCGGGCCTTTCTTGGCAAGGGCCTCTTTCCACTTGGCAGCCATGACGTCGAAGGCTTCGTCCCAGCTGACGGGTTCGAACTCACCGTTCTTGTCATATTCGCCGTTGGTTTTGCGCAGCATCGGCGTGGTCAGGCGGTCTTTGCCGTACATGATCTTGGACAGGAAATAGCCCTTGATACAGTTCAGACCGCGGTTCACCGGCGCATCCGGGTCGCCTTGCGTGGCGACCACGCGCCCGTCTTTGGTGCCAACCAGAACCGAGCATCCGGTGCCGCAGAACCGGCAGGCGGCTTTGTCCCAACGGATATCAGGGTTGCCGACCTGAGCGCTGGCTTGTCCGGTCGCAAGGGGAAGTCCTGCGGCTGATGCTGTCGCAGCGGCGGCGGTTGATTTCAAAAAGGTCCGGCGGGATTCAGAGATGGTCATGACATGGGTCTCCGGCTTTAGATCTGGCGAGAAGCGTTAAGGTGCGGACGGGTCTCCGCGAGGTCTTCGAAATGGTGGTAGGTCAGGGTCAGAGAGATCACACCCGGGATCTGGTGCAGATCCATGATCGTCTCGGACGCCATTTTTTCCGGCGTATCCTCGACCACAACAACAATGCGGCCATCCTCGGATGCTGCGTGAACTTCTGCCCCGTTTGTACCTGCAATCGCGGCCCGTGCACTCTGCGTGGTTTCGGGGGTTACATGGACGAGGCATCCACAGATATTCATAAGGCTACCTCCTGAGTGGGCGGGGTGTGGCGTTCAAAGCTGACAGAACCGGCAGGACAGGCGCTGGCACAAGCGCCACAGCCGGTACAAATATCGGTGTCGAGTTGAGGTTCAGCACGACCACCGGTTTGCAGCCGAAAGCGGATCGCGTTGTGGTCGCAGACATCCTGACAAACCCGACAGCTGACACCATTCATCGACAGGCAAGAGGCCGACACCGCAGCGCGCCAAGGCCAATCAGCCACGTGTTCAGGATTCAGCGCCCCGGTCGGGCAAGCATTGGCGCAATCACCGCAAAATGTGCATGGGCCTGCGTCCAATTGCACAACAGGCCAGCCTTGCGCGTCGAAACGGATGATATCTTCAGGGCAGGCCTCGCGGCATTCGTCGCATTGAGTGCAAAGCTCAAGAAACTCGGTCACCGCACCCGGTGGGTGGATGGCTGATGTATCCTCGCGCAGCACTTTCCCTTTCAGGAATGCGCGTCGGCTGGCTAGCTTGTTCATTCGCTCGCGACCTTTGAGTGATCGACAGGGGTTGGCCTGCCTGACTCGGGTGTTAGCGTAGCACAGCGTGTAAGGAATTGACCTAGATCATTTTTGAACTGCTTATTTTTTCAGCATCCAGGGGCGGCAACACCCGAATATCAGGCGCGTTTCTCACCGATTGTAGCAACGCCAAGAACCGAAAGCACCTTTGCCTCGATCTGTTCTGCGTTCATTCCTGCGACGGCGTACATATCCGCCGGGCTCGCCTGATCGATGAAGATATCCGGCAGCACCATCGAGCGATACTTCAACCCTTCGTCAAACACGCCCTCATCCGCAAGCAATTGCGCAACATGGCTGCCAAAGCCGCCGATGGCCCCTTCCTCGATGGTGATCAGTGCCTCGTGATTGGCAGCCAGATCAAGGATCAGGTCCCGATCCAGCGGTTTGGCAAAGCGTGCATCGGCGATGGTGGGCTTGATCCCGCGCGCCGACAGCGCCTCTGCTGCTTTCTGCACTTCGGCCAGCCGCGTACCGAAAGACAGCAGCGCCACCCGGGCACCTTTCTGGATCAATCGGCCCTTGCCGATCTCCAATATTTCTCCGCGCTCGGGCAGATCAACGCCCGCTCCTTCGCCGCGAGGATACCGGAAAGCGATCGGGCCATCGTCATGTGCCACCGCAGTGGCGACCATGTGCATCAATTCGGCCTCATCTGCAGCCGCCATGACAACCATACCCGGAAGGTTGGCCATGTAAGCAATATCAAACGACCCCGCATGGGTCGCACCGTCTGCCCCAACCAGACCCGCTCGGTCGATGGCAAATCGCACCGGCAGGCGTTGGATCGCCACATCATGCACAACCTGATCATAGCCACGCTGCAGGAAGGTTGAATACATCGCACAGAAAGGCTTCATTCCCCCGGCGGCCAACGCAGCCGAGAAGGTCACGCCATGCTGTTCGGCAATCGCTACGTCGAAACAGCGCGACGGATAGCGCTCGGCAAACAGGTTCAGCCCGGTCCCGTCCGGCATCGCGGCTGTAACCGCGACGATCTTGTCATCCCGCGCTGCTTCATCGACCAGTGTCGTGCCAAAGACCGAGGTATAGGAAGGCGCGTTCGAAGGCGCCTTTTTCTGCTCGCCCGTCACCACATCGAACTTGGCGGTCGCGTGACCCTTGTCGCGGGCCTGTTCGGCGGGGGCATACCCCTTGCCTTTCTTGGTCAGCACATGGATCAGGATCGGTCCGCTTGCCTTCGCCTTGACCGCACGCAGAACCGGCAGCAACTGGTCCAGATCATGCCCGTCGATGGGGCCGAGATAGGAAAAGCCGAGCTCTTCAAATAGCGTCCCGCCCATGGCCATGCCCTTCAGCATATCCTTGGCGCGCTTTGCCCCTTCGCGGAAGGGTTCCGGCAGCAACGACACCGCACCTTTGGCAGCAGCTTTCAGATCGTGAAACGGTTCTTCGGCATAGATGCGCGATAGATAGTTCGATAGGGCACCCACCGGCGGTGCAATGCTCATCTCATTGTCATTGAGAATTACGATCAAGCGTTTCTTCAGGTGGCCTGCGTTGTTCATCGCCTCAAAGGCCATGCCGGCGGACATAGAGCCATCGCCGATCACAGCGATCGCATCGCCCAGCCCTTCAGGCGTAACGCCGCCCAGATCACGCGCGACAGCAAAGCCTAGCGCGGCACTGATCGAAGTACTGGAATGTGCAGCGCCGAATGGATCATAGGCGCTTTCACTGCGCTTGGTGAATCCGCTTAGGCCGTCTTTTGTGCGCAGGGTGCGAATTCGGTCCCGGCGTTCTGTCAGAATCTTGTGCGGATAACACTGGTGACCTACGTCCCAGATGATCTTGTCTCGTGGCGTGTCGAATACCGCGTGCAGCGCCGTGGTCAGCTCGACGACACCCAGACCCGCGCCCAGATGCCCTCCGGTCACCGAAACTGCTGAAATCGTCTCGGCCCGCAACTCATGTGCGACCTGATGCAACTGCGCATCTGAAAACTGCTTCAGATCCGCTGGGCGGCTCACAAGGTCCAACAAGGGCGTATTCGGGCGGTCAGACATTTGGCGTTCCTGGCTTAGCTGTCCCGGGCAATAACGAAGCGGGCAGCCTGCTTCAAGGTTTCTGCAGCGGGGCCATGTTCGTCCAGCGCAGCACAAGCCTGATCCACAAGCTCAATTGCACGGGATCTGGCGGCGTCCAGACCAAGTAGCGAGACAAAGGTCGCTTTGCCCGCCTCGGCGTCTTTCTGCAGCCGCTTTCCGGCCTTTTCGGCATCTCCTTCGACATCCAAAATGTCATCCGCGATCTGAAAGGCAAGCCCAAGCGCCTGGGCATATTGGCGCAAGGGGGTGGGATCGGCCTGCGCCAATCGCGCACCCGCGCAGGCGGACCATTCGATCAACGCACCGGTCTTGCCCGCTTGCAGATGTGTAATCTCATCCAGTGTCAGCGGCTCCGCCGCCGTCTCAGCGGCGATATCCAGCGCCTGACCCAGAACCATACCCTGTGCGCCGCTCGCTTTTGCCAGCGTTAGAGCCAGTTCAGCGCGTATTTCAGCGTTTCCAACCTCTGGTCGAGCGCAAAGCTCAAACGCAAGTGTCTGCAGCGCATCCCCGGCCAGAACGGCGGTGCCCTCATCCCATTTCACGTGCACCGTCGAGCGTCCACGCCTCAGGTCGTCATCATCCATGCAAGGCAGGTCGTCATGGACCAGAGAGTATGCATGCAGCGCTTCAATACCTGTCGCTGGCCAGATTGCCCGAGCTGTATCGACGCCAAGCAACCGCGCGCTTTCCAATACCAGAAACCCTCGCAGACGCTTGCCGCCCTCGGTGGCATAGGCCATGGCCCGTGTCACATCCAGATCATCCAGCGCGCTCAGAACCAGATCGAAATGGCTCTGAATCAGCGCGGCATCCTGTGCCAGCTTTTCACGAAACATTTACTGACCTTCGACAGGCGTCGTCCCGGTTGGCTGGCCATCTGCGTCCAGAGTGATCGCGGCCACTTTTTCCTCAGCACGCTTCAACTCATCCTCGCAGCGCTTCTTCAATGCGGCGCCACGTTCGTACAGCGCAATCGATTGATCCAGCGCCACATCACCACGTTCCAACTGGCCAACCACGGCCTCAAGCTCTTTCATCGCTTGTTCGAACGTCATCTGTTCAACTGGGGTATCGGTCATCGTGCTGCCTTTATCAGTTCTTCCACATGGGCGCGTGTCGCCTCGGCCAGTGCGTTCAGATCATACCCGCCTTCCAGAGTCGAGACGATACGGCCATCACACACCTCATCAGCAATCTTGCACAGCTCCGCCGTGATCCAGGCGAAATCGCCGGTGGACCAGTTGAGATTGGCCAACGGATCATCCTGATGCGCGTCGAACCCGGCAGAGATAATGATCAGTTCTGGTTTGAATTCCCGCAGTCGTGGAAAAGCTTGCGTTTCATAAACGGCCCGCATCTCCGCTCCGCCTGTGCCTGGGGCTAAAGGAATATTCAAAACCGTCTCATAGGCCCCGGTCTCATCCGGGCGGCCCGAGCCGGGCCACAAGGGCATCTGCTGGCTGGTGATCACCAAGGCGCGTTTCTCGTCCCACAGCAGGTCTTGCGTGCCATTGCCGTGATGCACGTCGAAGTCGACAACCGCTACCCGGCTCAGCCCATGATGATCAAGTGCGTGCTTTGCAGCCAACGCGGCATTGCCAAACAGACAGAATCCCATGGCCGTTTCGGTCTCGGCATGATGTCCCGGTGGACGAATGGCGCAAAACGCGTTCGGTGCTTCACCGCCCAGAACCAAATCAACGGCCCGCACCGCCGCACCCGCCGCACGATAGGCCGCATCGACCGAGCCTGGCGACATGAACGTGTCTCCGTCAATCTGTTTGAACCCATCCAAGGGTCTATGGCCAAGAATATCGCTAATGTGACTCTGCGGGTGCACCCTCAACAGATCGTCATCAGCTGCTAAAGGAGCCGTCACGCGCTGCAGATCAAGATCTTCCAGTGCATGTAGGATATGCTCCAGCCGGGCTACGCGTTCCGGGTGACCCTGCGGAGTTACGTGATCAAGACAGTCTGCATGGGTCAACAAAGCGGTTTTCATCAGGATTCCATCTTCATCTGGCCAGTAATTTCTGTGCCAGAGGTAAATAAACGCCGCACAGCGGTTAAATCAATCCGGCGCCAGCATGTAGCCTGCACCGCGCACGGTCTGAAGATAGCGCGGCTGCTTCGGATCTTGCTCAAGCTTCCGGCGCAATCGTGTGATCTGTACATCCACTGCGCGCTCCTGCGCCTGACCCTTGTCACGACCCAAATCCTCGACAAGTTTGGCGCGGCTGATCGGCTCACCCGGCTGGGCCGAGAATATCTTCATCAGCTGGCTCTCTGTCGCGGTCAGGCGGACGGGATCTTCGCCCTGCCACATCTCACCGCGTTCGATATCATAGCGAATTGGACCAAGATGCAGAATCTTCGCCGCCGTATCCTGCGCAGGCGTTTCCGGCATCCGACGCAGAATGGCATTGATTCTCAGCAGCAACTCTTTGGGTTCGAATGGTTTCGCCAGATAGTCATCGGCGCCTGCCTCCAGCCCGGCAATCCGATGCTCGGTTTCGCCCTTGGCCGTCAACAGCAGGATCGGGGTGGAATGGGTGTCGCGCAGAGATCGGGTCAGGCTCACACCGTCCTCACCGGGCATCATCACATCCAGCACGATCAGATCGAAATCCAGTCCCGACAAAACCCGCCGCGCATGGGCTGCATCCCGCGCTGAGGTCACCAGAAACCCGCTGCGCATCAGGAATTTCTTGAGCAAATCGCGAATGCGCTCGTCATCGTCGACGATCAGAAGATGGGCGTCCATTTCGCTCATGAAGTCGTATCCCGCAGTTTCGTATATGCACGACGCATATCAGCATCCATCATCGCTTCAAGCACTTTGCGAAACCCGGCCACCGCTTCGGGGCCCGCATCTTTGTAGGCCGCACGCATCCGGGCGCGCTGGGCGTCAGATAGTTTGGCCTCGAGTGCCTTTCCTTTATCCGTCAGAAATAGGTGGCGTTCGCGTTTGTCCACTGTTCCGACCCGGCTTTCGACCAACCCATCTTCAATCAGGCTGCGCAAGACGCGATTCAGCGATTGCTTCGTGACACCCAATATGGCCAGTAAATTGTTGACGGTTGTACCCGGCGCACGGTTGATGAAGTGGATGGCCCGATGATGAGCACGGCCATAGGCCAATTCAGTCAGGATACGGTCCGGATCAGCGGTAAAGCCGCGATAGGCAAAAAACATGGCCTCGATGCCCTGCCTCAGTTGTTCATCTGTCAGAAACAACAGGCTTTCTCCGCCAAAGACCGGGGCGGGACGGATGTCGGTCATGTTGGGCCTCATTCGCAATATAACCTGACTTTATGTCAGCCTTATTGACATTCCAAGAGCGCACAGGTATCGAATCGCAGTTTTTGCGCAACATTGTGTCCGATACGGACCTAAACGGCGCAACATTCGGAAATATCGACCGGTTCAGGAGGTTTCGCATGGCTGGATATGACGATCGCGACGGTGTCATCTGGATGGATGGCGAATTGGTGCCCTGGCGTGAGGCCAATGTGCACATCCTGTCCCACGCGATGCATTATGCGTCTTCGGTGTTCGAGGGTGAGCGCGCTTACAACGGCAAGATCTTCAAAAGCCGCGAACATTCCGAACGCCTGATCGCGTCGGCAGAGGCGCTGGATATGCCGATGCCATACTCGGTCGATGAGATCGAGGCCGCCAAGGAAGAAGCGCTCAAAGCCAGTGGTCTTCAAGATGCGTATGTACGTGCGCTGGTCTGGCGCGGTTCGGGCGAGGATATGGGTGTGGCGTCCGCCAAGAACCCGGTTCGGATGGCCATCGCTGTTTGGCCTTGGGGTGCCTATTACGGTGACGCTAAGATGCAAGGCGCCAAGTTGGACATCGCCGAGTGGAAACGACCAAGCCCGGAAACCATTCCAGTCCATGCCAAGGCAGCAGGTCTTTACATGATCTGCACCATTTCCAAACACAAAGCTGAGGCCAAAGGCTGCTCGGACGCTTTGTTCATGGATTATAATGGCAACGTCGCCGAGGCGACGGGGGCAAATGTCTTCTTCGTTAAGGATGGCGAAGTGCACACCCCGCTGGCCGATTGCTTCCTCAACGGCATCACTCGTCAGACGGTGATCCAGATGCTGAAAGACAAGGGCATCACTGTTCATGAACGTCGGATCCGTCCCGAGGAGATGGCCGATTTCGAGCAATGCTGGCTGACTGGCACTGCAGCCGAGGTTACACCTGTCGGGCAGATCGGCGATTATACCTTCGAGGTTGGCGATCTGACCCGCGAAATCGCCGAAGATTATGAGAAATTGGTCCGCGCGTAAGTTAACACCGTATTGAACCCCCGCTCAGGCGGGGGTTTTGATTGCAGATCATGCAAATATGCATGCAGATTGTTCGAAGGTATGGACGCTGCCGGGCCAAGCCGTATCGTTGGCTCATGTTAGATCTTCTCAGCGATATCCTTACACGCCTTTCTCTGCGTGGCACATTTTATTTCCGCACATCCTTTACTCCGCCGTTTGGGATACAGGTGCCGGGCTTCGAGAACGTGGCCCGGTTTCACTTTGTGCAACGCGGTGAATTGAAGGTGCACCTGCCAACAACCGGCGAGACCTTGCGGTTGCGGCAGGGTGATCTGATTCTCATTCCCCACGGTGCGCCGCATGCGCTGCTGTGTAATGAAGTCAAACCCTATGATGCCTTGCCCCTTGAGCGGGTGTTAGAGCTGTCAGGCTACAAAGGCGATGGTGTCCTGGTCTATGGCGGTGAGGAAGACGAGCGCGATACGCAACTGATTTGCGGACATTTCTCATTCACCGGGCCAGCCGGGCGAAACGGAACCGGTCATATGCTGATCGACCGGTTGCCACCTTTTATACTGATCGAGAATTACGGTGAAGAAGCGGGTGCCTGGATCGAGGCGACATTGCGTATGATCGGATCTGAAGTGTCCGGTGCTCGTATCGGCGGTGACCTGATCGCGCTGAAACTGTCCGAAGTGCTGTTTGCGCAAGCGATCCGGGCATACCTTGAACATCAAAGTCCTCATGATGCCGCACTTGCCGGATTTGCCGATCCGCGCATCTCGCGGGCGCTGACAGCATTTCACCAGTCTCCGGCGCAGGAGTGGAGCGTTGCGATGCTCGCGCGAGAAGCAGCAATGTCACGCACTGCATTTGCGCAGCTTTTCTCACAAAAGATGGGGACTACCCCGATGCAGTACCTGACGGACTGGCGGATGCAGATCGCGTGCCATGGGTTGACCGAAAATCGCTGGAACGTTGCGGATGCTGCAGCAGAAGTGGGATACGCGTCCGAGGCTGCGTTTTCACGCGTGTTCAAGAAGCAGGTCGGACTGTCGCCCGCCGCGTACCGTGCGATGCACTAATCGTACTGATCAATTGAACGATCTGCAATAAATGCAAAACGAACTGGGATGTTGCGTTCAATCGCGCGCCCCTAATCTTTGATCATCACTGATTGAAGAAAGGAAGTTCACATGTCCCTGCGTTTTGTCACCCGCTCTGTCCATGCCTATCTTGACTACCCGGTTGCGATTGCGCTGATGGTTTTGCCTTTTGTACTGGGGTTGGGCCAGTCCAACCCGCTGGCACTCTGGCTGTCCGTTGTGACCGGCATTGCCGCATTCGTACTGACCGTTCTGACAGACCATCACCTTGGGATTTGGCGGGTTCTGCCATACAAGTTTCACTTGGCTGTTGATCTGCTTGTCGGCGTCACGTTCCTTTTGGCACCCAGCCTGTTTGGGTTTTCTGGGCTTGATGCGTTGTTCTACTGGGTGAACGGGGCCGCAGTCGTTGTGGTGATCTCGCTCAGCGCGCCCGAACAGAGCGCTATTGCTTGAAGTGAGTCAGAACCGTAGCGATCAGCTGGGCCATGCGGGCATCCGGATGGCCCTTTTTTGTTTTAGACACTAATAAGGCCAAATTTGCCCAATAGGTCGCCCCTTTTGCATCAGATTTTCAGGCTTGAATTTTCCGACAAAAACCATCAGATATAACGCAACGCCAGATGACACCATCAAGCAACTGGTTCCGGGGCGATCTGTGGGCTCAGCAAAAGCAGATGTGAAAGCCCGCCATCGCCCCGGGAACGACCAAAGGAGCCCGCGATTGCGTGATCGATTTGAAGAACTGATGGCCGACCCCTGCTGTGCATCGTGTGATTGCGACGCGCTAACCTCAGAAGTCGCGGCCTATCTCGATCACAAGACCTGCAACGCCGAGCGCTGCCGGGCGCTCGAAGAACGCTCAGCCGCAAAGATGTACGCAGTCAGGCGCGATTCGATGCGCGCGCTGAATGAGGGTGGTGCGCGGGCCTAGAAATCCACACCACGTTGGGCTTTGATGCCGGCTTGGAACGGGTGTTTTTCTTCGGTCATCTCGGTTACCAGATCCGCATAGTCCCTTAGGGCTTGCGGGGCATCCCGGCCAGTCAGGAACACGCTGGTTTTGTCTGATCGGGTCTGAAGCCCCTCAATAACAGTGTCTACTGAAAGGTATTCGTAGCGCAGGGCGATATTGATCTCGTCGAGGACAACCAGATCGTAGTCGCCGCTTTTCATCAGATCACAGGCCTTGTTGAAGGCCGAAGTCGCAGCCGCGATGTCGCGCTCGCGGTCCTGCGTATCCCAGGTAAACCCTTCGCCCATCGTGTGCCAGGTGACCAGATCGCGTTCCTCAAAGAACCTGCGCTCACCCGTTTTCCATTTGCCCTTGATGAACTGAACCACAGCCACTTTCTGGCCCCAGCCCAATGCCCGGATCACCACGCCAAACGCAGCCGAGGATTTTCCCTTGCCCTTACCTGTATTGATCAGCACCAGTCCCCGGCCGGGATCGACCGCTTCCGAGACTTTCTTGCGGTGCTTGGCTTGCACCTCTTGCATCTTTTCTTTGTGGTTCTGTGCGTCGCTCATCGGGAAACCTCATAGGTGTATCGCGACCCAAACTAGGGAAAGATTGCGAAAGGTAAAGTCAGGCTTTGGGATCCGTTGCTGATCGCGCTTTGGTCCGATCAAGGCCAAGTTGTCGTTCACGCAGGATCACCACGACGTTGCCTGCAATCACCAACGCCGCGCCGCCCAGCATCACCAGGGTTGGCAACTCATCGAACCAGAAATAACCAATGACAATGGCGAACAGCATTGTGGTGTAGTCATAAGGTGCCAGCATTGACGCTTGTCCAAACTTGTAGGACGAGGTCACCAGAATCTGCGCCACTCCGCCGATCAGGCCGATTGTCACCAGCAATGCGGCTTGCTCCCATGTCGGGATAACCCAGCCCCAAAACACTGTGAGACCCGAAAGCAAGGTCGCTGTGAGAGAGAAATAGAACACGATTGCGGCGGGATGATCCACCTGTACCAGTTGTCGAATATGTATCTGCACAAAGGCACGGGCAACGGTTGCAGCCAGCACGCAAAGCGCACCTATTGTTGCGGCGGTTTCGGCAGTGCCTGAACCCAGCCGGGGCCAGATCATGATCAGAACGCCGACGAGGCCAAGCGCGACGGCCCCGATACGAATCATTCGTATCCGCTCGCCCAACATGATTGCAGCCAGAATCAGCGTGAAGATCGGGGTTGCATATCCGATGGCGGTTACCTCGGGCAGCGGCAACAGGCTAAGACCAGTAAAGGTCAGTCCCATGGCCGAGGTTCCCAGAACCCCGCGCCAGAAATGGCCCATCGGCTTCTTGACGACAAAGCCGTGCACCAGCTCTCCTCGCCAGACCAGCCAGGCGATGATAACCGGAATCGCGAAAAGCGAGCGGAAAAACACCATCTCTCCCGGCGGGAAATCATCTGACAAAGCCTTGACCAATGCAGACATCGTCGTGAACAGCACGAGCGCACTAAGCTTAAGCGCCACGGCCAATGCCGGACGATGCGATGTTAAGGATTTCGCCATGGTCGCGAACCTGCGCCTTTGAGGCGGAAAGATCAACTGGCCAAAGTTGACGTATCAGAGATTGGACCAGTCTAGTGGAAGCTGAGCTCCGATTTCCTCTGACAGGTCCTTTAGAAACCTCATCATCCGCGCGGCTCGGTCCTGCGCGATGGCCCTGCCTTTTTCGGTCAGCATTTCATTGGGTAAGCGCAGCAGTTTTATTTGCCAGTGATCGATTGAAAAAATCAGGTCATTCGGCAAACGGTTTTCGGCAAACGGATCTGACGGGTCATAAAGGGTGCGTCCCAGGGCGCCCGATACTGAAAAGTTGCGGGCGATACCGATAGCACCCAACGCATCCAGACGATCGGCATCCCGTAATATTCGCGCTTCGAGTGTTTCGGGCGGGATGTTAGCCGAAAAGCTATGGGCGGCAATCGCGTGCTGTACGGCCCCAATTTCAGTGGTGGAATAGCCGAATTCTTCAAGAATAGGCTCTGATTCAGTGGCGGATCGCATCGAGGCCAGATGCCGATCCGGGTCATCTTTTGACAGGTTGATCAGATCATGCAGATAACACGCCGCCAGCAAGACACGCGGGTTGGCTTCATCATCCGCAATCGCCTGCGCATTAACCCAAACCCGATCCAGGTGCGCCAGATCATGCGCCGGATCCGTCTGCATCCGTTGCCTGACGACCGCGCGCAGCGAAGCGCGCAGATCAGCCAATCTGTCCACGGTTCTCGCCGATTTGACCACGGTGCAGGAGCAGGTGATCAAGGATCACGCAAGCCATCATTGCCTCACCTACCGGAACGGCACGGATGCCGACGCAGGGGTCGTGGCGGCCTTTGGTAATGATCTCGGTCTCTTCGCCGGATTTGGTGATGGTCTTGCGGGCGGTCAGAATGGACGAGGTCGGCTTGACCGCAAAGCGCACCACAACATCCTGGCCGGTCGAAATGCCGCCCAGAATACCGCCTGCGTGGTTCGAGCTGTATTGAGGGCCGTCCTGTCCCATGAATATCTCGTCGGCGTTGGCCTCGCCAGTCAGTTCGGCGGCGTCCATGCCTTCACCGATTTCAACCCCTTTAACGGCGTTTATCGACATCATGGCTGCAGCCAGATCAGTGTCTAACTTGGCATAAACCGGCGCGCCGAGCCCCGCCGGAACGCCGCGCGCGACCACTTCGACCACTGCGCCGACCGAGTTGCCGGATTTGCGCAGGTCGTCCAGATAAGCGGCCCAATCTTCGGCTGCTTTGGCGTCGGGCGTCCAGAATGGATTCTGTTCGATCTGCGACCAGTCGAAATTGGCACGGTCGATCTTGTGCGGACCGATCTGGGTCATATAACCGGTGATTTGAACATTCGGAGCGATCTGTTTGATAGCCTCACGCGCGAGTCCTCCGGCCGCCACACGTGATGCCGTTTCCCTCGCCGAACTGCGCCCGCCGCCGCGATAGTCACGGATCCCGTACTTCTGCCAATATGTGATGTCGGCGTGTCCCGGACGAAACTTGTCCATGATGTCGCCGTAGTCTTTCGAGCGCTGATCGGTGTTCTCGATCATCAACTGCACCGGTGTGCCCGTGGTCTGGCCTTCGAACACACCGGACAGGATTTTAACCTGATCGGGTTCGCGCCGCTGTGTGGTGAATTTGTTCTGACCTGGTTTGCGCTTGTCCAGCCAATGCTGAATCATGCCCTCATCGATTGTGACACCCGGAGGGCAGCCATCGATGGTCGCCCCCAAGGCGGGCCCGTGGCTTTCACCCCAGGTGGTAACGCGGAAGAGGTGGCCAAAACTGTTCATCGACATGGGGCATGCTCCTTTGAGCGACGTGATTAGCGGGGAGTGCCTTGGTCCTCAAGCGGATTTGCATTTGCAGAGAAGCAAGCGCCGCCCTGTGGGCGGCGCGATTGGAATAAATCAGGCGGCTTGAGCCACCATGGCGCGGGTTGCGTTGATCTTGAGCGCTGCATGAGCTGCCTCGCGCCCTTTTTCGATGAAATGCGCGCGATAGATGGCGTTGTGGTGATCCGTTTCCTGATACTGATGCGGTGTCAGCGAGACCGACAGGACCGGAACACCTGAATCGAGCCCGGCCCGCATCAAGCCATCGACAACCGCTTGTGCGACGAAGTCATGCCGGTAGATGCCGCCATCCACTACAAAGGCAGCGCAGGCTACGGCGGCGTAGCGCCCCGTTTGCGCCAGGTCACGGGCCAGCAGGGGCATCTCGAAAGCGCCCGGAACGTCGAAGACATCAACCTGATCGGCTGAAATCAGTTCGAGAAACCCATCCAGCGCGCGATCCACGATATCTGAATGCCAGTTGGCTTTGACAAAAGCATAGCGGGTGTGTGTCATCATGATCTCCTTTCGTAACAGACACGTCACCCAAGGCGATCACGAGCAGGCACACCGCATTACCGGCGTGCTGCACGTTCTCTTTCATCCGGACTGTAACCGTCGGCTCTGGCTTCTCACCAGATCTGCTGACACCCCGGAGACCGGGGCCGCTCGCGGGCTTACGGGTCATGCCCGCATACCGCCGGTGGGGAATTTCGCCCCGCCCTGAGAACGAGTGGGACCTTGCCAAGGAGATATCGCTTCTGCAAGAGAAATTGGCAGGAGGACGAATATGCATCCCAATCCCACCTTTCGCGCCGAGACGCGCGAGCGTCACATCGAGTTTGCGCGTGACCGCGCCTTTGGTGTTCTGGCGGTGTCGACATCGGATGCACCGTTGTTAGGCCACGTTCCCTTTCTTCTGAACGAGGATGCTTCATTGGCTGACCTGCATCTGGTCCGGTCAAATCCGATTGTTAGGGTGCTGAAAAAGCCGCAACCTGCGAAGATCGCTGTGTTAGGGCCGGATGGGTATATCTCGCCTGACTGGTACGAAGTCGATGATCAGGTGCCGACCTGGAACTATGTAGCGGTGCATCTGACTGGAGTGCTTGAGATGCGGCCAGCGGACGACCTGCGAAATCTGCTCGACCGGCAGGCGGCAGACTTTGAAAATCGCCTGCTGCCAAAGCCGCCATGGTTGGCGTCTAAGATGACACCAGACGCGCTGGATAGAATGATGCGCATGATCGTTCCCTGCCGACTCATGATCTCGGATATCGACGGCACTTGGAAGCTGAATCAGAACAAACCCGATGAGGCGCGACATCGCGCGGCTGATCACGTGCACTCAGCAGGACTTGGCAGCGAGGTGGCGCGCTTGGCCTCGTTGATGCGCAAGGCCTGAGGCACGCGTTCTCGCCTTCCATTCATTGAGCGCTGAATGTGGCGAGATAAGCAGCGATGTCATCTGCGCCTTTTTTCAGCTTGACGCTCATGTTCGGGCGGGCGGTGTCATCATCCAGATATTCCTTGATGAACCCAATCGGATCCCGAGAATAGGCGGCGATGTTTTCTTCAGTCCACACAAGCCCTTCTTGCCCGGCGCGGATCATGTCGTCGGTGAACATCCCGATGGGCAAACGTTTACTTCCATAAAGATAATCGTTCTCAGTTCCGGCGGTGCGGCCAACTACGCCAAAGAGATTCGGCCCGGTGATGCCGCCTTTGACCAGAACCTCGCCATTTTTGATGATCGCATGGCACGAAGAGCATCTGTTATAGAGCTGTTCGCCTTTCGCCGGATCGCCGGCTGCGATCGCCTGTACTGAAGTCAGAAACGAAACAAAAACTACGGTTGCTGCTATCTTGAGCATTGAACATCTCCGGCTGGGAATATTGCGCCTATGGCCTTTCACGCATTCCCGTTTAGAGTGCAATCGAATTCTGGTAGATAATCACGTGTTTGAAATATCTATTTTATATTAATAATTTAAGAGGAATCGTATCGCGCTAAAATAGAAGGAATACAGTGTTCCTAAGGTAGAGATGCACGTGAAATCGGCGGCGTTCGCATAGGGTGAGGAGATTTCAATTTGGGGATCTACCAGCGCGGGTCGATGCCGAATCACGTCCCGCCTGCCTGGCGCCAATTCGCCGCTCTGAGGGTTAAAATCTGCATTTGAGATTGAAATTTTGCCCTTTCACCGTGACATGAATGCTTAGATGCGGCGTATTGCGCGTTTAAGAGCGCTGGACGAACTCTATTCTCCCCGATAGATACCCCGTTTAAGACGCCGCACTTGTGCGGTGCGCGAGCTTTATGCCCGTTCGCGGGCGCCAGATAATCGGAGATAACCTCGTGTCCCAAGCTGAAGACCACGAAGGCACCCGCAGAGATTTCCTCTACTACGTCGCTGGCGGCGCAGGTGTCGTTGCCACCGGGGCTGCCGTTTGGCCCCTGGTAAATCAAATGAACCCATCGGCAGACGTCCAGGCGCTGTCCTCGATCCGTGTGGATGTAAGCGGGGTAGAGCCGGGTACGCAGCTGACCGCAAAGTGGTTGGGTAAGCCTGTTTTCATCCGTCACCGCACAGGTGCCGAGATTCAGGAAGCTCAGGAGCAGGACGCTGAAGGTGTCGACGCGCTGCCTGACCCGCTGGCTCGCAACTTCAATTTGAACGCCGACGCACCAGCGACCGACGCCAATCGCGTCATGCCTTCGCCCGAAGGCGAAGGAGAAGGGGCGTGGATCGTTCAGATGGGTGTTTGTACACACCTGGGTTGTGTGCCGCTTGGCGATGCTGGCGACTTTGGCGGTTGGTTCTGCCCCTGCCACGGCTCGCACTACGATCTTGCCGGTCGTATCCGCAAAGGCCCCGCGCCTGAAAACCTGCCCATTCCGCCCGTTGAATGGGTAGACGCCACCACCATCAAGCTCGGCTAAGGGAGACCTAACTTATGTCCGGAATTCCCCACGATCATTACGAGCCGAAGACAAATGGCGAGAAGTGGCTGAACAGCCGTCTGCCCATCGTCGGCCTGCTTTATGACACCCTGATGATCCCAACCCCCAAGAACCTGAACTGGTGGTGGATCTGGGGCATCGTCCTGGCATTCTGCCTGGCGTTGCAGATCGTCACCGGTATCGTTCTGGTGATGCACTACACCCCGCATGTTGATCTGGCCTTTGCTAGCATCGAACACATCATGCGCAACGTGAACGGCGGCTATATGCTGCGCTATCTGCACATGAACGGCGCATCGCTGTTCTTTGTAGCAGTCTACATCCACATCTTCCGCGGCCTGTTCTACGGCTCGTACAAAGCCCCGCGTGAGATTACGTGGATCATCGGGATGCTCATTTACCTGATGATGATGGGCACTGCGTTCATGGGCTACGTTCTGCCCTGGGGTCAGATGTCCTTCTGGGGTGCGACCGTGATCACCGGCCTGTTTGGCGCGATCCCGTTTGTGGGCGAGGCGATCCAGACCTGGCTGCTGGGCGGACCTGCGGTGGATAATGCCACGCTGAACCGCTTCTTCTCGCTGCACTATCTGCTGCCGTTTGTGATAGCGGCACTGGTGATCGTGCATATCTGGGCCTTCCACACCACTGGCAACAACAACCCCACAGGTGTTGAAGTGCGCCGTGGCTCGAAAGCCGAGGCCGAGAAAGACACGCTGCCGTTCTGGCCCTATTTCGTGATCAAGGACCTGTTCGCGCTGGCGGTCATTCTGGTCGTGTTCTGGGCCATCGTGGGCTACATGCCGAACTACTTGGGTCACCCGGATAACTACATCGAAGCCAACCCGCTGGTTACTCCTGCGCACATCGTCCCTGAATGGTACTTCCTGCCATTCTATGCGATCCTGCGTGCGTTCACTGGCGAAGTCTGGGTCGTTCAGTTCGCCAGCTTCATCACCGGCGGCATCATCGACGCCAAGTTCTTTGGTGTGATTGCGATGTTTGGTGCGATCCTGGCCATGGCCCTAGCCCCTTGGCTGGACACCTCGACCGTGCGTTCGGGCAAGTATCGTCCGATGTTCAAATGGTGGTTCTACCTTTTGATCATCGACTTCTTTGCTTTGATGTGGCTGGGTGCGATGCCCGCGGAAGAGCCCTATGCGACCTTCTCGCTGATCGCTTCGGCTTACTGGTTCGCCTATTTCTTCGTGATCCTACCGATTCTGGGTGTCATCGAAAAACCCGAGGCGCAGCCGGAAACCATCGAAGAAGACTTCAACGCGCATTATGGCAAGGCAAACGCCGACGCCACGCCGGCCGAGTAAGAAGAGGGACCGGAAACATGTTCAAGAAACTTGCAATCGGTGCCGCGTTCGCTTTGGCCCTTGCGCCCGCCTCGACTTTTGCGGCAGGTGGCGGTGAGCAGCACATCGAAGATTTCGACTTCTCGTTCGAGGGACCGTTTGGAACCTGGGATCAGAACCAGCTTCAGCGCGGCCTACAGATCTATACCGAGGTCTGCGCAGCCTGCCATGGTCTGCAATATGTACCTCTTCGGACCCTTGAAGATTTGGGGTATTCGGAAGAGCAAGTCATCACCTACGCGGCCGACAACTTCGAGGTGTTCGATCCCGAGCTGGATGATTTCCGCCCGGCAATCCCGACCGACCACTTCCCGGCCAACAACGGTGTCGGCGCGCCTGACCTGAGCCTGATGGCGAAGGCCCGTGCCGGTTTCCATGGTCCTTACGGTCTGGGCATCAACCAGCTGGTCAAAGGCATGGGGGGCGCGGAATATATTGCCTCGCTTCTGGATGGTTATACCGGTGAAGAAAAGGAAGAAGCCGGTACTGTTCTCTATGAGAACAAGGCCTTCCCCGGTGGTTGGATTTCCATGGCTCCGCCGCTGGCAGAAGATCAGGTTGAATTTGCCGACGGACATCCTGCAACCGTTGAGGCAATGTCCGAAGACATAGCAGCCTTCTTGATGTGGAGCGCCGAGCCGAAAATGATGGAGCGCAAAAATGCCGGTTTCGTCGGTGTTCTGTTCCTGACAGTTCTGTCTGTTCTGCTGTACCTTGTGAACAAGCGCCTGTGGGCACCGATAAAGGGCAAACGTCTGGACTAAGGTCGACGTATAGCTAAAAACTAAACCCCCGCGCCATCACGGTGACGGGGGTTTTTTTGTTGCGATGGTGTGGAAGGGGCCAGCCCCTTCTTGGCCTGCGGCCAATTCATCCCCGAGGTATTTTTGGCCAGATGAAGAACGGATCACACTTGTAATTGAGCTTTGCTGTGCCCCCGTATCGTCGCGATTACGATCTCGCCTTCGGGTTGGGCGTTGCCGAAGGTTACTTCGGTAAATTGTTCGGTGCGGCCCATTGTGGGATTTTCCATCAGGATATTGTGGGTTTTGCCGATCTGTGCCGTCAGATGCTTGATGACCTGTGCATCGCCGGCTGCACGCAGGCGCGCGGCGCGTTCTTTGATGACATTGCCGTTGATCTGTTGCGGTATGCGGGCTGCCGGAGTGCCTTTGCGTTTGGAATAGGGGAATACATGCAGCCAGGTCAGGTTGCACTCGGTGACGAGCTTGAGGGAATTCTCGAAATGAGTCTCGGACTCGGTCGGGAAGCCAGCGATGATGTCCGCGCCAAAAGTCATGTCGGGTCGTAGTTTGATGGCGTCTTCAGTGAAACGAATCGCATCTTCGCGCAGGTGGCGGCGTTTCATGCGCTTCAGGATCAGATCGTCGCCATGCTGCAAGGACAGATGTAAATGGGGCATCAGGCGCGGCTCGGTCGCGATGGCATGCATCAGGTTCTCGTCGACTTCGATCGAGTCGATTGAGCTGATGCGCAGACGAGACAGATCGGGCACCAGTTTAAGGATACGCATCACGAGATCGCCTAGTTTCGGCTGAGCGGGCAGATCCGCACCCCATGAGGTCAGATCGACCCCGGTCAGAACCACTTCGTTGTAACCCTTATCGACCAATCGTTTGATCTGATCCACCACAACGCCCGCAGGGACGCTGCGAGAATTGCCCCGGCCGTAAGGGATAATACAGAAGGTGCAGCGATGATCGCAGCCATTCTGAACCTGTACATAGGCGCGTGAGCGGGTTCCGAAGCCATCAATCAGATGCCCGGCGGTTTCCGTGACAGACATGATGTCGTCAACCTGAACCGCCTCGGTCTGACCGATGAAATCGGCGGCCATGCCTTTCCAGGTATCCGGTTGCATCTTTTCGGTGTTGCCGATGACCGCGTCTACTTCGTCCATAGCAGCAAAGGTCTGCGGCTCGGTTTGCGCCGCGCACCCGGTGACGATCAGACGTGCCGAGGGGTTTTCGCGGCGCAGCTTGCGAATCTCCTGCCGCGCCTTGCGGACGGCCTCGGCGGTCACCGCGCAGGTGTTGACGATCACAGCATCCGTTAGGCCAGCCTGCTGCGACAGTTCTTTCATCGCTTCGGTCTCATAGGCGTTCAGGCGGCAGCCCAGAGTGCTGAACTTAGGCGGGTTCATTCCAGTGACCTCAGGTATTCAGGCGTCAGCGTGCCCGAAAACACATGGGCTGTGGGCCCCGTCATCCAGACCCCATCCTCGCGCCAGTCGACCCAGATCGTGCCGCCGTCCAGATCCACTTGCACCTTACGCCCAGTGAGGCCTCGACGTGAGGCAGCAACAGCCGTGGCGCAAGATGATGACCCCGAGGCCAGAGTGATCCCCACTCCTCGCTCCCATACCCGCATGCGGATGCGGTCGGGGGCGACTATTTGTGCGACCTGAACATTGGTGCGTTCGGGATAGAGTGGATGGTATTCGTAACGCGCGCCGAACTCTTCCATCGGAATGGCCTCGGCGTTGTCGACAAAGAAAGTGCAGTGCGGGTTGCCCATGCCAGTCGCTGTTGGACCACCTTCTATCGGCAGTTCCAGCGTGTCCATCTCTTCCGCCAGGGGAATCTCGTTCCAAAGAAGTTGGGGGTGCCCCATATTCACCGACGTCAGCCCATCGCCAGCGTCGCGGGCCTGCAGTGTGCCGCGTTCAGTTGTGAGCGTGAGTTCGGATTTGCCTGTTTCGTTCATCAAAAACCGGGCGATACAGCGCGTGGCGTTGCCACATGCAGCCGAAGTCGACCCGTCGGCATTGTAGAACACCAGATGCGCATCCGCTTCGCCGCGTTCGATAACCGCCAACTGATCGAACCCCACGCCGAACTGCCGGTGCCCGATTCCCCTGGCAAGGGCCGGGGTGACCGGCACGGCATGCGCGCGCGCATCGACAACGACAAAGTCGTTGCCCAACCCGTGCATCTTCATGAAAGCCAAACCGGTGTCGAGTATCTGTTGCATGGCGGGCATATAACGCCGGTCCAGACATGAATCCACCCTGTCGCGTAGATTCCTGAAAAAAGGGGTTGACCCCCCAGTTCCACCTGCCTAATTAGGCCGCCTATCGGGGCGCCGAACTCATACGAATGACGGCGAACTGAAGTACGAAATAAGGTCTTGAACCCGGTCGGGTATTTACCTTAAAGAGTGCTGCGGATCGAAGAGATCCTTAAAAGAGTGGGCCGTTAGCTCAGTTGGTAGAGCAACTGACTTTTAATCAGTGGGTCGCAGGTTCGAATCCTGCACGGCTCACCACTTTTTATAAATATATATCAAGATTTTATGCAATTCCTCATGTCACTTAGTTGGGTGGCGGAGGCGTATACTTGTTGTTCTGGGGGACATATAGGGGACAATAACTGCGAATTTCGTCTTTCGTGTGCTTCCGTTGAATAGGGGGCCGGCCGCATTGTTAGTCGATCCCTAATGGTTGCCAACGCAGTATAAAAAACAGAAACTGCGACACTAGTTTCCTTGACAGCGAGTCTCTCCTGACTCATATAGGGATTATTGCATCCCGGCAGATTTATCTGTCGCAAGCCGTGGGCGTGAAAATGCTCACGGCATTCGCATTTCTGGAGGTCTAGTTGACGAAGGTCATTGCCTATATTGACGGGTTCAATGTTTACCATGCAATCGAGGATGCAAATCGTGCAGTACGAGGTGCGCGCTCACACTTAAAGTGGCTAAATCTCTGGTCATTGATGGAAGAGTTCATCGATCCATCGGTTCACAAAGTGGACGCAGTTAAGTTCTTTACCGCATACCCGACATGGAATCCTCAGAAGCATAAAAGGCACAAGAACTATGCCGATGCTTTGGAATACGTCGGGGTTACCATAATTGAGGGGCAATTTAAGCCTAAGACAAGTTTCTGTAAAAACTGCAAAACGGAATACAAAGGACGCGAAGAGAAAGAATCTGATGTTAACATCGCGATGCATCTGATTAATGACGCGCACCTGAACTTGTTTGATCAAGCTTTCTTGGTAACAAATGATTCTGACTTACTTGGGCCAGTGAGGCTTTTGCGGAATACTTTCGACAATAAAAAGATCAAAGTAATCGCGCCGCCATTCAGACCACATAGCAAAGAGTTGTGGGCTGCGGCTGACAAAAGAGGCAAGATTCAAGAAGAGCACATGCTCCGAAATCTCTTGCCTGAGACCGCGACAGACGAGCATGGTAACGAGATTTTTCGACGCCCAGTTGAGTACGATCCGTGACGATCCTGCGGTACGTTTGTTTTTCGTATTGTATCAGGAGTTGCTGTCTCACAGAGATGCCATGCCCAGTTCTGAGCTCGCGACCACCAAAGGCGGCTCTTTCGGAAACGACCGGATATCGAACCACTTGAAGCACGTCCCGTCCGCGTTGCGCTTGTCACCCATATGCAGGAATGAACCTGCCGTTCGGTGCCGTATCAGCGCTGCCCTGAATGCCCGCAAGTCAATTAGCCACCAATTTAGGATTGTCCGCCCGTCTGGCCCTGCATGACCGTAGAACATCCAATCTCCGTGGCCGTTCACAATCTTGGATAGTTCGGTTTCAGCCCCGGTCGGCAACTTGGCCCTGATGGTGAACTGATGCGGGTATCTGGCGGCGTAACCGTATCGCCTCACCCTAGCAGCGATCCGCATGTCCTTGGCGTCCAGCATCAACAGGTCGGTGGCTTGGAAGTGGTCCAATGGATCTGGCGCGGCCTGTAGGATATGGCTGCCGATAATGCTCTTTATCTCAGGCAGGAACTGATCCGACCAATGTCGGTTGACGCTGTAATAACTCATTTCAATTCTCACAAAGAAAACGGGCGCAGAGAATACCGCGCCCGATGGAGATGCCGGTCACGCGGCTTCCTCTTTGACCTCCTTCAGGGCCCTTTTTGCAGCCTTGATTGTCTGTTCCATCGGAGCCAGACCCCTGATGTAGGCCTTCATACTAATCTCGATTGCTCGAATTTCTTGGTCGTTGAGCTTCTTCAGATTCTCTGCGAACTTATGCTCATTCTTTAAAGACTTGCGGAACTCTGCAGCCATGCCTTTCGGATCGCCGCACGCCAGCCAGTCGATAGAAATGCCTTCTTCTTTGCACCACTGCAGAAAGACATCATCCACGAGAATATCGCCATCCTCATCGAAACTCAGTCCAGGGTCCGGCAGGTCGAACCATCGGCAGAAGGCGGTTACGCGCTGCTGGCAGGTAATCAAGTCAGAAAAGTCTGTGACAAAGATGTCTGGGTTTGCGTCCAACTCTGTAATTTTGGTCTCAGCGTTCATTGCACTTGTCCTTTCTCAGTGGGTTCAAAGCCCGGTTGCATGTCGAGGATGTCGGAGGCGAGTTGCCCAATCACTTCGAGCAATTCGCCGTACCCCCTCACTGTCAGGTCGATGTTCATCGCGCTGTCGGAGGCCGCGACGCCAGTACGAGCCAGTGCCAGTATCTTGAGAGCCTTGTCGTAGGTGTCGGGCGAAGAAGTAACGTCAAAGATAGGCCCAGACACACTTTCCCCGTTCGCGCGAACGCGTTGTTCAGTCATTGCTGTTTCCTCAAGTTGCCGTTTGGTATCTTACATGGTACTAAAAGTATATGGGCGGTATTGCTTCCATTGCAATACCAAAAGTACCACGAGGGAACAAAAAGTATCATGCACTATGCAGACATCACGCCTCGGCACACTAAGGCTGCGCGTATGCTATTGGGTTGGTCGCAAGGAGATTTAGCTGACAAAGCGGGGCTTGGTGGCTCTACTGTGAAGAGGCTTGAGGCCAAACCCGAGGCGATGGTTAAGGCTGACCTTTCAACCAAGGCTGCACTATTCAATGCTCTAAGTAGCGCGGGAATAGAGTTCTCAAACGGAGGCGAGCCCGGTGCCAGATTGCGCTCCAAGCCACAGCCCCTTGCCACTATTCAGCCTGGCACAGCCAATGACTGAAACGCATTCTGGCGATGACGCAATACATGAGTAATACGAGCAGTTTCTAGGTTTCATGGCACACGCTCCGAGCAGTTAAGCGTAACTGAGATTATTGAATATCTTTGCAAGAAAGACGAAAGGCCAAAATGACTTTGGAAACCATGCTTCCGGTCTATGACCAGCAAATCGAAATTGAGCTTATTAAGATAGATGAGGATTTAACTAAGAGATTGACCGGGGCAACTTCAGAGCTTTCAAGTCGCGGTATGGTGGCTAGTGGCGCTGCTCTAGTTCAGATGGGAAATTGCACCGCTGAATCACTTGAGGCGCGCGCATTGATGGCAATTAAGCTATCGCACCAATGCGCAGAAGCTGCCCGCGTTGAATTGAGCGCTGTCAATGTAGAGGTTTTAACTACTCGCATTAAGGAATGGTTGTTGATGCAAACGCATCTAATAGGTGAGAAGTTGGATGAAACACCATCCCTAAAGAGAACGGAGCAGCAAAAGCATATAGCACATGACATCCTACAAGAGCGCTTGGACTTGATGCACAAAAAGGTTGATGCTGATTTTGCGTTTTTGATGATGCAGGCAACAGCGACAAGCAATGCTGTTGACAGCAACTCAACTCTTGCGCCTGTTATCAGCATTACAGGCCCGGTTGGGGTTATTCAGACAGGCAATCAAAACATCGCCAACGTCTCTCAACGTCTAGACGAGGGAATGGTCGAGGCGCTTAGGGAGGCGCTGGCTTCAATCTCCAAACAATTGGTGCATGACAGCGAACATCCGGATTTTAAGGAAGCCGTCGAAGCGGCAGTTTCGGAGTTGAGCAAGCCCAAACCAAACAAGACAATCCTATCGGGTCTGATGACTAGTATTAAACAGACGATTGAGTTTACCCCTAAACTACAAAAGTTCGCAGACACTCTAGCCCCGTACATGCCTATGCTTGGGCTATATTAGGAAAAATCAGTTTGATGCTTTTGCGGATAGGCCGACATAAGTGGAAGGAGATGATGCAATGACTGAAGCGGACAGAGTATTTGGCGGCTTCAAGAGCGGCGACCGAATCCATGGCTCAAGCGGGGATAGCCTGATTGCTGGTATTCATAGATCAAACTGGTGACCCCTGTTCTCAGGTCTGACAGATTTGGCCATCTCACTGGGCGAATAGAGACCTTCGCGCAGTAAGACTGCCTCATAGGGTTTCAGTGTGGGCAGGACGGTTTCGGCAAATCGTTCTCTTCTCTGACGCAGCTCGGGAAATAGTTCGAAAACCTCGCGCAGCGTTGCGCGATCCATCGCGTCTAGAGAAGTATCGCCGGGGAAAAAGGACTCGGACCATACGCCTTCAACACAAATTAGCTCATGTTGGTCAAAGAGAACGTGGATATAATGAACTTCTTGCTCGGGTGGGAGTTGGAAAACCATTTCACCATCCAGTAAGCCTTTGGCTGGCGCTAGCATCAAGCTTTCACCGAAACACAGCTGCATGTCTGGCGAGGTAACAGCAATTCGGTGTTGTGGCGAAACCGTCAGATCCCGTATCGGGCATCTTCTTGAGAAACTACCTGCACGAAAGCGAATCGGACAGAGATGCGGACTTTGCTGTAAGTCGCCAACGGTGAGGCGTCGTTTGCCGATCCAGCGAACAGGCTTTGCCGTTCCATCGAAAACTGTCACTAGGTCGCCGGGTTGCAAGGTCTCAATGGGTTTTGAGCCCAGCGGTGTCAAAACCTTCGACCCCAGTGTGAAGCATACAAAGGATGGCAAAGTGTCGTAATCTGAAGGAGGTGCAGTAACGATGCTGTTGTTTGTGTTTTCTATCGTGTCTCCGACATCCACATCGCCAGATGTAACAATGATGTACTGGGGGTTGGAAAACTGAACCAGTGTGAATGTTACAGGCTGCCCGCCTATGTCACCGCTATAGGTTTCAAACGTTTGAAAGTTGGTAGAGTCACCTAAGAAATTAGGTACCCCCGAGACGTCGAGCTGCTGGCTTCCATCTGCATCAGGATCTTCAAGCGCATCATCATCAATAATCTCTACCTGATAAGAGTTAAGCACGGTGACGTCTGTGAAGCTTAACGGATCATTGTCAATTTCAAGAATCGTAATGAAAGCCAAAGCGCTATCCCTCGATATACAACCCAATCAATAGCTCAATTTGAAGAATGCAACCTTATGGAGAAAAGATAAAGCTCTGTTACGGTATTGAGGCTGCTTTGGAACGTGCCGTAGGTAAAAGCCAACTAAAAACTCAGATTTGGACTTGACTTCTACTATAACCGCTAAACCTGCTAAACGGCGACGATTGCATGGGGCCTTGAAACAGGGCTTCCACAACTCTGGGGCACTTCCGCTACTCACCGCTAGGACGCGGGCATTCGTTCAAATCAGTTCAGAAAACCCAGCAAAAATACTACGCAAGTTGGGCAAATTGGACTAAATCGGTTTATTTATGGTATGTTGGCGACGATTGCCTGTTTGATTTGATTGGTTTCCAATGGCTACCTTTAGACCCAAAATCCGTTTCCTTCTCTGTCTTTCGTTGTTTTTCATAGCTGCCTCTCCCGAACCGCTTTTCGCCTTTAAGTTTAAGCCTCCAAAAGTCTCTCTCCCCAATTTGGGAGACATCCTTCCAGACCTCTCAATTCCAGACCCAGGTGACATCTTTCGAGAAGGTGAAAGACTATTCAATAAGGGCAGGGAGGAACTGAGAAACGCTATCAGAGACAGCGCCAATGAAGCGGCGAAGTTAGTAAAGAAGACATTTGAGGAGGTGGAAAACGCGAAGGATGACCTGGAAATACTTGTTCGCGAGGGGCGCTGTGGAGGAGATATTTGTGACGCTGTCGATGCCATTGTTAGGTTTACTGAAGCTACCGTGGTGACAACCGGTCATTCCGTTGAAAACGCTGCAAAACGTTTCGAAGAGGGTAAGCCAATAGACGCGCTCTGGCACTTTAGCACTGAGCCGCTCGACAATTGGCAAAAGAACGCTGCAGAAGCCACTGCTCGCAGCTCTGTAATTAGAGCTGTCGGTCAAGTAGCAGCAGGTGCCTATGGAGGGCCTCAGGGTGCCGCCGCCTATGCAGCTTGGCTGACTTATAACGCCACCGATGGTGATCTAGAACTTGCTCTACGCGCGGGTGCAATTGCCGGGGCAACTGCGTGGGCTACCTCGGCAGTTTCCAGCCAAGTAGAAGGCGTGGACATCATCGAAACAATGACAATAGATGAAATAGCCCAAAAAGCGGTCATGCTTGGAGCGATATCAGGCACCGCCGTCGCACTCTCTGGTGGGAGCCAATCTGACATCGAACAAGCGGTTACGGCTGGTGTAGTGATGTCGGTCATTAGGGATGGATACAAAGAGCTGACGCTTGAAGACCTCGACGAAGATACTCTAAAGGCGAGTAATGGTGAACCTTATTGCAAAAATGTCTCACCGAGCTCACTTGATCCCTGCGCACCTGAACCAGAAGCCTATCTACCAAACGATGACGGGGGGGAAGTTCAATTTGATAACAATGGCAGGCCTATTCGCGGAACCTATAAGTTAGACAATGATGGTAATCCAGTTCTTGATATGACCAAGATGGAATCTCGCCGCCCGCATGTCGGAAAGTTTGGAGACAGCCTTGGTGAGGACTGGACGACTTTTCGGGAAACGACAGGCCCGATGCAGTTCCTGTCAAAGATACCTGGTTTCAATGCTATGGCATTCGGTCATGATATTTTTGATATGGAAACTAACAATATAGAAAACGTTGTGCTTCAGAACATTGTCCGCATTGGGACTATAGCACCTTCAATTGTACTTACTTACGAAGGAGCAGGGTACAAAGTGCATGAATTAATACGGCAGGAAGTTGCGGAACGGAGGCAAAGACCAAATTTGGAAAGGATGGAGGGTGGCGAAGAAGTGATTGACATCGAGGTTGAGCCTATTCAACCGAATGACAATGCGATTGTTGAAAAGGGCCTAAATGCGTCGACAGGACGCCCTGCCGGTTCAGCAGCGGAAATACGAAATCTAATATGTAGAGACGGCGATGAATTCAGCAACACTCTCATGGAAATTCAACTCGACGTTGACCGAAATACAATTAATGCCGGGCGGATCTGCTCAATAGACCAAATAGTAGGCCGTGAATGGGTTAATATATGGCATGCGCATTATCAAAGGCATTATTGCATCGAACGATTTAACGAGCTTGCAGCTCGGTATGTAAAGCAGGGTCAAACTTGTTATTTTAGTCTGGGATTGCGAAATGGAGATGATTTGGACGCTTTGAAAAACTAGTGAAACCACAAAGTTCATCGACTTTTTGTCAGGCTTACGTGCGTGGATTTCTTTGTGTTTCATCCCTTCGACTGCTAAAGTGACATTTCCTTGCAATACTTGGCGTCGACACGTTCCTAAAGACGGTTCAAGTTGCGTTAAGAGAGCAGCTTCATAGAAACTTTAAAGCGCTTTTCGGCCTCTATTGCCACCTCTCGAATGGAGCGACGAGGCTGGTTTGAATTCGCCTTTTCAGAAACTTCCGAAGCGCCTTTGTTCGCCACGAAACGGCCCGTTTTTTGCATCACGGGCTGGTTTCGTCATAAGTGCGCGCTGTTTGTATGCTGGCATAACAATATCCTCGGGAAAAGGATTATGAAGCAGGGCCGGTGGATCAATTGAATGAATCAGCTTGCTCTAAGCTCCCGCCGTCCCCGTGCGGCCCGCTTTCTACACCCCTCACAGCAATACTGCGCATCCGTTCTGCGATATTCGGGAAGCTCATCACCGCACCACCGGCAGACCCATGAGCCTTGCTTGACCCGGCTCAGCATGGCGGCGGCCCGTTTCATTCGGTTCCCTGTATTCCCGGTCCAGAAATAGCGTTCAAACATAGCACTGAATGCGCCGTCGCATTCTTCTATCCAAACCGCTCCGGGCTCTGGTCCTGGCATTGTTTCAGCCTCCTGTTATTTGGGCACCCATAGACGGGTTAAGCAGTTGAATTCACTGCTTGCATTAATACTAACTGCCCCTCTGGGCTTTACAGGCCGTTTGCCGGTGTCCATGTTATGGGGCATGACTGTTGCTGAACTGTCTATTTTCCAACTCTATTGCGTGGTTGTGGCGTCTGCCTCGATATTTGCGGCCTTTTGTTGGGCGCTGCGCGGCGTAGTGATGAATACAGATACTCAGCTTTCTTGGCTTGGATACGCCTTTGTTGGTCTCGGCGCGCTCGGGGGAATAATAGGCCCCGCGCTGTACGGTGCCTGGATACTTTATTCAGCACTCAATTGAGGGCCTGTGGCATTCAATACCAATGCTCTCGCCAGTATCCCTTTGAATGGTTCTGACGCTACTTCAACAGCAGCCCGGATTTGAGCAGATAAAGCTCCGTTAGTTAGTAGCTCTGCAATGACCGGAGCAACACGTGCCTCACGGCCAGCAGTGGCTTTCCTGAGAGCAGCGCCGCCGCCATGTCGCGCCGCCAGAAGCCCCGCCGCACCCATGCCAGCACCTTGCAGGTCGCCCGTTGTTGCATACCCTGCACCACCACCAACACCTGACAGAATGCCGTGTTCGATGAGTTGACGGGCAGTGGTGGAGTTCCCTGTGAGCGCTCTGTGCGTCCCTGCAAAAGTGCGCTCGTTCGCAATCTGGTTACGGACAATCTCAGCACCATCCGGCCCCAGAGCGGCTTGCATGGCGTCCTGCTGGCGGCGTGGACCGAACAGGGTATCAACAGCGCCCGGTGTATCTCTGCGGTTCTGCAGGGCGTCAATCTTGCCGCTGGCATAGCCCTGCGCAACTTCGTCAGGGTGCGCAACTGCTGCATTCTCTGCACGGCGGGCATAATCTGCTGAGACACGGGGCTTTGCACCTTCTGCACCGATGTTTACGGCGTTCTCTCGGGTTCGGGCGCTGGTTGCCAATTCCCGAGCACCGCCATACTCCGGCATCATCTCATCAATGCGCTGACGAATCTTCTTTGACAGTTTGCCCGCAATCGCCTGTTCATTGGTTTGACGCTGACCCAGGGCGGGCCGCGCCATGTCGTCTAACGCTTTCTTGGCTTCGTCCAGCACCGCAAGTGTGGAGGGCTCAGTCTTAACGCCTTCTGCAGCCATACGGTCTCGTGCAAGCCTCTGGCCCTGTTTCAATGCCTTGCGCCCCATGTCCGTCTGAAACAGGTCATCAAATGCCTTGAGGTCGATGTCATGACCCAGAGAGCGCGCCTGATTGTAAGCTGCATCGATACTTGGTTTGGTCTTGGTGCGAACACCTTGCACCAAGTCATCAACGGATTGCGGGGCGTCCATCCGAGATGCAGTCAGCAGACTGTCGGTCAAGCGGTCGCTCTGGCCCGCCATACGGGTCTTAGAGGCGGTTTCAAGCGCTTCGCGGGCTTCTGGGCTGGAATTGGCCGCAGCACGCCCTAGAGCGCGCCCACGTTCGCCCATAACGTCAATCAACATGCCATCGGGGCCGAGGTCTTCCAGCTTAGCCGCCATTTCGGGCGTGATTGCCTGCTTTACGCGTGCTGTGGCCTGAGAAACTGGTGTACCGAACCTGCGGGCCAAATAGCCATGCATTGCCGGAGCGCCCATCAGGATGCCAGATGCAGCACCGCCAGTGACCCCGCCTACCGCCGCACCTTCAGCAAAACCTGTGGCTCGATCCTCTAAATCCCCATTAGTATGACCCGCCCCAGCTAAGCCACCGTAACCGAGGCCATCAAAGATGGAACCCTTCACCACCTTTCCCGGTGTTGTCGCCTTTGCTGCGAGACTGAGGCCTAGTTTACCAATACCGGCAGCGCCGGTTGCAATACCTGCCAAATCGCCAACAGTTGCGGCTGTGGGATGATGAACATCAGCCGCCATCGACCGCGCCCGCTGACGTTCAAGATTTCCTGAGAAATCACCAAATTCACCGCCTATACCAGTGGCCGTGTTGCTTGCCGCCAAGAGTTCGTCACCGAACCCAAACAGCGCCGTATCTGTAGCGCTTCGAACACCCGCGCCGATGCTTTCGAAATCCCGAATGTTGGCACGGGGCACAATCCCGCTTTGACGCAAGCCAGTCATGGCGCGCTCAAACAAAGACGGCTCGTAGGGTTCGACGGTCGATCCATCTCCCAAAGGGTGGCCACCTTTTTTCGCGGCGTGTTTTTCCCAAGGCTTCGCCCTAGGTTTCTTGTACTTTTCCCAAGGTCCCGCCATCAGTTTACCTGCTCCCAATTGCTTTCGTCCGCCGGATCGCCTCCAAGAAAGCGATAACCATCCTCAACCACTCCGGCCTGCAACGTCTCGGGCGCTCCACCTGCTGAGCTTGAGCCATCGCTTACGAGGTCGCCAAGTTCGATTTCCCGGTACATCTTGCGGGCCTCGTCGTCAGGAATGCCCTGGTGGATGATGCGGCTATAAATTGCTTCAAGCCGGTCAAGATTGTACATGATATCTTCGGCACTCTGGGCTTGTTCCAGGCTTCCGAAAACGGCTTGCAGCAGGCGGTTCTCGAACTCGGATACCTGACCCAGAGCCCCGCCAGTCGGTGAAGCGTCACGCATGGACTGCAACTTATCAAAGCCAATGTTGGCCTTGATGGTTGTAAGTCGGTTTTTCACAGCCCCGGCGCGTGTGCTATCGATATTGGACAGCAGCCCCCCGGTTACGCCGGTTGCGGGTGAAAGCATGGATTCATCAGAAATCAGTTCTTTCACCATGCCTATTTCATCTAGGACGATGTGGGCGGACGTGGATTTTGCCTGTTCCGCCTTGACGTCGGCGGCTTCGGCTGCTTGTGCCTCCACAGCAGCAGGACCACCGGGGATAACGCTGGCGGTTTGCGTATCAATATCCAGTCGCCACCCTTGCGGTAAACCAGCGTCGGACCCGTAAAGATATCTGCCGGAGCCATCTACGCCTGTATGAACGGTGACAATAGTGCCATCCCCGCCGACTTCTGCAATTTTACCCTTGTTCGCGCCAGAGACGCCAACCTGATAAGACTTGCTCGGGTCCAGATTTGGCAGGGCTTGCCTTTCTTCGGGCGTCAGAGCGCGCCAGCCTTCCTGCTGAGCCTCAACATCCGGCAGAACCCGCGAACCATCCTCATAGTATTGGAAACCGTCAGCGCCAGTGATGATGCGGCGGGGCTTTTCGCTTGAGTAATCCGCCATCACATCGCCGGTGATAGGGTTAACCAACCTATTCCCGATTACGACGCCTTTCTGCGGCGCTTTCGGCTTCATAAGCTTCATGATGTACGGTGCTGCCAGTGCAGGCGGCATGGAAGCCAAGACTTGCCGATATGCAGGATTCATGCGTTCTAACGCTGGACCAGTTGCCTGTTGCATCTGCTTTTGGCGGTCCTGTTCCTCTAGTCGCGCGTACATAGGCGAAAGGTTTGGCATACGGCCAGCGTCAAGCTGCGACAGCCCAAGACCGATACCTTGAAGAACTGTAGCAGTACGGGGCGACATGTTTCCGAAAACCCCCTTCCTGTTCATCGCTTTTGCCTCTGTAAATTCCATTTACCTAGTCCTCTTCAGTGTGGGCCGTAGACGGAACAATGCGTCTCAAGCTGCCAGTGAAGTTTGGCGTAGACCCTAATTGCGGCAATTGTGATTTGCGGGTCCAAATTGGACTCGATGAACGTATCCAGCCAAGGTATCCAAGCGATGATGTCTGGCGGGTAGCGGTCACAGGCCATGGCTACCAACTGTGTGGCAGCAGCCCGCGTTTTCATCTCATCGGTAAGTTCAAATTTGGTAGCCGTCATCGTGCGCCCTCCGTCGCTTCGTAAGCGTTCAGAGCGGCGCGAAGGATGCCCCAACGAACAATTTGTGCTTCAGACTGACGCTTGCGACCTTCTGGCGTTTTTGAGCCAGTCGATAGCCCACCATGCAGGCGGCAACGGCCTGTGCCATTGATTGGCAATTGCTCACAGATGCCGTTAGTGGTTCGCGCGCCGCAGCGGGTGACTGTGAGTGTCTTTTCACCTTCCATCTGCTCGCCTTTTTCTGTCCGTTTCGCCTGCATATCATTCAATATAAGGTACTATATTACCCCAAGGAAGGCAAGAACAGGGCAGGAACATCCACGCAAACGTGAGGTAAAATAGCACTTAACGACTATTAGAAATTTACCTTTGTTTTCAACGAGAAGTTTAATTAGGTTTCGGGGAAATAGGATGTGGCCGGTACGAACCAAATTTGAGGCAGGATCCCGTTGAGCCTGTTGTTGAATAAATCCAAGTTGGGGCATCGGCAAACTTTAAGAAGCTGACTAGGTGCGAACACTATGGATTCACTTAAGCTAAATGAAATTCTGAGGTACTTGGCCACGGGCGCTATTCCTCCAATCTATTTGGTGATTGGATTCAAAGAACCTCTAAATTACTTGCTACTAGAGAATGCCCCAAGCATAGCTCTGGCAGGTATGTTTTTGATTTCCTTCTTAATCGGCTCTGCTTCATATTCCATGTATCGCGCATTACTTTACCCCGGCTTATTTTATTGTGCCGTGCGCATTGTGGGGAGCGACTCGACGCCACACGATATGGATATTACTCGATGGGAAAACCTCGCCAAAAATGGAAACTTGCAGAAATACTTATCTGAATGGGCATCGCAAATTCACTTCATGTATGTTTCATCCGTCCTAGGTCTCTTAACAATTGGGGTAGCCAAATTGGAGAACCTTTCCGCAACAGAATCAAACAGCTACCTGGTTGCGTTTTCACTGCTCTTATTCGTAGCGGCCTTCATAAGCCATTGCCGCTATCTCAAAAGAGAAGCCGCGACTTTTGAGAGAGACGCTCACATCTGATTGCATTGGCCTGGTGAGGAGCCCATGAACGGGACTGCTTCGGGTAAGTTGACGGAGTGGCCAGGTTGTCGTCATCCGTGCTGATTACTTTGTTTAGCGCCCCTCGCTGTGAGAAACGACCTAACCTTCGCTGTCGGACCCACGAAACGCAACGACAACCTGTGGAAGGTCAAACTTGTTTCCTGCATTGTGGAAAGGAAGGGCGGCGCAAACCTTAGGGTAATCTTAGGGTGGTATTCCCAATAGCGACAAAATTAGCGCATTGGTTTTACCGACTAAGGGCTTGGTATTGCTTTTTTCTTTAGGAGTTGCGTAGCATTCCCACGCGATACTGCGCATGAAATGGTGCAGGATCGAAGCAACGGGGGCTACTGTGGCGGCGTACTCTGAAGCAAGGTCAACGCTCAAAGGGATCGAGGTTCCATTCGACCTCGTTGGTAAGCCTGCCGGTGTCTTCTTTCTGTTAAACGAGATTGAGCGCCGGAAATCGCATGCAAAAAAGGCGACAGATAGCGGGCCGTTCGAACTGAAGCCATTCATGCTAGTGGATGAGTTTATCTTTAATCAGCGTGCTTGAGACATGGGTTCCATTTCAGACTACATCTGACGTTTTTACCACTCGTTAACCAACTTTTGGGCATGGTCCTAGGATTGGTGCATGGAGCGGTAGCCATGAAAAAGTCGGCGATACTGGACAATCTCAAAGAGGTCATAGGCCGCGATAAGCAGAGGTTCGGCAAGCTAGTTAAGCACGATGGGCAAGGTGGCTTTTCAGAGGATGAATTGAAGGGACTAGAAGAGCTGTATGCGCGCTCCGCTCCGCCCGAGGCTATCACTGAACCAGCACACTCTCCATCGTATGTGTATCGAGACCGACTTTCACGAAAGAATGCTGCTGGTGGTGGCATGATTAAAGACGAGGATGGGGTTAACCGGCCTCACTATTGGGGGCATCGTGAGCGACTGCGGCAACGCTTTCTCAAAGGCGGTCACGATCCAATGCCGGAATATGAGCTTTTAGAGCTGCTGCTGTTCAACGCAATCCCGAGGATTGATGTAAAGCCGTTGGCAAAACGTCTACTGGCTGAGTTCGGCGACCTAAACGGTGTTATCGCGGCATCAAAGCATCGTATTCTGAAGGTAGATGGGGCTAACGAATGGGTTTTCTATCACCTGCGCGTTGTCGAAGCCTTCGGGCACAGAATGGCGCAGGCACAGATAATGAAGCGGGATGTTGTGTCGTCGTGGGAAGACTTGGTGACCTACTGCCGAACCGCAATGGCGCATCGCGAGGTTGAACAATTCCGGGTTCTCTACATGGATCGCAAGAATGTTCTGATTGCTGATGAAGAACAGGCCAAGGGTACAGTTGACCACGTTCCGGTCTATCCGCGTGAGGTTGTGAAACGTGCCTTGGAACTGAACGCCAGTTCGCTCATCCTCGTCCACAACCATCCATCTGGCGACCCGACGCCCAGTAACTCCGATATTGTCATGACCGAACGAATTAAGGATGCCTGTGACACAATGGGCATTGTCATTCATGACCATGTTATCATTGGGAAGAAGGAAGAATATTCCTTTAGTGCTAATGGCTTGCTCATGCGCGATTAGCGGCGTAGCTGTATATCGCCGATTGCCATTGAAAGAATGCCAATGATTGAACTCATCTTAGTTTTGGCGCTTTGTGTTTTCATCGGAAGCTCGATTGGGAAAGTGCTTACCTGGTGGGTAAACAAGAAGTTGGATCAGCGAGCAGAACGTCGGTCTAATACTGCAAAGCAAGGAAAACCGTCTTGATACGCTTTATCTGCCTGATTGCCTTGCTAACCGGCTGCGCTTCAGACGGCATTGTGTCTTCCGATATCTATGTCCGAGATGCGGATACGATTGTTCTATTTGGAAAGAAAGGGACGCCTGTTCGCTTTGAAGGTGTCGATGCTCCCGAACTGGAAACCCAAGAGGGACAGGTCAGCAAGCAGTGGATGATAGACTACCTCCGGGGTCAAACCGTGCGATGCGACCTGACCGGCGAGATGAACGGAGACCGCCATATCGGCACATGCTTTGTCGACGGTGAAAACCTGAGTGCAACAGTTATCGCCGCGGGTCATGCATTGGATTGCCCAAAATACAGTGGTGGCCGCTACAAACACCTTGAAACCATAGAGGCCAAGTCACGGATCAAGAGGGCCAGTTATTGTTGAAAATCATGAGGAGTAGTTGAATGGGTGGCCTCTTAGTCGCCGTTGTGGCTGGATGCTTCGCCAAGAGTTGGCGGCAGGCCTTGGTCTATGGTGGATTGGCCGGGGCTTTGATAATCGGCGCAGTTCTATTTTCAGGCGCTGGTGATACTTTCACCGCCGGTTCAGTGGTGGCGAGGATCGGGATATCAATGATCCTTTCTTTGCTAACTTATGCGATGGGAAAATACGCTAAGACACCGACAAAACAGTAGAGAACAGCGAAGCTACGAACACCATTCCGAGTTTGTTTTAGCCATGAGTTTGAATGAGCCGCTGCCGCACAGGTCCGCTTCACCTTGTGCAAGCTCCAGTTCGAATGCCTCAATGAGCGGCGCAATCAATTGCTCGTCCAGCATATAGAATGACACCGCATCCCGAGCACCGCGAGAAAGCACGTTGTCAGCATTCCAACCCCAGCGTCCCCGTCCGGCATGAGTATTTAGCCAGCAATGTATCTCACTAAGCTTGTAACCGAACCCTTCTTCGGGAACTTGAACCCGCACTCTGATTGGGAAGTACTTCTCATCCGCTGCTTTCTTCGGTGATCTGCTGCGCGTGACCATTACGCCTCGATAACGTCGATTAACTCCGGCCCGTCATCATCGCGGCCAATCGGTGCGACCTTGTGATAACGCATACGCCCATCCCATTCCGTGCCCAAGTTCTGCGCTTCGTCGTGGTCAATCTCGCCTGACATCCACGGCACAAGGTTCTCGTTCGTTAGAATTACCGGTGACCGTGCATGTATGTGTTCGATTTGATGCAACGCAGGGCGAGTGAGAATTGTGCAGGTGTTCAGACCAGACGAGAGGCGCGAGTAGAGGCCTGCGAAATACATGCAGGGGTCATTGGTATCTGTCTTGATAAACCAAGGCTGTTTGGCCCCCTTAGGGCCTGTCCATTCATAGTAGAAACTGGCCGGGATAATGCATCTGCTGCTCTTCCAGGCAACCCGGAACGAACCCAGTTTATGCGCCGTTTCTATCTTTGCGTTGAAAGTGGTGGGTTTCCACTGTTTCACGTCTTCCTTGAACCAGTGCGGTACAAGCCACCAGCGTGCCGTAGAGCTAATAAGTCGGTCGTCATGGATGAACGCCATATCCAACATCTGAGTTGGCTTGACGTTCCAGCTCATGGACAGGTCTTTGGCGTTTGGATCGCGCTCAGTTGGGATAGGAACGCCGTTCACGATCCAGTTCTGCAGAGCATAAAGCTCCGCCCACGTCATTTCGGGTCTGCCGAGTCGTCCGCACATTCGGTGAGCTTAGCAAAACAGGGGGAACGTTTGGTGAACTTTTTGATGGTTGGCGACGAGACTGGCGGCAATTGTGCGGACTAAACGGACAACCGACGAATAAACCAAACGAGCCGCTTTGCCTTGAATAAATGTCGCAGGGATATCACAGTCATATGATGAAGCTTTTGTTGCACCGATATCTTCAAGTTCGTCTCAGCATCGAAAATTCACGGATTTGGGAATTTGCCACAAAGACCACCTTAAGACTTGTAATCAGTTCATTGATTGTCTTCACGGCTGCAATGCTCACGATGCTTGTCTCAGTCTTTCTCTTCACTTGGAGCAAGGTTCTTGGTTTATTGGCCTGCGCCGCATTTGTAGCGCTATTGTTAGTCGTCAACATTTTGGCAGATGAAGGTCGTCGGCGGGAAAAGGGGCGTTAGGGGCTCGTAGCAGACATTCGAAGTCAGCAAGACGGGAGCGGAGCTTAGGCTGCAAAGAAGGACAAAGCTGTGGCTCGTCGAATATCTAAAGACGAATTATCAAATGCGTGATAGCTCCAGATTATGGCAACGACATCTGCGCGAATTCGACCGTCGATCCCTAACGCACTTGCGGTTATTGGTGTCCTTTTTGCTTCAATCTGTTTCGGACTGGTTCCCTATTTTAGCCGTAACCTGACTGAACAGGGCGTCGCGCCTTATGCTGTCGCATTTTATCGCTATATTGTTGCGGCATTCCTTCTGCTTCCTGTTCTCATCCTGCACCGAAAAGCATGGCGAGAGATAACTTGGGGCCTGTCAGCCGGAGCCATAATGGGACTTGGTTGGATCGGATATGTGACGGCGCTGGAGAAGTTGCCCGCATCGACAGTGGGTGTGCTATACATGACCTATCCGGTGTTCACCCTAGTCATTGCCTGGGCTGTGTTTGGCGATGCACCCACGCGACGCGCCATGTTGGCCGCTGCTCTGATTGTGGTCGCGGCTGTCATTGCTGGTTCGCCCGCGTCAGTCCCTACAGAGCATGTACCAACGCTGCTTATATCACTTGCCGCTCCATTCGGGTTTGGCTTCGGAATTTGCGTCCTGGTGCACAGGTTGTCACGGATTGCGCCATTAGCGCGCATAGCGTCAGTTTCTCTAGGGTCTGTTCTTGGCCTCGCTCCGCTCATTCTCGGTGCTGACGTTGGAGAGCTTCTCCCGCGTGAGCAATCTGATTGGCTTCTCATAGCTGGTATTGGACTAGTCACCGCGTTCGTGCCCCAGCTAATTTACACGATTTGCTCACCTGTCATCGGAGCTTCCCAAACTGCAGTAGTCGGGAGCATCGAGTTACCTACGATGTTTGCCGTGGGATTTCTTGCCTTTGGAGAAGCCATCTCTTTGCTTCAAGCTTTGGCATGTGCCTTAGTGTTGGGCGCAATCGTGATTACAAGAAGTAGAAAGACGCGCACCGTATCTACCGTGCTCGCAAATTCACCGAGACGTTAGTAGTGGGCTAATAGCCGACATCCGACCAAGTCGATGTGTTAGTGCAGAACTCGAAATTTGCTGACAATAGGCCTGCCGAACACCCCCCATTTATGGCGGGCTGAATATGACGGGTTTTTTGTGCTATACTGTGCGGGCCTCCCGGTTCGGGAGAAGGGGAAGAACCCACCGTCTCACAAATGATTGAGAGTGAAGGTGGTGAGGGGCTGGATGAGGGGGTCTTAGCCAGCCCCTCTCTCTTGAGGGGGTATCCGGAGTGGTAGTGTTGTTCCGTTGAACCCAATCTACTCCGTTAGCGCCTTGTCCGAAATTGGGGGATTCCCGTAGACCCCTTATTTTCTTATCTCAGACACAATTCAAACACGCTGCACCGATACCAAGCAGGTGCGGCGCGTCGTGATGGGATTAGCGATTTCGATGAGGGGGTACGAGTTTGGCGCGTCGTACCTCCAACCAGCGAAGCTATTATCTATGCAAATAGAATCCTTGGTGCGATATTGTTGTTTCATCAAGACCGGTGGGAATTCAACATGCTATCTATGGATCCGTGTGAATCATTCTAGGCAAAACCTGGTGGAAAAATGCTGACGCGTTTGTTGTTAATTCTGGCGTTTCTTTTGCCCGCGCCACTCGCTGCAAACCCCACGGCGACTGACGAACTGAACACGTTTCGAAAAAGCCAAGGTCTTCAAGGGTTAGTCTACAGTCGGAAGTTGGAGAAAGCCGCCAAGTCTCATGCTGAAGACATGGTGAAGAAGGGCTTCTTTTCGCATACCGGCTCTAACGGCTCTGACGTGGGTAAGCGGGTGCGCAAGGAAGGCTACGAATGGTGTTTTGTGGCGGAAAACATTGCCAAAGGTCAAAATGGTCTGGACGCTGTGATGTCGGCTTGGGCGGAGTCACGGGGGCATCGTGCCAATATGCTGTCACGCAGGGCCCAGGAGTTTGCGCTGTACGAGGCTGCGGATCGTACCTGGGTGATGGTTCTAGCCGCACCCTGCCGGTAGCGTTTTGATGAGGATTGGCGAACAACGTAATAAGCGATTCACTAACTTTCGTTTTCAAAAACCGTTCCATTGAACGCATCATTCGAACGTGCTCATTGGTGGCTTTCCACATTTCCTAGACCCCACAGTGTTCAGTGCCAAGCAAATTGCCAACCAACAGCGGGCAAAAACCGACTTTTGTTTTCAGTGCTGAGCACCGTCTGGCACGCATCATCAATCCGATGGCTGAAGTCTCTAAACTCTTCGTCATCAAGTCGCTCGACCTTGATGTCTTCCAACCCATCGATTTTGGCTGTGGAAAAGAAAATGTCAGGTTCCAGCCTTACCGAGAAATCATCAGGTGCACGACAAAAACCCGAGACGCTATGCACCAGTCGCCCATCTCGGGAGTAAAACTCTATATCAGGCAAAACCAAGATTGGGCCTTTTGCAGATACTTGCTCAAGCTTTTCTAGTCTTTTGCGAACGCTCATTTTGTGCTTCCCATCAAATCCAATTGACATCCCAGCGCAGAGTTACGGTGGCCCCAGCGCCTTTGCCTAGAAGGTTGCCAGCCTGATCGAAACGGCGCATGAACTCGGCACCAGTCTCACTTTCCTCACGCTCTAATGTGACGGTTTCTTCTGAATCCGAAACGCCAACGATTGCACTGTGGACCCGCTCCGCAAGATTTCGAGGATACTCGCCATCTGTTGAAATTGGTTCGCCACACTTGTCAAAGAATTCGCCTTTCACGATGGCGACCTTGAACTTGTTGTCTGATTTTTTTTCCAGTTTGTTCACGCGGTTTTTGATACTCATTTCTTTGCCTCCAGTGCCGCAATCCTTTGCTCAAGGTCGGTCATTTCCAGAACCCGTCTGTACTGCTCAACGAGCCCCATGACCGTTGCTCCCTCCAGTGGTGTAATCTCGCCGCCTGAAACCGCCTTCAGCACCGCCTGCGAGGCTTTCGAGGCCTCGCTAGCAGTGCTGATAGGTGGAAGCTCAAAGTTGACTGGTGCGTCCTTTCTGGTGGGCGCTATCCGTTCCAGGCAAAGACGAAGGGCCGTGCTGTCGCCCTCAAGTGCCATTTCAACAGCCTTCTGGGTGATTTGCTCAGACTGGCCCTCTAGCAGCTCCTCAACCGCCCGTGTGACCCTGTGACGGGTTCCTCTGGGCTTGCCGGGATTGCCGGTTGAAAAGGTGCCATCCGGGTTCCGCTCATCCGTATTCGCTCCGCTTTTTCGGTTCTGTACACTGCTCAATCGTACCTCCTTAATTCGATGCCCTTGCCGATTGTGCTAGGGCGCTATCCAGCGCTGCCCTTGACACCTTTTCCCCTGTTCTTTGCCAATCCGACCCTCTCTCCTGGCCTGAACCTTGAGATTGGGAAAAATCTGAAATTTGCGGCGTCTTCGTTTTCGTCTTTGTTTCGTTTTCGTCTAGTCTTCGTATCGTCTCGTCTACGTCTCGTGTGTCGACAGGGTGTGCAGAGGGTGACGACACGGTGTCCTTCCCGAAGGCTACGATAGGGGCGAACAAAGAGCCAATTTCAGCTCGGGTTGCTACAGAAGCCGATTCCAGTTCGCTGTTCAGGTGTTCGCACAGGGCGTCTTCGTATTGCTGCCAAGTGGTGTTCAGCAGGGAGCGGATTGTGTCTCTCAGTTTCGGCCAGTCGCTGCTGTTTGGATTCCAGTTCTGAGCCCGTTGAATCGCTCCAACCGCCAATTCTGCGACCCCGCCGATAAGAATGTCAGCGCGTGTGTCTTCCAGCGGTGTCGTGTAGCTAAGGTCCATGGCCAAAGAGAGGGCACGTGAGGCGTTCTCAGGCGGCCTCTGGCGGAGAAAACCGGTTATCCTGACAAACTCTTCGTTATTGTCGAATTGGATCAGGCCGACTTCACTTAGACGCTCAATGACGGGCTCGATGTCCGCGACCTGGGCATCACGTTGCCACATGACCAGGGGATACTCGAACTGCCCTGTGTAGCTGCCGAGCGGGGAAAGATGGGCGCACAAGTACGCCCACTTTTCTTCGTGACTGCATTGCCTGAGCTTCTTGGAATTCAGGATACTGGAATTGATCTGAGTAAAGGCCTTCTGTCCCATCTATGCAGCCTCCGCCTTGCTGAGCGCGTCTATGAACTCCTGCAGCAATGAGGCCCAGAATGACACGCCCTGTTTGCCGGGGCGCATGTCTCCGTCTTCTGAGATGAAGTAGACGCGAATATTGATGAGGTCGTGCCCACGGAATTCATCCCGGCTGACACGGTATTTCTCGCGACTGTTCTTGGGGATCTGTGTAATGAGGGCCATTAGCGGCCCTCCCCAAAATACAATGCTGCGACAATGCGAGCAGCAGCCTCAGTAAGGCCATGCTTGCGGCGAAGAGTAGATACTTGCAGGTCAACAGTTCTCATGCCGCCACCTCGCCGGTTTCAATCAACTCGACCTGCGATACCAGAACATAGATGCCGAACTTTTGGCGTCCGGTGTCTGCATCGCCACGATACATCTTGCATTCGATGTTCACACCGTCGTCGCGGCGCAGAGGTAGCACTTGATCCGAGAGGCGGCAGTAGGAAGCCGCGTAGAGTGGCGACCGCATTAGCCCTTCTAGGACTTGGCGCTTGTGCTTGGATGCATAGATTTCGCGCGGTTCCTGACCCGGATCAGTGACCCGATAAAGAGCCGGGGCCGTCAGATTTGGTAGGTCTGTCCAGCGATACACACGAAGCGCGTTTGCCGGAGGTCGTTCGATACTCGTTGTTTGGTTATTACCGATAATCATTCGATATTACCTTTCTTTTGTTGAAAGGCATCGGACGTTCGGCTATTCTCTCAGTACCACCTAAAAGAATTCGCCTCTGCCCGTGCCTATTGCGGGTAGGGGTTTTCTTTTAGGCGGCGACACGTTGCGATTTTGCTTGCTCGATTAAGCCTTGGATTTCGGCTTCCGACCAACGGGTCGTGCCCTCCAGTTTGACCGGCTCGGGAATTTTCCCCGCAGCGGTCCGACGCCAAACGGTAGCGACACTACAGCCAAGAATGACTGCGGTATCCCTTACCGAAAGAAGGCGGTCTCCTGTGGTTGCGTTCATTTTCAACACCTCGCGGTTGATTACGATGTGTTGATGTATAGGGCTGCCGATTTGTACGGTCGAAAGGAGCTTTCTAACTAATTTTGCGAGAAAATTTCTTAACTTCGTACTTTGCCCAAACGACGGGACTGGCGTCGATTTGGCAAGCTTTGAATGCATCAGAAATAAACGCTAAAAACGGACCGTAAGGAACGCCATCAGAAGACGGCAGTGTTGGACGTTTGCCGGTGACTTCGTCGTATAGTTTGCTGCATTCTCGCGCAAACATCTCAGCAGCTATCTTTTGCTTCTTGCTGTTGTGCCGCTCGTTAGACTCAAATTCTTCACCGAAGGCGGCCATAACGGAAGGAGCATCCATGTTTATCTTCGAGCTAGCTGCTTTGATTTCATCTGCCAACACCTGGATTAATGAAGCTAAGACCTGTTGGGCCTTTAGGTTTTCTTCTGGATAAGAAAGTCCGACTTCTACAGGGTTTGGCAAAGATTGACGCAAAACCTCGGGCAGAGTTTTACTGCCTTGCACGCCTAACTCATCAATATATTTCGCGGCCCTGGTCAATGCATTCGCAGCCTTTAGAAGGCTCTCAACATCTAGTTCTGGAGCGCGGTCCTTATGGATGTACGACTGCAAGGTCAAAGCAGTTTTCAAGTTGTCGCTGAGTTCCTTAGCTCGCCTCTTTGCCTCTTCATCGCCTAGGCTGTCGAAATGCCCGAGCAAGACCCCCTTCAAGGCTATAGACCAAGTGTCACGGTTCACGAACGCGCTCCAATTCTCACAACTTTAGCATCGTCTAGAGCCACCAGTTTGGCCCATTTTTCCAATGCTATGGCGCGCTCAGCCAACAATTCGGCCTGATTGTAGACGCGAGCAACAGCACTGGCTTTTGAGGCCGTAGCGGCGTGGTTCAGTACTCGGTCCACCACGGATTCAGATACCCCACGCTCCGCCATATGTGTGGCGAAGGCCGTACGAATATCGTGAAAGCGCCAGTGTTCGAATTCGTCACCCAGCAACTTATCCAATCGGGATTTCGCCTTGCTCCAACCTGACACTGGTGTTCGTCCAGTAGTGCTGAATAAGTAGTCCTCTTTTGCATCCTCCATCTGATCCAGCCGTTTCAATGCAGTTTCGACTTCAATCATTGCTGGCGGTGACAGATGCGTTGTGTGCGCTCGCTCATTCTTTTCGTCGGAAATGGCTTTCTTGAACCGGGCATTTGTCAGGTCTATTTCGCTCTTACGCAGCCCTGTGACCGAACTACGGCGCTGTACCGTAAGCAGGAGCAGACGAAGCAATGGCCCCCAAAGCTCGCCCAGCTCAAATGACTTAGCCCAGATTTCACGTATCTCAGCAAGCGAGAGAACTCTCTCACGAATTCGCTCCTTCGTAGCTTGTTCCAATCGGTCGCCCACATCCTCTTCCAAGTACTCCCGACGCCATGCCCAGCGTGTGAAGTGTTTCAGCGCTGCCCTGATCCGGTTGGCCATAAACAGCTTGCCGTCTTTGGCTTTGTCATCGACGGGCTTTTGGAGGCTGGCACGAGTCAGCGTGCCAACCGGTTGATCCAAGTGCGTGGTAAGTGCGTCCGTGAGCTGGCGCTTTCGTTCATCACCTGATTTCAGGTTGGAAAGATGCAACTCGGCGTAAGTGTCCAGCACATTCTGGACCGTTTGGATGCTTGCGGCGGCTTTCTGCTCTTCGCGCCGAGCGTTTTCGGCGACCAAAACTCTGTCAAACCCCCGAGCTGCTTCCGCCTCGATGTCCAGCGCGACCCTCCGGGCTTCAGCCAATCCAATCGGACCCGTCTCACGCTTTCCTGCGGCACTCCAAGTGCAGTAGACGCCAAGCGTGTGTTTGCGTTTAGCACCGCTCTTGACCCGTTTCTCGTACATCCAGACTGCACGACCTGACGAGTACACCCTCAGACGCAGACCAGCGCGCTTCGTGTCCGATATCTCAAGCCGACCAACCTCCGGCGGCTCTAGTCTTTTCAGATAAGTCTCGTTTAGCTCAAGCTTCACTGAAATCACCTCTGGGGGACACGTGGGGGACAAAGTCCGCTAGATTGCATGACACGTCATGAGACTAGTTTAGACACTCTATGATCGGGGGACAATAGTGCTAAGCTATACTTTACAGCTATTAAAACCTAAAGTTGCGACTACGTGAGACTTCATGGCACAAGGTGCGATTCAGTGTTCAATTTATGGTGTTTCTGACTTTTAATCAGTGGGTCGCAGGTTCGAATCCTGCACGGCTCACCACTTTTCAAATTAAATCAAATACCTATACGAAGTACCGTATGCCATTTTTGGGAGTCAACTGCTTCCCGGAAGCATGTCGCTCCGGCTTGCCCGTCTCGATAGTAAGGCAATCACGCAACATTATAGATGCCAAAAGTCCCAACTACAGAACCGAGCGTATCGAAGCCGACGATCGTATTTAGTGAAGAGTTCGAGTATTTTTCTAGATACGAGTATTAAAAGCCCATCACTCTTTCAAGCTTCTTTGCGAATGTCTTCATGCGCAGGTTCATCTAAAACTGCGAACCTTCGAAGTAATCTCTACGCCGATAGAGACTTCTTGCTCTAAGTGGCCACTAGAGGTGATCCGTATTCCCTTTTTTCTGTTCTAGAGCGAAACCATTGCAATGCTGCGAAAAAGGCGGAAGAAGCTATTTCGTTGACACGATACGGTCCGCTTCAGAATAAAGACTGCTTGCCACCTGAACCGACTCTGCGATGAGGTGACTTATAAGCTGTTTTAAGGAATACACTTATCAACGCATAAGGTAGTAGTAGTATTGGCTCCTGCATTCGGAAAGCTCGTTCTGGCTTCGATGTTTAACCCCACAGAGGGCGCTGTCGCCAGACACAAAATAAGCCTCTAGCGATCCTCAACTGTGATTTGGATGGCAGAAAGCTAAGCTTCTCTTGCCTACAGAATTGTGCCCAAGCCTTTTAGGCAGTCGCAACATCGGCTCAACGTCAACCAATTTTGCCCTTCGAGCTGCTTTGTACGTCAACGGCGTCAATCTCTACCGCGATTGATGATGCTAGTCCTAGCTACCCGATTTACTGCGTTCATAAAAACAGACCCTGGCGCACATGCAGCGAAAGGTCACTTTGTCTCGCGGAGCGGGCGTTGGTGAGAGTTGCAACGAATGGCTACTTTGAACCAAATTGACCGATGCTGCTCGAAGCTCCCATAAAAGCAAGGCGCCGAAATCTGACTTTGCAAAGGTGCCGTTCAAAGTTTCGCTTGCCCAACCTGAACTGCCCAGATGGTCGGAGGCTCTTGGTGGAAGTGCGGCACTTTAGAGTGTTGGCCTATGTGAAGTAAATTTAGGTACGGAGCATTGTTGGGCTACGTCAGTCAACGTAAACGCCAGGGAATAAGGGTAATGCGAAATCCGATTAACCAGATGACAATTGACAAACTAGTGGTCGATTAATCTCATTGTCCGCGCAAAACCTACCAAGCGAGCTTCAGCGCTGCTTTCGTTTAACCGATATAATGCACCCAGAGTGTTTTGGATGCCGAGCAGGTACATCCCGGGCCATTGCGTCCACGTTTCCGAGGTGCCGCAACGCTCCGTTGTTCAGCAACACGCCTCGCCCGGCATCATACCGGCGCTGTCCAAATCCGCTGGCAACGCATTCCCAGTCTTCCTTGGCCGCCGCGTTGCGGAATCTCGGTAGGTCGTGCGGGTCATGTCGTCCAGGTGTTGCTGCGACGTGATCGTGTTTCTTCGCATTACTTTGGTGGGTTAAATGGTGGGTCACTTGTGTTGTGCTAGGTTGCTGGACACTACCGGTTGTCGGCCTCGGCTTGGGGCGCATGATTGTCACGACGCCTTGAGGTTTCGGATGTCCTGGGACGGCCACGTGAGTTGCCGTCGGTTTCGGCGTCAACTGTGGAACCTGGCTAGGAACCGCCGTGGGAACCTGATTGGGGGTTGCGGTTGGGGCAAGCGGTGGTGTCGCCGTAGTACCGCTGGGTTGCGGAACACGGCCGGGCACTGCGACCGGAATCTGGTTTGGTGTTGCAGTCGGGACGAGCGGTGGCACAGCAGTTTGTCCAGTGGGCTGAGGTGGGACCTGACCAGGAACTGCGACTGGTATTTGGTTTGGCGTTGCGGTTGGCACAAGTGGCGGTACCGCTGTTGGGTCGGTAGGTTGAGGCGGAACCTGGCCAGGGATAGCTATCGGAACTTGATTAGGAGTTGCAGTCGGAACTTGCGGCGGCACCGCGGTAGGACCGGTAGCCAATGGTGGAACCTGATTGGGAACGGCTGTCGGAACCCGGTTTGGTGTCGCGTTTGGTGCCAAAGGCGGAGTTAGCGTCGGCGCTACTATCGGTGTGGGAACCTGACCAGGAACCGCTATTGGCGTCGCAATAGGAACCTGACCGGGAATTGCGTTCGGTACCGCGCCCGGCGCAAGGACTGGAACAGTAACGGAAGTGGGTGTTTGCTGCGTTCCCTTAGGCGGCAACTGATTTGCCACCGGCTGAGTAGGGCCAGTAACTTGATTACCTGCCCCTTGCCCACCAGACTGCCCGCATCCTTGGCTCGACTGGTGCGGGTTCCCTACGCCTCGGCACCACCCGTAGTGATTTCCGCGGGCAACGACCTGGGTAGCGGCCAGTTCTGCGATCAAACAAGCTGCAGTAAGTAAAACAATGCGGTTCCGTTTCATAACATCCTCACCAACTTGTTGTCAGAGCAAGATACGCGCCAGGATCGCCAGATTCGGTTAAAGGGCCGTCTCTCAAAGGGACACCGACGTATCCGGACAGAAATAGGTTTCGCTTGAACTCGATGTCCAAACCCAGACCTGTGGATGCCAGTGTAGCATTATCAACTTCAAAACTCGCAGGGTCATTGTTCGAGATGTAACCCACGTCGAAAAAGGCAAAGGGCGTTAGCCGATGAATGCTCTGAGAGCTGGGGAAGTAGGAGTGAGATATTTCGAATATCGCAGAAATCCCGGAATCACCGTCTACTTCGTCAAATCGATATCCGCGCAAAGCATAACGATCACCAAGGAAGTACTCTTCAACAGAGGGCAACCGGTCTGTTGTGTACTGCCCCCAAATCTCGGTGCGCCAAGCTGTGTTGGGCGACAAGCCCGTAAGTGGGCTTTCGTATCCGACGCCGCCTCGTAGGTGCCAGAACGAAGAGTCCCCGTCGTCAAAGTTTGCGTCTGTGGTGTCGTTGTCATTGTCGCCAACAGACAGTGTTAACCCGGCTTCAAAGGCTTGCCCTTTGGAATAGTTTTGCCCGTACAGATAGGTAAGGCCAACAACACTTGCGTCACTGGACAATGGAACGCCACCGCTAACAGAATCCGATTCTGAAAGGCGATAATCCAAAAGCAGGTATCCATAACGAGCAACATCGCGGATCACAGGATAACCCAACGCAAGGGTGAAGTTCTCGCCGTCAATATCTGTTCTGGCAAAGTCCCCTGAAATGTCGCGTTTTGCGTTGACGTTCCCATAAAAAATCTCACCGTATAGACCATTGCTGTTCAGCGGCGTGCGATAGGTAAGCGCGCCCCACAATGAGTGTTCATCGTCTTTGTCCCAATTGTAATTGCCTGATCCCTCAAATCGCAGCAAATCTCCGACGGTCAGCGTCGAATAAAACTCTTGTACGACATAAAAACTAAGCGCTTCTCCAAGCTCACGCGGAGGGTTGTCGAGTGTCGCACTACCGGCTTGTTTTCGCAGTGGCTCTCCCAATACTCTCAGCCGAGCACCAGTCTGATCCGGGTAATCAAGTTCGGTCGACAATTCCAAGTCAGGTATGTCCTCGGCCAGCATCACTGCCCGCTCAAATCGTTTCAGCGTTATGGGATAGGAGGTGGTGAGGGGCTGAAAAATCTTCTCTAGTGTTTGGAACGTACGCGTATCTACACCTTCAATTTCGATGGTTTGAATGCGCCCTTCATTAACAATTATGCTCTGCCCATCAGGACCGGGCCAGGCTTCAGCCAAAAAATAACCGTCTTCTCGGTAGATCTGAGTGATCGTTGATGCGACCTCCACCGCTGTGATGCGCCCTGACCGATTGAAGGCCAATTGACCGGCAAAAGTTAACAGCTCATCCGTATCATACACCGTTACGCCGTTGACTGAGTGCTGTGATGCTATGTCCCAGGTTTGTGCAATGATGTATTTTGGAACCGAAACAATGGCCACAAAAGTGCAAATGATCGCAATTACAACCGAGTTGGTCACGGGCATTTTCTACAACCTTTGCATGATTGAGAATGTTAGAGCCTAATCCTATTACGAGGTTTGAATGTCTGAGCTTGCCGTTATTCAAATTTGATCACGACTGGTGCTTTCGAGATACACAGCAAACAGACTACAATGCGCCTTCGTCGCCCAGGAACTCGATACCAGCGGTCGCGCCATCACTGTAGGCAATGCAATTCCAAGGAGCACGATCCTCGCCAACACCGACAGTGACTTGTGTTCCAGCCTCGCTGAACGCGGATGAGAGCACAACGACTT